>NZ_PVWG01000008.1:0-188473 GCF_003003695.1 Phormidesmis priestleyi ULC007
CTCATACTCACCCCTCTTGGTTGCATCACTGAGGTAATATCATGATTGAATGATTAAATCAAGTAGAGGTCGCACCCCCATCACAGTGTTGATGTGCCCACCCATGCCATTGTTGTGGGCAACTTTATTGGCATTAATAATGTAAAACTTCAGATGTTGCTCAACGATTTGCTGCTGCATGGGTTGGGGTAGATGTTCCCACACTTCCTCAGTGTTGTACGGAGTATTCAACAAGAAGGTTCCACCTGCAACAACATGCTGAAGCATATCAAACCGTTCCAGGAATGCTGACTGGTGACAGGCGACAAAGTTTGCACAACTAATCAGATAGGATGAGCGAATCGGTTGTGAGCCAAACCGTAGGTGAGAAATGGTAACGGAACCTGATTTTTTGGAGTCATAAACAAAGTATCCCTGAGCGTAGTTGTCCGTTTCTTCACCAATGATCTTAATTGAGTTTTTGTTAGCTCCAACTGTGCCGTCCGAACCCAGTCCGTAAAAGATAGCGCGAATGACCTTATCTGATTCGATCGAAAATCCTGAATCATAGTCCAGGCTAGTGTGGGTGACATCATCATTGATTCCCACTGTGAAATGGTTTTTTGGACTAGCGGCTGTCAGATGATCAAATACACCTTTGATCATCGCAGGTGTAAATTCTTTGGAAGATAGTCCGTAGCGACCGCCGATAATTAATTTTGAGTTTTGAGCTTTGAGTGTTGAATTTGTTTCATAAATAGCGTTGACCACATCCAGGTATAACGGTTCGCCTGTGCTACCGGGTTCTTTAGTGCGATCGAGAACAGCGATCGCCTTCACACTCTCAGGCAACACCTCAACAAATCGTTTGACATCAAAGGGACGATACAGCCGCACTTTCACCACACCGACTTTTTCACCACGGGCATTCAGGTAATCAACCGTTTCATGAACTGCTTCGCAACCCGACCCCATCAACACAATTACCCGTTCGGCATCGGGTACACCGTGATAATCAAACAGGTGATAGGATCTCCCCGTTAATTGCCCTAATTGCTCCATCGCAGTTTGCACGATGTCTGGACAATCTGCGTAGTATGAATTGACCGTTTCCCGTGCCTGAAAATAGACATCTGGATTTTGGGCTGTTCCTCGCAGGACGGGATGATCAGGAGACAGTGCCCGCGATCGATGCGCGTGAATCAAATCTTCATCAATCAGCGATCTCAAATCCTCCTGCTCTAACAACTCGATTTTTGCAATTTCATGAGACGTGCGGAAGCCATCAAAAAAGTGCAGGAAGGGAATTCTGGATCGCAGCGTGGCGGCTTGAGCAATCAGAGCAAAATCTTGCGCCTCTTGCACAGAAGCAGAGCAAAGCATAGCAAACCCAGTAGCACGAACCGCCATCACATCACTATGGTCGCCAAAGATAGAAAGTGCCTGTGCTGCCAGCGATCGCGCTGCCACATGAAACACGGTCGGGGTGAGTTCTCCGGCAATCTTGTACATATTTGGGATCATCAGCAACAATCCCTGGGATGCAGTGAAGGTTGTCGTCAATGCACCCGTCTGCAAGGCTCCGTGAATGGTTCCAGCAACCCCTGCTTCGCTCTGCATTTCAACCACAGCAGGAATAGTGCCCCAGAGGTTTGGCTTGTTCTCAGAAGCCCAGACATCTGCCCCTTCAGCCATTGGCGTAGAAGGCGTGATGGGATAAATAGCTATCACTTCATTCAGTTGATAGGCAACTTGAGCAACGGCTTCGTTAGCATCAATGGTTGCAACAGTTCTCAGCTTAGAATTTGCCATAACCATAGAGTCCCAATGATTGGCTATAGCATTGAGGTTAGGTAAACAGTTTGAGGAACTTGTGAGGAATCAGACAATTTCTTTGGGCGTTCTTGCATCACGAGTGGAGAGGAGCGATATACGGTGCGCTTAATAGCACATCCGATCGTCTCCGTAATGAATATGAAAATATATGAAAAGATTCTGCCTATTCACCTTCAGCAGCACATTATGGAGAAAGATTCTACCGAAGTGCTAAATTTGGGGCGTTATGCCGAATCCTTCTGCCTATTCACCCACTACGGGATCTTAGGCGGAAGCTTTCAGTCTATTAATAGTTAGCCTGACGGGTTGAAGCCAGATTCTAAAATCTGCTGAAGAATTGTCAGGTTTTTGGGTCTACTCACAAGTTCTTCAAATTTATCTCCCATAATCTGGGTAAGAAGAAAAGGAGTGATTATGCCATCCTACACGTCTGACAAATATCAAGTACCCCTCTTTCGAGATTGCCCTCACTGTAAACAATCTATATCTTCAAACTTTCGCTATTGTCCTCATTGCGGAGTCTCGCTAATACAACCGATTCCCAACTATATAGATCCTTCAATCCCTAATTACATAAAAGCCCCAAAGGGGTTTACTCCTACTCCACCTGAATATCCGCGGCAAATTGATCCTCCAATAAAAATTGATATTCATTCGGAAGCGATACCCAACGAATATTGTCCACACTGCGGACAACTTATAATTCGTCCAAAACCTCTCGTAGACCCTCTCATTTTTGATGGACGGACGAACTATGTCCCCTCAAACAACGGCTCATGCTTTATTGCTACTGCCTGTAACGCAGACACAGAAACTTTAAGCACATTCTACAAATTCAGAGACAAAATTTTGTTGCCTTCGTTCTTTGGCAAAAAATTAGTCCAATTTTACTATTGCTTTTCACCTAGCATAGCTCAGGTTATCCAGAAATCTAAGATACTTCAAAACTCGATTTTATCTATATTACTCAAGCCGTTAGCAGCTTTATTGAAGCTTACTGTTCTTTACCCCAAAGAACCTTAGTGCCTTCGTATCAATGCTTGGCTATTGCCTTATTAGGAGGATTAGTGGTCTAACAATCCTGTTGGAGTGGCGAGCAGAGTTTTCTTGCTTCTATTCAGGGCTGTTATCGCCGCTCAACAGGGGCGTTATGATAATCGATATCGATCGCGCTTCATTGCACGATCAGGTCTGAATTTGCTCTAAGTACCTCAATGTTCGTTCTGCTTCTTGAGGGTCAAGAATACTGAGGGCAAAGCCCACATGGACGATCGCATAATCATCGATTTTTGCTTCAGGCACATAGGCAAGACTGACTTCTTTAATTACGCCTCCAAAGCTGACTCTACCAGTCCGCAGCAATGGATCGTCCTGATTGTGGATGCCGATAATTTTTCCTGGAACTGCTAAACACATCGTTCTTTACCTCCTGAAATTTCCCGTAGCGCTGCCATGATTTGACCCAATGCAATGCCGCCATCGTTGGCTGGAATCTTCTGGTGCCAGTAGGGTCGAAATCCTTCTGCTCTCAATCGTTGAATGGCGCGTTCGGTTAGATATTTGTTTTGAAAACAGCCGCCTGTAAGAACGACTCGCTCTTCTCCAACTCGGTTCGCGATCGCTACTATCATCTCAACCAGTGTGTTATGAAACTTGGCTGAGATATTGCTGATCGATAGACCTGATCGACTATCAATTAAGATTCTCCGTACCATCGCTGCCCAATCTAAGATCTCCGACTTCTTTGGAGAAGTCGGAGATCTGGTTGATTGAATTTCAAATGGATAGGATTCATCGGTTTCAAAGCCCTCGATCGCAAACTCTAATTCCATCGCTGCCTGCCCTTCAAATTGGATGTATTGACGCAATCCGAGGATTGAAGCGATCGCATCAAACAAGCGTCCGGCACTGGATGTAATTGGAGCATTGAGATTCTTGTTCAGCATAGTTTTCAAGATTTTTAATTCTTGATCTGAGAATGTTTGTATAGAGTCAAGTGCCTTCATCTCAAACACCTGATCACCATACAGCTCGTAAAGCAATCCGATCGCCGATCGCCTCGGTTCTTTAACGGCTTTATCTCCTCCAGGCAGATGGAACGAACGCAGGTGAGCAACCCGCCTAAAGGTCGTATCGGTGATGTGCAGAAATTCACCACCCCAGAGAGTGCCATCCGATCCGTAGCCTGTGCCATCCCAGGCAATGCCTAAAACGGAACCCTCAAGCTGATGCTCTGCCATACAGGAGAGGATATGAGCGTAGTGATGTTGAACGGGGATAACCGGAATCTGCAATTGATTAGCAAGTTGATGAGCGAACTGTGTAGAGCGATAATCGGGATGTAAATCGCAGGCGATCGCAGTCGGTTGCAGTTCATAGATCTGTTGAAAACTAGCGATCGTTTGTTGAAACGCCTCAAATGCCGGAACTGTCTCCAAATCGCCAATGTGCTGACTGACAAAGACCTGCTGATTGGTTGAAAAGGCGATCGTATTCTTTAAATGTGCGCCAACGGACAGGATTTTGGATTTTGAATGAATTGAAATCGGCAACGGCGCATAGCCCCGCGCACGACGCAATACCACTTTCTGTTCCATCACCACTCGAACAATGGAATCATCAATTGGACGGGCGATCTCACGATTATGAATAAGAAACAAATCAGCAATGGTTCCGAGCCGTTGGATGGCTTCCTGTTCATCGGTGCAAATGGGTTCATCGGCAAGATTGCCACTGGTTGCCACAATAGGAAAACCCACATCAGCCATCAGTAGGTGATGTAAGGGCGTGTAGGGCAACATGATGCCTAGATACGGATTGTGGGGGGCAACAGATGGGGCAATTTTAGCGTTGAGAGTTTGGGTTTTGGAGTGTTTTAAGAGAACAATCGGAGCTTCGGGCGATCGCAACAACTGTTCTTCTAACTCTGAGACTTCGCAATCAGCCTTGATTAACTCCAGGGAAGGATACATCAATGCAAAGGGTTTAGCGGCTCGTTGTTTTGCTTGCCGCAATCGCTGAATTGCTGTCTCATTACGAGCATCAACCATTAAATGAAATCCACCCAAGCCTTTGATCGCCACAATCTTGCCCTGGCGAATTGCATCTGCTGCTATCTTCAAAGCATTGTCGTGAGACGCGATTTCACCGGATGGATTCCACAATTGTAGATGAGGTCCGCACTGCGGACAGGCATTGGGCTGGGCATGAAACCGCCGATCGCCAGGATTTCCGTACTCTATTTGACAATCTCTGCACACTTTGAAGTACTGCATCGTTGTGTTAGAGCGATCGTAGGGAAGCGCGTCAAGGATGCTGAAGCGAGGACCACAATTCGTACAGTTGGTGAAGGGATAGCGATAGCGGCGATTTGTAGGGTCAAAGATCTCCTGAAGGCACTCTGGACAAGTGGCGATGTCGGGCAGAACAATAGCTGTTTTCTCACCCACAACACTTTTGCGAATTTCAAAAATAGAATAACCAACTGGATCAAACCATGAGGATTCTAAACTTTGAATGTGCGATCGCGATGGTTTTTCTTGATTAAGTCGGTGCAGAAATGTATCGAGCTGCGATCTCACTCCTTCAATGTCAATCACGACACCTTGAGCAGAATTATTGACCCAACCCGTTAACCCTAAATCAGCCGCTAACCGATAGATAAAGGGACGAAAGCCGACCCCTTGAACAGCTCCCTGAATCACGAGATGTAATCGTTGCTGGAATACAATATTCATCGTGTGATTTGTTGTACCTCAATCGTTGCTTGCATCACGCCTGCTTCGATCGATCGCAGGCTAAATCCTAACTTTTCACAGACTCGCTGCATCGCAGAATTATCAGCCAGAATTTCGGCATGAATGTGTTCTAGCTGTTCATCCTGACCCACTTGGAGCAAACGTTTCAGCAGTTCTGTGCCTAATCCCTGACACTGGTAGCGATCGCTGACCAGGAGCGCAAATTCTGCCTCATTGGTGCCGTGCAGTTTGCTGAGTCGGGCAACTGCCAGAATTTCATGCGCTTCGGTATCTGGATGAGTATAGTCAGCCACCAACGCCATCTCGCGATCGTAATCAATAAAACAGAGTCGCGTCAGGCGATCGTGAGCCGTGCGTTGACTGAGTTTAATCAGATGAAAATAGCGAAAATAAACGCTTTGTTCAGACAGTGTTTTGTGGAACTGAATCATCAGCGGTTCATCTTCAGGACGAATGGGACGAATGGTGAGGAAGGTGCCATCCTTCATTGTCCAAGCAGAAAGGTATTGCGTGGGATAAGGGCGAATTGCCAGCCTGGGTAACTGATCCAGGTGAATATCCAGTCCATGCAAAACGATGCGAGCATCCAGAGCGATGAATGGAGCCGACTCCTGGCTTCTGGCTAGTAAGGGATTGATATCAATTTCTTTGATCCACCGTTGCTCGACGACAAGTTGACTGAAGCGCACCAATAGTTGCTCTAATGCGGCTAAATCAACTGCTGGTCGTCCGCGAACGCCTTTGAGTGCCCGATAGATGTGGGTTTGTTCCATCATCCGTCGCGCCAGTGTGGTGTTGAGTGGCGGTAGAGCGATCGCCCGGTCTTCAAACACTTCTACCAGTTGTCCACCCGATCCAAACAACACGACAGGTCCCAACTGATCATCCAGACTGCTACCCATGATCAGTTCATAGCCGTCGAGTTTAACCATTGGCTGAACGGTAACGCCAATGAAGGAGGCGGGATCAGCAACAACAGCCGCTTCAATGTTTTGATATGCTTTTCTAACAGCATCAGCATCGGCAAGATTCAACTTCACGCCACCCACATCTGATTTGTGGGTGATGGTTTGTGAGAGCAATTTCAGCACAACCGGATAGCCGATCGCATCTGCACAATGCACTGCATCCTCTTCACTCTGGGCAACACAGGTTTGAACGACAGGAATGCCGTAAGCATGGAGAATTTGTTTAGATTCGGCTTCGGTTAGTAGGGTGCGATCGGCTTGACGAGCGGTTTGGATGATGGTTTCTACCAAGGGGCGACCCCTTGCGGGTATCTCGAAGAGATCGGGAATTTCTGCATCTAATCCAGCTAATGTAGGCGTTTCGTAGATGCCTCGCAGGTTATAGCTGTAGCGCCACATGTCGCTGAACACTCGTGCGGCTGCATCGGGATAGGCATAGGTGGGAATGCCAGCCTGGTTGAGAATTGCCTCCCCTGCTGCCACATCGGCTCCGCCCATCCAACTTGCCAAGATCGGTTTATGTTTTAGAGATGCTGTAGAGGTTTGTGTAGTTTCGACATAGGCTTTCAACTGCTCGGCTGTTTGTGTAGGATCGGTCATCGCTTGCGGCGTGAGAATGGTCAACAAGCCATCACTGTTGGGATCTTGAGCAGCAATTTCCAGTGCTTTTGCATAGCGCTGTGGATCAGCGTCACCGAGAATATCGATCGGGTTGTCATGACTCCAGTGTGTGGGCAGGACTTGATTCAAGTGGGCGATCGCTTCCTCCGATAGTTCCGCCAGTTCTCCGCCAGCAGCAATCAGCGCATCAGTAGCGAGTACGCCTGGACCTCCGGCATTGGTCAAAATCGTTAAGCGCGATCCTTGCGGACGGGGTTGTTTTGCCAGCACTTCTGCCCTATCAAACAAGTCAGAAATGGTGTCAACTCGCAGAACCCCACAGCGATGGAAGGCAGCATCCAGCACCCCATCACTCCCCGCTAAAGCTCCGGTGTGGGACGTGGCGGCTTTGGCAGCGGCGGTAGTGCGACCTGCCTTCAGCACAATAATCGGTTTGGTGAGGGCAACTTCCCGCGCTGCGGAGAGAAACGAACGGGCATTGGCGATCGACTCCATGTAAATCACGATGCTGTGGGTGTGCGGATCGTCGCCCAAATAATCGATCAAATCACCCCAGCCCACATCCAGCATGGAACCCACTGACACAAACGCACTGAAGCCCACATTCTCCCGCAAACTCCAGTCTAAAATGGCGGTACACAGTGCCCCACTCTGGCTAATAAAGCCCACATTGCCAGGACGCGCCATTGCTCCTGCAAAGGTGGCATTCAAACCCGTAAGTGGATTCATCACGCCCAGACAATTTGGACCAATAATGCGTAAATTACCCCGCCGTGCCCGTTCCAAAATTTGCGCTTCTAATGCCGCCCCCGTTGCCCCCGATTCCTTGAATCCCGCCGAGATGATGATCGCGCCTTTGACCTTTGCTTCTACGCATTCCGTAATCACATCAGGAACGCCGGGAGCAGGCACAACTACGATCGCCAGATCAACGGGTTCAGGAATGCTGCTAACGGTGGGATATGCCTGAATCCCCAGCACACTATGTCTCTTAGGATTGACTGGAAATACTGTGCCACCAAAAGTGTGGCTGATCAGATTCCAGAGCACTGTTCGCCCGACACTGCCAACCCGATCGGTCGCCCCAATCACCGCCACACTTTTTGGTGCAAAGATGGCTTTTAGAGGTTGATGCTCAGTCCGCAAGATATCGTAGGCTTTGTCCATCGCTGACTTAAATGTTTCGGGCATCACCCCTCCTCAAGACACATCGAGAAATGCCAATTCAAACTCTTGTCCTTGTTTCACCTCGCAATTGGGCTGGTGACACTCAGGACATTCATACAGTAAATCTGTGGGTTGAAATTCAAGCTGGCAATTGGCACAGTAACAGACCACAGGAACTAGCTCTGTTTCGAGCCGAGCATCTTCTGCGATCGTGCCTTTTTTCGCAATTTCAAACGCAAATTCCAAAGAGTCGGGTACAACTCCAGAAGCCGCACCCACTCGCATATGCACTCCGTCAATATGGTGAGCGCCTTCCTGTTTGGCACGTTCCACAGCCCGCTCTAAAATACTTTGCATCATCCCAACTTCATGCATGATTCTGTCCTCATTGATTGCATTAACTGTTCAATTTCCTGGAGTGCTGCTTCCATGCCCTGATTCGCAACCACAGAAAAGCACTCTCCCAACTCAAAATTTATCCCCGGCACCATCACCCACCACGCCTGGGGATGTTTGCTATAGAGCGCCTGTGTCATTGCCAGCAACACCTGCGGTTCACACCAATGTCCTGATGTGATGCCATCAGCAGGCTCCAGTAGGCGAACTTGGATCTCTTGGTCTGCGGTGGCAGGATAAGCATCAATAAAAATGGCGATATCAACCTTTGCCAGCAATTCAACCAATTCGGGGGTCAGTTGGTGAACGGCGATCGCCTTCACATTCGGCATTCCCCAAGTTGCAATCTGTTGAGCAATCTCCTGCCCTACGCCATCATCACTGCGGAGCGGACTGCCGTAACCAATCACTAGAATCGATCGGTGCAAGCTTTTGAGTGTAGCGGCTAGGTGGCAGTCCATGATGTGTTCCTGATAATTTCCTGAGGAGCGATCGACCTATTGGCTCCACTTTGAGGTTAGGAAAACAATTTGATGAACTTGTGAGGGTTTATAAAAAATGAATCATTAATCTCGCCAGGTTTCGTTGAGCAGCGTGCCATCAGCACCAACCAGTTGAACATGGAGCGGCATCTGCCCAGCAGCGTGGGTGGAGCAACTGAGGCAGGGGTCAAAAGCGCGAATTCCGGCTTCCACTCGGTTTAGCATTCCTTCCGGGATATCAGAACCGTGGATGAAATGGCGGGCGATCTGCGCCACAGTTCGGTTCATTGCCAGGTTGTTTTGTCCGGTGGCAATCACTAGATTCACTTTCTGCATTAGCCCGTTTTCGTCTACCTGATAGTGATGAAATAACGTACCGCGTGGGGCTTCGCTGACTCCCACACCTGACCGTTGATTAATGCCTGCATCGGCTCTTAAATGCGTTGAGAGTAAGTCTGGATCATCGATCGTTTGTTCAATTTTCTCGATCGCGCCCAAAATCTCAATCAAACGGGCGTAGTGGTAGAAGAATGAAGATGTAACGGTGCCATGACCGCGATCGCGAAATTCCCGCAGTTCTTGATCCGCTAGGGGTGTCCCAATCTGGGTGCAAATATTTAGCCGTGCCAGGGGGCCTACGCGATAGATACCGCTGTCTAGCCGACAGTGATCGTTCTGGTCGGGGTAGCCCAAGGGACGGTAGTAGGGGGATTTCAAGTAGGAATCCGATTCCACCGCTTCGCCAATAAATTCCTGGTAGCGAGCGGGATCGAGGCGGTCAGCGACAATGTTTCCGGCACTATCGACAAAGCGAAGATAACCGTCGTAATGCTCCCATAAGCCATCGGGTGTGACCAATCCCATAAACAGAGAGGGAAAATTGCCAAAGGTTTGGGCTTCGCGTTCGTGAGTCTGAAGCAATTGCTTAAATTGTTCTAGAGCATTCAGGGCAGTGGTGCGGACTTCTGGAATGCGATCGCGGATATGAGTCCGTCCCTCTTCAGACAAGGGTTCTCGCACTCCACCAGGAACCGCCCAAGCGGGATGAATTTTGCGTCCCCCTAATTGTTCAATAATCTCTTGTCCAAACTGACGGAGGCGAATGCCGCCCCGTGCTAAATCAGGGTTAGCCGCCATTAACCCAAAGATATTGCGCGTTTGGGGATCACTTTCCATGCCCAGCAACAAATCGGGTGCGCTGAGGTGAAAGAAGCTGAGGGCATGGGACTGGATGATTTGTGCCAAATTCATTAAGCGGCGTAGCTTGACCGCTGCGGGGGGAATCGTGACTGCCAGAATGCGATCGCCCGCCTTAGCCGATGCCAGCAGGTGGCTAACGGGACAAATGCCACAAATCCGCGCTGTAATGCCTGGCATTTCCCACAGCGGTCGTCCCTCACAAAACTTTTCAAATCCGCGAAATTCTGTGACATGAAAGCGGGCATCGGTGACTTGCCCGACATCATCCAGGTAAATTGTAATTTTGGCGTGTCCTTCAATCCGCGTCACCGGATCAATCACAATTCGCTGAGACATCAATCCTCCTCCTTAGCCGAATTTGATTTGTTGTCCTTCTAGATGAGGCATATTGCCTGTTAATAGCGGTTCCAGGGCAGCTCGAATCCGATCGGCGGGCGGTGGACAACCAGGCAGGTAAACATCGACCGGAACAACAGTATGAACAGGCGTGACCCGATCGAGCAAAGGCGGCACAATTCCCGGCTCAGTGGGAATCTGAGCATGAAGATCAGCCGCTTCGATGTAGCATCGTTGCAGTACAGGTTCAGCACTGCCAAGGGAGTTGCGGAGAGCCGTGACGTTGCCAGTCACCGCACAATCGCCAAAGGAAATCAGCAACCGCGATCGTGCTCTGACTTTGCGAATCATGTCGAGGTGATCTTCGTTGGCGATCGCCCCTTCCACCAGCACTATATCCACACCTTCTGGATACTCTTTAACATCCATAAACGGGCTATAAACGAAGTCAACTTGGGCTGCCAAATCAAACAGCCATTCGTCCAAATCCAGAAAGGACATATGGCAACCGGAACAGCCACCTAGCCAAACGGTTGCGAATTTTATCCGTGCCATATTTCCCTCCAGTTATCCTTGTGCAACAACTTCTTGCTGCTTCTACTAAATGAAGTGAGTAGCCTGGAGCAAAAATATGTCCAGAGCTTCCTTGATTTGGTTCACCATTGCAATGGCTGGTTGAGGCAGGAGAGCGGCTTCTGCAATCAAGAGGAATAATGCAAAAATGAACCATAAAATAATCCACAGATAAGTTTCGGGAAAATGCGGTCGTAACATATTAACTACCTCTTTTAGGACTACCATTGTTGTTTTTGACGAGCTGTTGCAATAAATTCAATCCGGGCGCGATCGTGCACCATTTCACCCACACTGGAACCTTGATGAAAAATTGCCCCTGTGGGACAAGCTTCAACACATTTGCCGCAAGATGTACAGGTTTGAGACGTGCCCCAGGGTTGATTGAGATCTGTAATCACATGGGATTGAGAACCCCGACCCGCCATATCCCAGGTATGTACGCCTTCCAGTTCATCACAAACGCGAACACAGCGAGTACACAATACACAGCGATTGTGATCCATGCCAAAGCGATCGTGGGAAAGATCCACTTGGCGATCAGGAAATTGATACTCCAGTCGCACATGATCCATTCCCATTTCGATCGCTAAATCTTGCAGTTCACAATTTCCATTGGCAACACACACAGAACAAACATGATTGCCCTCTGCAAACAACATTTCAACAATTATGCGGCGATAATTTTGCAAGCGATCGGTGTTGGTTTGAATCTCCATGCCCTCTGCCACTTTAGTGACACAGGCAGGTTGAAGTTTAGAACTACCCGCAACCTCAACCAGGCAAAGCCGACACGCCCCCACCTCAGAAACCCCCTCCAAATAGCACAGCGTAGGAATGTGAATACCCGCTTCCCGTGCTGCATCCAGAACGGTTTCTTCTTCACGGGCACTGACTAAGCGATCGTCGATCGTTAGGGTTTTGACAGCCATAAATTATTCCATTAAAGATGTAAGTTT
The DNA here is from genome assembly GCF_003003695.1 of Phormidesmis priestleyi ULC007. Classification (NCBI taxonomy): domain Bacteria; kingdom Bacillati; phylum Cyanobacteriota; class Cyanophyceae; order Leptolyngbyales; family Leptolyngbyaceae; genus Phormidesmis; species Phormidesmis priestleyi. The sequence goes on from NZ_PVWG01000008.1 coordinate 12,276, forward strand.
CAGCAGATCAAAATTGGAACTTCAAGGGGGTTTGACTTGAAAAATCTATAGTGGTTCTTTTTTAGTAATTTTCTTCAACTCTAGTGCTCTGCACTTAGGACACACTCCGTCCAAAACTTCCGATTGGAAAAATAGTGTGTTGCATTTAACACATGACTGTGGTGGTATGATTTTTGTCTTTTGTGTTAGTGGTGGAGAAATTTTATTGTTTTTCTCCTCTCCTTCTCTGCACTCCGAACATATCCCACCCAACATTTGCCATGAGAGAAACTCTCTATAGCACTTTGTACACAACTGTGTTTCTCTCAACATCCTTTAAACCCTCCTACCTCAGAAAAGAAATAGACCTTAAAGCTGTCTCTCATCACGGTTTATCAATCAATGTCCTATATTCATCCTCGAAGTGGCGCAAGGTGCTGAGAACTGGGTTTGGAGCAGACTGACCCAACCCACACAGGCTCGTGTGTTTTACCATATCGCACAGTTCCTTGAGCAATTCCATATCAACGTCAGTTGCTTGACCTTCTCGAATCTTTGTCAGCAATTGATGGAGTTGCATAGTGCCCACTCGACAGGGAATGCATTTGCCGCAAGACTCATCTCGGCAAAACTCCATAAAGTAATGCGCCACATCCACCATGCTAGTCGTCTGATCCATCACAATCATGCCACCCGACCCCATCATCGAGCCGAGCTGCGTCAACGATTCGTAGTCCACTGGCGTATCAAAGGCTGAGGCAGGAATGCAACCGCCAGAAGGTCCACCCGTTTGCACCGCTTTTGCTGACCCGCCATCGGGCACGCCGCCCCCCATTTCCTCCACAATTTGCCGCAAAGACGTTCCCATCGGCACTTCAATCAGGCCCGTATTGCGAATTTTGCCTGCCAGCGCGAAAACTTTCGTGCCTTTGCTTTTTTCGGTGCCAATGCTGGCAAACCAATCGGCTCCGTGGCGGATAATGGGGGCAATATTAGCAAAGGTTTCGACATTGTTGATTAACGTGGGGAAGCCCCACAATCCCCGTTCGGCTGGATAGGGAGGACGCGGACTGGGAACGCCCCGCTTGCCTTCGATCGATGCCATCAGCGCCGTTTCTTCTCCGCAGACATAGGCTCCTGCGCCAATCCGAATATCAATCCGAAAGTCGAAGGGAGAATCGAACACCTGACTGCCTAAAAGTTTCAACCGTTGCGCCTGTCGAATGGCAATTTGCAAACGACTAATCGCTAAGGGATATTCAGCCCGGACGTAAATGTAACCTTGAGTAGACCCGATCGCATAAGCCGCGATCGCCATTCCTTCCAGCACCCGATGCGGATCGCTTTCCAGCACACTGCGATCCATGAATGCCCCCGGATCACCCTCATCCGCATTGCAGATCACATATTTACGTTCTGCGGTTGCCTTTGCCACCGTTGCCCATTTCAAACCTGTGGGATAACCACCTCCACCTCGACCCCTTAACCCACTGTGGGTAATCGCATTGATAACGTCTGTTGGCTTCATCTCATACAGGGTGTGGTAAAGCGCCTGATAGCCCTCAGCAGCGATGTAGGCTTCGATTCGTTCTGGGTCAATTTTGCCGCTGTTTTCCAGGACGATCGTCCGTTGCTGGGTAAAAAATGGCTGAGTGAGATCGCCCTGCTGGAGGGTCGTTGGTGTATTTGCAGGGGTTTGGGATTGAAGGGTTGCGACGATTGCAGAAACCTGATCGGGAGCCACTTTTTCATACAGAATTTCAGAATGCTCCAGTTCTGCTGAAGTATCAATCTGAACCAGTGGACCTTGGCAGCACAACCGCATACACCCTACACCAGAAACCTGCACGGTGTCTGTCAACCCTGCTTCTGTAACTGCCTGTTCCAACCCAGTTTTAACCGCCAGTGCATTAGAAGAGAGACAACCCGCCGCAACACAGCACCGAATTTGCAACGCTTTTTGAGATTGGCGTTCCTGTTCAGCAATTTCCAGTAGTTCAGAGAGATCCATAGTGATTGATTATTGCTGTGTGATTGATTCCCTGTTCCCTATTGCTCTTTTCCCAAATATTCCTTCAGACGATCGCCAACCAACTCTGGTGTTTGATGACCACATACTGTTCCGTCAAACACAACGGCAGGGGCAATCCCACAGGCTCCCAAACAGCGGGCAATTGAGAGAGAAAGCTGATTGTCCGCTGTCGTTTCACCTGCATGAATCTGGGCAGATTGCTCAACCGCTGCCAGCAATGCCGCTGCACCTTTGACATAGCAAGCAGTTCCCGTACACACTACACAGCGATGGATGCCTTTGGGTGCCAGAGAAAACAGATGGTAAAACGTCGCCACGCCATAAACCCTACTGGGAGGTAGCTTCAGGCTATGAGCAACGTAAAGCAAAAGATCGTTTTCGAGATAGCCAAACAGTTCTTGCGCCTTGTGCAGGATTTCAATTAACGCATCTTGTTGATACTGATGCCGTTTCATCGTTGCGTCTAGTATCTGAAAACGCTTGTCTCCACTGGGATGCTTGAGTGAGACCCCTTTAGTACTTCTAATTTGCTGACGAGTGGTCATGATCGGTAAGTGTCTACGACACCGCTGTAACTTGTTTGTCAGGAGTAACCTCCGATGGCTCCCGAACTTGACCTTGCACGGTGAGAACCGAACAAGGAGCATGATGCAGCACATAGTTACTCACGCTGCCGAGCAAGAGTTCATTCAAGCCAGAATGCCCCCGCCGACCGATCAGAATTAGATTAGCCTCCCGTGTGCGAGCAAATTCGCAGATGGTTCGACCCGGACTGCCAGAATTTTGGGTGAATTCAGCGCTTACGTCCGCAGCAGCGGCTTGCTCTACATAGGATCGCAGCATCTCCAAACCCCGATTTTCATAGTCTGCCCATTGCTTCTGGTGCATTTCCGAAATTTCGCCAGCGATCGTCGGGTAGTAGTCCAACCCAATCATAGAGACGTTGGGGCTGCCTTCCTCTTCACTAGACAAGACGTGCAATAGCATCAGACTAGAATTTGTTGCTTTTGCAAGATCAAGGGCTTGATCAAAAACCTGATGACTATGCTCGGAACGGTCGATCGCCACCAGAATTTTGTGAAACATATTTTTCCCTCTTTACAATTACTGTAAATAGTTGGCTTCTAGGACACCCAATCAAACCATTGACCTCTACGTTGAAGTTAGGAGAAAAATGTGAGGAACTTGTGAGGCGAGTTGAAAAGTTTGAGAATAGAGGGTTTCAGTTTCTCACAACTTCCTCAAACTTATTCCCTAATCTCAAGGCAATGGAATTCAGAGGAGCCATGATGGAATCTAAGGAACTAACTCAATTGCTGCAATTTTTGCAAACCGATCTGGCGATTCCAGATGCGAATCTCCAGCTTGCTTTACGACATCCTGAACAAACGCCTGGAATGTTACCGATGATTCTTTGGCAATACGGATTTGTTACCCTCAACCAGTTGAATCAAATTTTTGATTGGCTAGAACAACGGCTTTTGGGATAAGTCGCTATGAATAGGCAAACACGATTGGGAATTCTAACCAGCGGCGGCGACTGTCCTGGACTCAACGCTGTAATCCGAGCGGTAGTGAGCCATGCCACCCTGACCTACGATTGGCAAGTTTTTGGCATTCCCTATGCCACTCAGGGTTTACTGGAACGTCAGATGATTCCGCTGCATGTGCATAGTTTTGACCTGCGCGGCATCGATCCGCTACTCAGCATGGGTGGCACGATCTTGGGCACGATCAACAAAGGGAATACTCTGGCTTGCATGGATGAAATAATTTCCAGTTACCAAGCATTGGGACTCGATGCCCTGATTGGCATTGGCGGCGATGGTAGTATCGCTATTTTGAGTCAACTGGCATTGCAGGGCAACTGGCAATTCATTGCGATTCCCAAAACAATTGACCATGATGTGGCACTTACCGAGCGCACGATCGGCTTTGATACGGCGGTGAATACGATTACAGATGCTCTCAACCGTCTGACGTTTACAGCAGCCAGTCACGATCGCGTCATGGTCGTCGAAGTAATGGGACACGAAGCAGGTCACCTGGCGCTGCATTCTGGCATTGCTGGGGGAGCCGATGTGATTTTGATTCCCGAAATTCCCTATTCTATTGAAACAGTATGTGGTCATTTAGCCGAGCTGCACGATCGCTGGCAACGCAAATTTGCGATCGTCCTTGTGGCAGAAGGCATTCATCCCGCCCACGATGCCAACTACCTACCCCATCAAAAACCATCCGGTAGCAGAGGGCAGTATATTGCCGATTGCATTGCCAAGTGCAGCGCTTATCCAGTCGATACACGGGTTTCGGTGTTGGGATACATCCAGCGTGGCGGCATTCCTTCTGCCCTCGATCGCTTGACTGCTGCCGCTTTTGGCAAAACTGCGGTGGATTTAATTGCTGAAGATCAATCAAATCAGATGGTGGCTTGGCAAAATGGACGGGTAGTTGCCGTTCCGATTGCACAAGTTTGCGATCGTAGCCCACTCGCGGTTGACCCTGATGGCGATTTGGTACAAACGGCACGCGCATTGGGCATCTACATGGGTGAGTAGTATCCTGTAGGTTACAACAGCTTAAACTCTCTTTTTGTTTCTTTACTGCATTGATGGAATCTTCACAAGTTCCTCAGATTTTCATCCTACGCTTTAGATAGATGGATGACACGTTATCCACCGCGTTACTAAACAGTTGATTACAAACGGATGTGACGCTTTTTATGACAGACTGTCCTTGCTGCGGATACCCGATGGTGCATTGTTTCTGTCATCATCAAACCGTTTCGTTCTGCCGCCATTGCTGGCAAGAGATGCCAGATTTGGTGACACTGCACGACTATTCCTTACTGAAACTGAAACAGCGCTCGCTGGAACAAATGATTCAACAACCGACCAAACAATCTCTTCTCAATCAGCCTCTTCTAGCAGCAGCCTGACAGGGATGCTGGGTTCCCGTTTGACGCAGCTACTTGCCCAAATTCTGTCTGCGCTCCAGGCTAGAATGCCCGCCACCCACAGCAGCAATGCCATGAAGTGGGTTAACTGATCGGTTTTTGCTCAATCCTGAAGGCAAGATTTTCTTTGTGGCGATCGACGTGCTGGCATCTCCTCAAGAACTGTTGAACTTGGGCTTAGTTCGCTAAGATTAGCTAGTTCGGCGGGAATCCACACACCATACGCTTCGTTGGCAAAAAATAACCAATTTCTTACCAACGAAGCGATAGTTCTGATATACTTCTGAGCAAAGCAACATAAACGCTGCAACGACTGCAAAAACCACGCAGTCAGGGTCGTGAAAACCAAACGGTCAAAGTGGCTAGTCATGATTGTTGAAAACATTTGGGTCTTGGGAACCAGGACTCCTGCCCTTGGAGGGAATGTAAGACCAACGGAATTACGGAGTTCTAGAGGCGATTCCCGATGAATTGGGAAGCCCACAACGTACCGCCCAGCGGTCGGTGTGTGGTAGTTCACTTGACTACAAATAGGATAATCATCATGTTAGATATCGATGAGATGAGTTCAAAAGAAATTCAAGAACTCTTGCAGCAAGTCGGACACGGGCATCTAGGCTGCCTCCATCAGGGAAAGCCTTATGTGATGCCAATGCACTACTACCTCAAAGATTCAGACATCTACATTTTTACGACCGAAGGGATGAAGTCTCATGATATGGACGCGAATCCAGATGTCTGTTTGCAGGTGGAAGACGTTCGTGATTCAGAGCGCTGGCGCAGCGTTGTTGTCATGGGTCAAGCCAAACGACTCACCGAGCAGCCAGACATTGACCAGGCGATGCAGTTTATTAAAACCAAAAACCCAACACTGTCGCCTGCTATCAATCGCACCTGGGTTGATGCTGAGGGACGATCGGAAGTGATTGAAATCTATCGCATTCACCCCACCGAGATGAGCGGACGGATGACGGATGGGGTGAGCAGTCGGTGAGCATTGAAAAACCACGAAACCACGCTTGTGGGCAAAGAGGCAAATCTTGAACGGTATCTTTATCAACTTGTCACAAGGAACAAATCACGAATCATTCACAACGGTATGTTCTGGGTATGGGTACTTCCTATGGGCTACTCGGCGGAGTGGTTCTTGGAACGATATTTAACAACCTAGCTTTGTGGATAGGAATTGGAGTAGCGATCGGGCTGCGATCGGGGCTACGATCGCCAGAAGTAGAAGATAGAAGATTACCATTTCTATCAACAGTAGATACTTTTAGACAGGATCACCACCGCCCTGTAGAAGCTCTATCGGCGTTGCAGAATCAAGGGATGAATACGCCCCCCTGTCCCCCAATTCTGGTGATACACCTTGCTGATTAAGCGATCGTGCGAAACCGTTCTTGAAAGATTGCCTTGTCTCGACGCTGCGATCGCACCTGTTGTACCAAGGCATCGATATCGGGTAAGGAAGCCCGAACCAATCCACCCGATTCAGGAAGTTCTGCTGGCGGATCAACTGCGATCTCATGCCAATCTAATTCCAGCACGGAACAAATTTCTAGGAGAATCTGGCGATCGATGGGTTGCCCGGTGAAAAACGGCCAAATCGGTTGGCGTGTTTTTAGGTTCACCTCCCCTGCCAGATTTGCCTGAGTCCAACCTTTCAGAGCAAACGCTCGTTTTGCCTGTTGAATCCCATTGGGTGATGCTTGAAGCGATCGCTTGACCATAAGGCAGAATTTCTAGTCTAAAATTTAAGAAATCAAACATCACATTTACCTCAATACAGCGAAATCAAACGCCGTTCACGTTAAACAGTACTGGGGCGATTGAAAAAGAATTTAAAGACACGAGCAATTGTTAAGGGAACTCTATAAGGGGATTACGCTTCATTGTTCACTATGAATGACTTGAGAAATCCGGCTCATAGAGTTATGCCAATTTCGGAGGCAGTTACGACTGATCGTTCAATCCGACGGGGCACGGCATGCCATGCTACGCGGCTCTATTGCATCCACGAATCAAATGGGTATGACATCGAAAATCTGTCTTTTGATATTGAGATAAGAAACAAAGTGGGATTGTTCTAACATTAAACTTTTTGAGACAGCAGAGTGATGGGTTTGCTCGTCAAACTAAACCGTCCAGATCGCTCATTTCAGACTATAAATATCTCACCCCAACTGATCGCCGCCTTATGCGCCTCTCGACCGTCACAGTCTGCACTCTCGCCGCGCTCTCTACGTGGGATGCCTGCCAAAACGCAAATGCTGCTGTTTTAGAAACGCCTGCGATCGAGAAAACCGCCGATGTTGTCGTTGCGACGGATGCGATCGCGCCTGCGCCCATTCCCAAAATTGTCCCGCCTGAAACGATCGTCTCTCAAGAGTTTTCAACGAAGGCACCAGTGCGGGTGGCTCAAACCAACGCTCAATATTATCAAGACTATCAACCTACAGCCGCGACTCCAGCGATCTCTCAATCTCCACAGATAGATGCCCCGCCGATAGCAACACCTGCGGCTTCGGTCACACCTACCCCGCCGACTTCGATTAATCAACCGACTTGGATCATTCCTCAAAATGTGACTTCCCCGATCGTCAATCCTCCCGCGACTCCGGCTCCTAAACCGATCGTCAATCCATCTCAATCGCTGCCCTCTGATTTAGTGGTGACGGCAACTGACGTGCAAATTGTGGGTGCAGATCCTGAGCTACAGCAGATTGTTCGCAGCAACATTCGCACTCAACCCGGCGGAGGCACGAGTCAAAGTCAACTTCAAGCAGATGTTGCGGCAATTTTGGAAACGGGTTTGTTTAGCACTGCCAGCGTTAACAGTCGCGCAAACTCCAACGGGTTGAGTGTCACCTTTCAAGTGCAGCCGATCGTGGTGCGGTCTGTGCAACTGGTCAACGCTCAAGCGCTCACGCCTGCGGTGGTTAATGATATCTTTCGATCGCAGATTGGCACGATCGTCAGCCCTTCGGCACTCAATCAAGGTGTGCGACAAATCAATCAGTGGTATGCCCAAAATAGCTACAATTTGGCGCGAGTCGTGGCATTGCAGCCTAGTCGAGAAGGCGTGTTGACGATCGAAGTCGCTGAAGGTGTGATCGGCGATGTGCAAATCCGATTCACCGACGAGCTAGGCAAACCCGTCAACGACAAAGGCGAACCGATTCGCGGCAGAACTCAAGAGAGTTTTATTAAACAGCAGGTACAAATTAGGCCAGGACAAGTTTTTAGAGAAGATATTGCGCGACAAGATCTGCAAAAGCTCGTTCAAACTGGGCTGTTTACTAACGCCCGTGTCAGCTTAGAAGGCGACGCAAAACGGACGATCGTCGTCTACAACCTCACAGAAGGTCGCGCTCGTTCTGTCAATGCAACGGGTGGCTACAACACCGATTTGGGTCTTTATGGTGGAGTCAACTATCAAGACCGCAACGTGGCAGGAATTGGGCAACAACTCAGCACCAACGTCTTGATCGGCACGAAAGACGCTCAATTTGATGGACGGTTTATCAGCCCCTACCGCGACAGCGCACCCGACAAGCTAGGCTATAGCGTCAACGCCTTCCGCCGCAGAGGGCTGTCTCGCGTGTTTGATGACAACGTTAAATTGGAAAACGGCGATCGCGTTCGAGAAGGACGATTTGGGGGCGGCGTTGAGGTCAACCGTCCGATCGATAAAGACTGGGGTGGATCGCTGGGCTTAAACTACAACCGTGTTAGCTTGCGGGATGCGAGTGGCAATGTGGTCAGGCGCGATCGCAATGGCAATCCGCTTTCGTTTAGCGGCACGGGCATTGATGATTTGGTGTCGCTCAATTTTGCGGCGGTTCGTGACCAGCGCGATAACCCGATCGATCCGACTAATGGCTCTCTTTTGAGTTTGAGCACTGAGCAATTTTTGCCGATCGGCAGTGGCAGCATTCTCGCTAATCGCCTTCAGGCAAACTATACGCAATATGTGCCTGTGAATATCTTAAACACGCTGCAAACTAAAAACGAGCCAGAAACGTTCGCCTTTAATATTCAGGGAGGCACCACGATCGGAGACTTGCCTCCCTACAATGCCTATTCTCTCGGCGGCCCGAACTCTGTCAGAGGCTATGATGCGGGCGATATCGGCATTTCTCGCACCTATGTCTTAGCTTCGGCAGAATATCGCTTTCCGATCTACAGCATTATTGGAGGCGCAGTGTTTGCCGATTTTGCTTCTGATCTAGGGTCAAGCCGATCGGTGTTAGGGCAGCCCGGAATCGAGCGTGGCAGACCCGGATCGGGGTTTGGCATTGGGGCAGGGGTGCGCCTCAAGTCACCGTTAGGAGTTATTCGCGCTGATTTTGGATTAAACGATCAGGGTGATAGCCGGGTGCAGTTTGGGTTTGGGCAAAAGTTCTAGGAGATTTTTCGTTAAAATATACCATAAGAAAAAAGGTGAGATATGTCCCAGCCTGAGTTAGACCCTGAAGCCTCGATGAAGTCGTTAATTGAGTCGGCGACATCTGTGAAAGTTAAAAAATTTTTTCAGTATGATGTAACCTCAAAAGGAACTACAGAAGGAACCTTTCAAGCCAGTGATGGGCGTAAGCTAGGGTTTGAAATCGCCGACGATCGAACCCACGTATTTGAGCTGACCGATTAGCTGGAAAAACTTGGCCTGTAGCTTTTAGCCTTCGCGTAACTTTCTGTTCCATGGGTTCTGAGTTAAAGTTTCCCAGAATTGGGGAATTCTAGGGAACACTCGGAGAATTTCTTTGCTGGAAATCTTCTTAGCTATCTCACTCAGCGTCAACCGATCGCGCAATATCCAAAGCTTCAATTGGCTGATTAAACAACACCATTGTTGTACTGGAATTAACTTCAAAGCCAATCTTTTCGTAAAATGACTGTTGATGAGTCGTCATCAAATAGACCCGCTCAACTCTGTTGACGTGAGGATGACTCAGCACCGTTTCTACTAATTTGCGTCCCAATCCTGCACCTTGATAGTCAGGGTGAATCACGACATCCCAAATAGTAGCTCGATAGATCCCGTCTGAAATCGCTCTCGCAAACCCAATTAGCCGATCGCCATCCCAAGCTGAGATGACGGGATTGCTGTGTTGAATTGCGATCGCTAACTCCTCTGATCGGCGATCGCTTGCCCAAAATGCTGCAACCCCAAACAAGCGCTGAAGCTGCTGAAGATCGATCTGTTCTGGGCGATCGCAAAGCTGAATATGACTACAATCCATTCCTACCGTTTTTACCCTTATTGAATCTACATGCTGAGGCTGCCAATTCCAATGATCGAGGCGGCTCGTTTTCATTGGCAGAATGATCACAAACCCCTCTATCCTGAATAGAGAAACATCCAGGGAAGATATTGAGTCTAGATGGCAACGGGTTCTGTAACGTTCGTATCCAAATTGGTTGAAACCTATGCTCCGTTTCCCTCGTCGCGTCAAGACTAACCCGTCTAAACCTCGAAGGCAAAAACGTTCTCCGATCGTGCTAGTCGCGCTGCTGCTGATTTGGAGTCTGTGTCTAGGATTGGGCTTGGCGCAAGCGATCGAAGCCCCTCAACCTTCAGCCGTGGTAGGAACAGTGGATGTCGTGCCCGATCGCTACAAGTTTGGACAAGAACTTTATTTAGAAAACTGCGCCACTTGTCACATTGGGGTTCCTCCGTCGGTTTTGCCCACTCAGACTTGGCGCGATCTGCTACAAGATTCTCAGCACTATGGCGTTGAGGTTAAACCTTTAATTGACCCGCCACGTCAGTTGGTGTGGAACTATTTGCAAACGTTCTCTCGACAGGTGGCAGTTGACGAAAAAGTTCCCTATCGAGTCTCTGAGTCTCAATACTTCAAAGTGTTGCACCCCAAAGTAGAGCTACCGCGCAAGCTCAATCTCGCGAGTTGTGTGACGTGCCACCCCGGAGTCAGTCAATTTAACTTCCGCAGCCTGACCGCAGACTGGGAAAATGCGCCTTGACATACTCCCCGGCGTGAACGCACGGGGATTCTAAGCTCAGACAGCAATTGCAGGCATAGCCTGTCTAACATCACCTAACTTAAGGGTCGATGCCCCAACCCTTTGAATATTTATCGCGGCGTTCTCATCTCGTCCGTTCACAGACTGACAAGACGGGCAACGCCATTCTCTCACCGACAAATCCAACTCTTTCAAGACGTGCCCACAGTTTGAGCAAGTCTTAGAGGATGGATACCATCGGTCGATGAAGACAACTTGTTTACCTTTCTTTGTTGCCACCCATTCGAGAATTTTCAGAAATTCACCAAACGCGAGATCTGAAATTTTGCGTCCCCATAAACGCTGCATGCCTTTGAGGTTTAGCGTCTCAAAGCACAAAACATCGAATTGATTCGTTAAGTCGTGCGCCAACTTCCAGAACCAATCAGAGCGGTGGTTCACTACGTCCTCATGCTTGCGAACCAAATTCAATCTTGCTCGTTCCCGATTCGATGAACCTTTCCGCTTTTTGGAATGATTGCGACTGGCTTTCTGGATGGCATTCAGCGATTGTTTGAGGAATTGCGGCGATTCGATTTTTGTTCCATCTGAGGCGGTGAGGAACGTCTTTAAGCCAAAATCAAATCCAGCGATTCTACTCGTCTCGAATTTGGTTTCAGGCTCATCAACGCTGTCAACAACCACGACCATAAACAACTCCCCTAATGGAGTGCGTTTAATGGTCAGAGTTTTGACCGTGCCCTCAATTTCTCTAGAATTCCAGTATGGATAGACTCGATTCCCAATCTGGATGCGATCGCCGCTTAGAAACTTGTAGCCAGTTTGCTTGAGGGTGAAGGACTTATGTCGTCTCACTTTCTTGAAGTTGGGCGGTCTAACTCCTTTTTTGGGGTGTTTGAAAAACAGTTGATAGGCTTTCTCAATGCGTTGGCAGATATCCTGCACCGCTTGGGAGCCGACTAGCTGCCAGAATTCTTTGCGCTGCCGCAGTTTGGCAATGTGAGCCTGAAGTTTCGCGCAGTTCAAGTGTTTGCCCCACATCCGGTAGTAGCGTTTGTGGAGGGCAATACAGTGGTTATAGATGACTCCAGCCGCATTAATTGAGCGCTTGAGAAATCGATTCCGCTTGTGATTGTACAACTTGAACTTCAAGGTTTTCATGGGTCTATGGTAGCATTAATCGTATAGACAACGTATAGATAACAATGAAAACAGTATTAAATCTTCGGGTTGAGGAGTCTAGGCACCAAAAGCTTAGAGATGTTGCAAAGGAGCGGAAAAAGACAATGACTCAATTGATAGAAGATTGGATAGACAGACTTCCGAATCCAAACAAGGAGATCTCTGTGGCTGAAGCAGCGCTCAGACCTGAAGGAGGGTTTCCCTCCGTAGGGGACTGAGTAAGAAGCCACGCGGGAACCCGATTCTTCATCCCCGTCGTAAACGAGCAGGGCTTTAACGGTTCCCGAACCCTCCGTTCTGGTAAAAATAACGTCAGTTCGACAGAAGCGGTTCACTCCGATTGTGAATCCGGGAGAGCTACCTGAGCCAAGCTTTCCGGTTCAAAGTCCCTCAGAATGGGGGATTTAGGGGGCTGATGCCGCTCAGAACGAAGCGAAAAACCTCGTCGAACTGATGTTAAAAATAGAATTTTTCTGACAATTTGGTAGATACAAAAACCAGAATGGTTACTTCAGAGTTGCGCTCTACGCTAATCGATCGTTCTATTCATGCCAAAAACTGTTTTAACGGCTAGAGAATCTCGGCTGATGCCCGAACCTCTTCTTCATCTTCACTAACTGCTTTTTGAGCAAACGCGGTTAAAGCCTCTGCCTGCATTTCTCGTTCTTGAACCATCAAACTGCCGAGATGAATCACGGCTAACCCGACAGCCGCGATCGACACAATATAGCTGTGAATCGCGTAAAGATGCTCAACGCTGACCGTGCCGATCGCGCCGCCTCCAGTAAGCGCATCTTTTAGCTGGGTTCCAATCAGAGGAATCGCCTCGATCGTGCCTAATTCGATTTTGAGTCGCCAAAAACCAAGCTGATCCCAGCCTAAAAGCATCGCAGTCCAAGCCAGCCCGATCGCCGACAAGGTGAATAAAATGCCGCTCACCCAAGCCGTTAACCAACTGGGGCGAAATCGCTCACTCAAAAACATCACGACGATTTGAATCAACGCCACCCCGATCACCCCATTACCCGACAGGTTGTGCATCGTGTGGATCAGCCAACCATAGGGAACATCAGTGTCGATCGCTTTAAGAGAATCGTAAGCGCCGCCAGCCGCTGGCTCATAATAAAACGCTAAAAGAATGCCGCTACTTGCCGCAATCAAAGTCAACGTCAGCGTTGCCACTGCCAAGATCGTCGATAGCCGCCTAAAGATGAAGGAAAGGGAAAAATCTTTCATGAGACATATACTCTTTTCTAATTAGAAATGAGTCGAAACACATCGTTGAAGTGCAGAACCTCAACTTAACTGTAAGATATAAAACTTTACGAATCTTCTAATCCTCCCAAACGTAGAGATGGCGATCGCTCAAGCTAAATAACTCATCCACTGAGGCACCACTTCTAGAGAGCCATACCAAAGCCCTCCTGACCTGGGCGAGTGTCTGACCTGTTCTAAAGTCAAATTTTCTGCCCCTGCTAAATGAGCCGACTCGATCGGGCAAATTCCATCTCCCCAACAGTTGCCTTTGCCGCAGGTTAACTGATAGCTGCTATATGCCAACCAACTGCCAGGGCGACGTTCTCCATAAATTGCCTTGCCCGCGACGCACACATAATTCACATCTGCATAAAACGCACCGGGATAGGTGAGATTGACGAAATCAAGATTGGTGCGAGTCCAGCGCTCAAAGCTGGTGTGGGGTGTGCCCAATGTGATCAAGTGAGAAACCCAAGAACGCGCGTTCCAGGTGTAGGTGCGGTTTGCCTGAACTCCGTGTACATCATAGAGATGCTCGCCCAGATAAATGCGCGAGATCCAGCCGCCTGCTGAGTGCCCGATTAAGTTAATTTGCGGCGCGTTATAGTCTTGCAACACTTGCGTAACCGTTTCGTGAAGGCGTTCTAAAATCGGCAGCATCGATCGTCCGCCTAGAGTCGGCACCCAGTCTCGCTTGAGCAACGGCACGATCACAGTGGGATAGCCCGCCTCCGTTAGCTGTTGCTGAAGACGGCGATAATCGATCGCGCCTGCAAGATATCCGGGCAAAATTACAGTCGGTAAGGGCATCGGTAAACGCTCGAAGGACAGGATCGTTTGTAGAATTCAACGCTGGAAATAGTGGAGACAAAAAAATATTGCCACTTTTCACGCTAGGGGTATCATGAAGATTCAGAGGGTTAGTCTCTTTGAAACGTCTGGGTTAGAGGATCACCTCTGACAGGGTTGTTCTCTCAACGTTTGATCTTTATGCGGTGTCCTTCTTGTCATCATCCAGATAATCGTGTGCTTGAGTCGCGATCGGCAGAAGCGGGTCAAAGTGTGCGACGACGGCGAGAGTGTTTAAGGTGCAATCATCGGTTTACCACCTATGAGCGCATTGAGTTTGTGCCGATCGTGGTGCTTAAACGCAATGGAGAGCGAGAATCATTTGACCGCTCAAAGCTGCTGCGAGAATTGGTGCGGGCCTGCGAAAAAACCGCCATTCTAGAGCCGCGTATAGAGATTTTAGCCGAAGAAATTGAATCTGACTTGCAGCAGCGAGTCGGGCGTGAAGTCACTAGTGCCGAGATTATTGAACTGGTATTGCACCATCTGCGATCGCTCAGCGAAGTGGCTTATATTCGCTATGCCTCGATCTACTGCCAGTTTGCAGGCATTCAAGACTTTGTGGATGCGATCGATCGGCTTCACGATCGAGTTGAGCCATCCCACCCTTCAAACCAGCAATCTGATCCTGAAGCGCTGTCAGAAATAAACGCCTTTAATTGTTAGTTGGTACGCTGTTTACACACAAGCTCAGTTGCTATTCTAGAGAAGCCGAATCTCGGCCGCGATTCTTGCTGGTGCAGTCTATCGTTTATGTCTCAACCGACGCTTTCTAACCAACTTGAGACAACCCTCCAGGATGAGACGATCGGGCGGTTAGCCGTTGGCGACTCTACTCTGTCAGTCGGTTCTGTGCATGGAGCATTGCTCAGTGATCACGCCAGCGAATCTGTGATTGAGTTGAGACAGACTCCGATCGTGCAGATTCCTCGTGCCTTTGCGGGGCTGGTCGGTCGGCAAACAGAAATCGAATTGGCGATCGCCGCCCTGCGAACCAAACAAATCGTTGAGATCTATGGTCAAGCCGGGATTGGCAAGTCTGTTCTGTTGCGCTATCTTGCTCACAGCCCGCAGATTACGACCTCCCATCCCGATGGCATCGCTGACTTGAGTGGGGTTGGGTCGGTGGGCGATCGCTTACAAACCTTGTTTGACACGTTCTATCATAGTTGTCCTGATATTAAGCTGTCCGATCGCGAGGTTCGGCAAGCGCTTCGAGAACGCCAAGTGCTGATATTGCTAGACGATGATGCTTTGACGGCAACCGATCTTCAGCAACTGATCGCCGCGCTGCCTAATAGCACCTTCTTAATCGCTTCTCGCGATCGCCGCCTTTGGGGAGACGGGCGATCAATTGGGCTAGAGGGATTATCGCTGTCAGACAGTGTGACGTTAATCGATCGAGAATTAGGACGGTTTCCGTCGCGAAGCGCTGAATCGTTGGCTCCACCTCAAAAAAAGACGATCGAAGCACTCTGGAAACTTTTGCAGGGAAACCCTCAACGGCTTTTGCAAGTGGCAGCCCTGGCACGAGAAGACAGGCTTTCTCTAGAGACGGTGTTGAGCCAAATTCAGCCCGATGAGCTTGAACAGTCGCTGACTCGGCTAATTCTTGCCTCTTTGCCCAAGCCTCAACGCTGGATTATGGCAGTGCTGGTAGCAATGGGGAACACGGGCTTACTACCCGAACAAATTGCGGTGATCACCGGGCCGCCCAACCCCTTACCGAGTCTGCAAGCGCTGGTGCAACGCCATCTGCTTCAGATCGAGGGACATCACTATCGCTTGTCTTCTAGCCTGGTTGAGATTTTGCAAAAAGTCTCAAACTCGACTCCCTGGATGGAAAAAGTTTTGACCTACCTATTGCCTTGGGCAGAAACCCATCCACGATCGCCAAACGCACTACTCGCTGAACAGCCACTGATATTGCACACCCTTGAGTGGGCAGTCAGCCAAGCACGTTGGGCAGAGACTCTGCGGCTTGTGCGATCGCTTGAAGGCGCACTAGCGCTGGGCAAGCAGTGGGAAACCTGGGGACGAGTGCTCAATTGGGGTTTGCAAGCTGCCTGGGCGCTAGAAGACGCAACCAGCGAAGCTTGGGGGCTGCATCAACTCGGAACTCTGGCACTCTGCCAAGAAGAAGTCACCACCGCTTATGATGCGCTGACTGAGGCAATCAACTTACGATCGCTGCTAAACGATGAGGTGGGGGAGCGCTTAAGTCGTCACAACCTTGAACATTTGAGGAAAATCACTTTGCCTATCTCGGAGGGCGAACGATCGCAGCTAGTAGCTAACCCGCTTGGGGTCTATCTAACGCTGGGGCTGATTGGCTTTTTGGTGTTTGTGCTGTCTGGGCTAGTGGGGTTGGCGATCGTGAACCGATTTGGTCAGCCTGTGCCAACGGTTAAACCCACACCAGCACACACTCGGAAATAAAGAGGTCTCGTCAAAGTCAAATTGTGGAGTTGCTGTCTGTAGGAGCGTTGTGTGGAAAGTCCCTACAGACGGTGAATATTATTCGTGATTGCTGGGTTGCCCTTTTTCGATCGCTTTGTGGATCAAGTCATCGTCAACGTTTCCGGCTGTGCTTTGGTCGTGGTTGATCGATTTTGCCATGTTGCGAAAGTCACTCGGATCGCCAGTCGGTTCTGCTTCCGCGTGAGTGGGTTCTGTTTCATGAACCTCAAAGGCGTGGGCGCTGGCAGCTTGGGCAGCTTTTTCTCCTTCATCTGCGCGATCGATTTCGCTAACGCTAAATTCTTTCGAGGCTTCATAATCTGCCGAGACATCCACTTTAGGAGCCGGGAGACTGCCTTCAGCAATTTCTTCTGAAACTTGTTGAGCGTCGTAACTTTGAGAAGGATTCAAATCGCTATTGATTTCTGACATAAAAAGCTCCTGTTATTATTTCAGGTTCCAGCAAACAGCTTAACCCCTGGTTCTTGCTCACCTTATCAGACTGATCCCCAGGTTTTTGAACCGTCTGAGGGCAGATTGTTGATCTCTCTCATTAGAATGATCCCATGCTTCAATTTGAGAAACAAGCTCGGTCGATCGGTAGTCGCTAAAAGACTGTAAATCTTGATACATCTCTTGGTGAACCTAAATTATTTACAGGAGATTGTTATGGTTGAGTCTGCAAATCACGGCACTGTGCGATCGCAGTATGTTGACGAACCGGGGCAGAAAGCGATCGGGGCTTATGACAAACTAGACACTGATGGCAAGCTGGCATTTTTATATTATGTCTATGAGAAAATGGGCGATTCGATCACGCCGGCGGCTCCTGCTGCTGCCGAGCCAGAGTTAGCGCCTATTCTGTTAGGAGGGAGTTTTTATAATCTGTCTCATGATGATCAGCTTAATGTGATGCGCGACATCGTGAGTGGAGCCGACAGTGAATATTCTCGCAACTATGGCGCTTTAAAAGAAAACAATCAGCTAGTCGTTTGGTATGCTTGGGCGCAAGCAATGGGCGAGTCAGTGGTGGGAATGCCCGAAGGTTATAGCGCCTCTGAAGCGATTACGAGCGTGTTGGGTCAAGTCGAAAAGCTAGATTTTGATCAACAAATTTCTTTACTGAGAGAGATCGCGGGCACGATGGGCTACACCGATGTGCAAGAGATTCCGACGCAGGCACAAACCGGAAAAACAGCCAGCCTGTAGGGGCATGGCATGCCGTGCCCCCACCCTATCTTCCGTGTGGGCATGGCACGGCAGTGTCTCTTGCAAGGGTGTCGCGTAAATCAAATTGCCATAAGAGCTAAAATTGAGACTCACACTCAGTTTTTGCTTGATTCGCCAAAATGTCTACTCGAACTGATTCTTTGATCTCGCTGACGATCGCACCTGCTCAAGTGATTCGAGGCAACGGTGCCCTAAAGCAAGTCGGTTCTGCGATCGCGCAATTAGGTTCCCGTCCTTTGCTAATCGGTGGTGATCACACCTTACAAATCATTCAGCCTCGTCTTGAGTCTGCTTTGACGGGTCAGAATTGCACGATCGCTCAAGCTTCTTATGGAGCTGATTGTAGTGAGTCGGCATTACTATCTCTGAAACGAGCGGTTGCCGAACACCGGGCAGATCTGATTATTGGCAGTGGCGGCGGCAAAGCGCTAGATGCGGCAAAACTGATCGCTCATCAATGCAAGTTGCCGATCGTCACGATTCCGACATCGGGGGCAACCTGTGCGGCTTGGACAGCATTATCCAATGTTTATTCAGAAGACGGTGCGTTTCTCTATGATGTTAGTCTGTCACGATGTCCTGACTTATTAGTGCTGGACTATGAATTAATCGCAACTGCACCTCAACGAACCTTAGTAGCAGGGATTGGAGACGCGATCGCTAAGTGGTATGAGGCTTCGGTGAGCAGTGGTCATTCTCAGCAAACCTTTTTGATTGCGGCGGTTCAGCAAGCGCGAGTTTTGCGAGACATTTTGTTTCAACAGTCTGCCATTGCTTTGCAGTTCCCTGGCGGCGAAGTTTGGCAAGAAGTGGTGGATGCCACCGTGCTAATGGCGGGCGTAATTGGCGGCATCGGCGGGGCACAGTGTAGAACGGTGGCGGCTCACGCTGTTCACAACGGGTTGACTCACTTGCTTGAAAGTCACGGCACACTGCACGGCGAGAAAGTTGCCTTCGGAATTTTGGTGCAGCTTCGGTTAGAAGAAATGATTCAGGGCAATTGGTTGGCGACCACTTCGCGGCAGCAGCTTTTAAAGTTTTATTGCGAGATTGGGCTGCCGCAAACTTTAATCGATTTAGGCTTGGCAAAAGTCTCGATCGCCGATCTTCAACGAGCTGCCGAGGTTGCCTGTGCTGACCAATCCGATATTCACCGATTGCCCTTTAGTGTGGCTCCGACTCAACTGATGGCAGCGATGGTTTCTACGACTGCACCTTGCCACAATCTGAAGAATGACGAGGGTTTTGAGGTAGAATATCCAACTCAAACCTTAAATCTCAAACCTTGAACTCTTCACTCTTTTTCTTAGAGAGATTGCGCCATGAGCCTAAGTTGGATTACGCCTGCCGATCGTCTGCGAATTTTGCCCCCTTATGTGTTTGCGCGTCTCGATGAGTTAAAAGCAAATGCGAGAGCGCAGGGTGTTGATTTAATCGACTTGGGAATGGGAAACCCGGATGGGGCGACTCCGTTGCCGATCGTCGAAGCCGCCACTGAAGCGCTAAAAAATCCTAAAAATCACGGCTATCCCCCGTTTGAGGGCACTGCTAGTTTTCGGCGCGCCATCACCGATTGGTATCGTCGTCGCTATGATGTCGATCTCGACCCCGATAGCGAAGCGCTGCCGCTGCTGGGTTCTAAAGAGGGGTTGACACACTTAGCGCTGGCTTATATCAATCCGGGCGATCTGGTACTGGTGCCGAGTCCGTCTTATCCGCCCCATTTTCGCGGCCCGTTGATTGCCGGAGCCGAAATTTATCCGCTCATTCTCAAAGCCGAGCAGGATTGGTTGATTGATTTGGCGGCGATTCCCGATCGCATTGCCGAACGGGCCAAAATTCTCTACTTTAACTATCCGAGCAACCCGACGACAGCAACGGCTCCCCGTGAGTTTTTTGAGGAAGTCGTGGCGTTTGCTCGTCATTATCAAATTATGCTGGTGCATGATCAAGCCTATGCAGAGTTAGCGTTTGACGGCTACAAACCTACCAGTTTGTTAGAAATTCCGGGGGCGAAAGACATTGGGGTTGAGTTTCACACGCTGTCTAAAACCTATAATATGGCAGGCTGGCGAGTCGGCTTTGTGGTCGGCAATCGTCACATTATTCAAGGATTGCGAACGCTAAAAACAAACTTAGATTATGGCATCTTTGCAGCTTTGCAAACGGCAGCAGAAACGGCGTTGCAACTGCCCGATAAATATTTGACTGAAGTGCAAGATCGCTATCGCACTCGTCGCGATTATTTGATTGCAGGATTGGCGCAACTGGGTTGGTCAATTCCTAAAACTCAAGCGACGATGTATTTATGGATTCCCTGCCCGATCGGAGTCGGCTCGACTGATTTTGCGCTGTCGGTGTTGCAAAAGACGGGCGTAGTGCTGACTCCGGGCAATGCGTTTGGGGCTGGCGGCGAAGGCTATGTGCGAATTAGCTTGATTGCGGAGTGCGATCGTTTGGGTGAAGCTTTAGAGCGGATGAGAAAAGCCAATATTCGCTATGATGTACCGAAGCTGGCTTAATCAGACTCTACAATACTTGATTCCGACATAGCTTTATTTGCTCTCCCCTTCTGCTGAACAACAAGTGTATTGCGCTCCCAAAATACACCCTCAGAAAAGCCTTGAATCCCGGGTTCAGAGTCTGCAATCTCTAGCCTGCGTTCGGTCAATAAACTATAGGTTTCATCTAGCTCAATGCCGAGATGCTTTCTGCCGAGCTTTTTTGCAACCACTGAAGTCGTGCCGCTACCCAAAAAGGGATCGAGCACAAAATCACCGGGGTTAGTGCTTGCCAAGACTAACTTTGCAATTAATTTTTCACTTTTTTGAGTCGGGTGATCCGTGTTTTCTGACATTGACCAAAAAGGGATGGTTAGATCCGTCCAAAGATTTGAGGGATGAGTGTCGCGAAAGTTGCCTTCCCCTGTCACCTGCCAGTCTTTGGGTGTGCCGTCTCCATTTCTGTAAGGTGCGATTACTTTTCTGCGAAGCTTTACATCATCGACGTTAAATGTGTAATGCTCCGACATTGTGCAAAACCAGATATCTTCACTCGAATTTTTCCAGTTTGATTTAGCGCCTCGACCCTTTTCACGCTCCCAGGTAATGCGGTTTTGAACGACAAAGTGCGATGAGGCAACGGTAAAGATCGAAGCAGAAGACAGCCAATCGCCACAGATATAGATCGAGGCTGTCTGCTTCAACAAGGGCTTAAGAATGTGAACAACTTCATCTAGCCAGAGTGCATAGTCATCAACGGTACGCTTTAAGAATTTGCGTCCATTAAAACTTTTATTGAGATTGTAGGGTGGGTCAAGGATCAGCAGGTCTACAACACCCAACGGTAGAAGCTTTGCTACTTCTAGACAGTCACCTTGAATAGTGCCCGTTGGCGGAATTAAAAAGGGATCTGAAGGTAACTTTCTGAGAATGCGAGGAGCCAACCTGACTTTATCTTCATCACTGAGGGTAAGAGTCCGGTTCATGGGTGCGCGTTGCTTGTCTTGATTAGGTTGAGTTGAGCCATCCATAATCCTCAAGGTGATAGGTATGTATAGCCGCTCAAACTGCGCTCATAGTTTTGCAGCAAAAGCTGAGACTCTTCCAGCGTAATCCGATGCTCTTGTAGGGCTTGCTCGGTCTGACGGCGAATGCTTTCGATCATATCTTCCGCGTCATATTGCACGTAGCCCAAGACCTCTTTCATCGTGTCACCGCGCACGACGTGTTCAATCTGATAGCCCTTCGGCGTGAGTTGAATATGCACCGTGTTGGTGTCGCCAAACAAGTTGTGCAGGTTGCCCATAATCTCTTGATATGCACCGTTGAGAAACATTCCCAGATAATAGGACTCGCCTGGTTTGAGCGGATGCAACTCTAGCACCGACTTGACATCACGCAAATCGATAAATTGATCAATCTTGCCGTCACTGTCGCAAGTTAAGTCAGACAGCGTAGCCCGTTGCGTTGGCTCTTGATCTAAACGGTGAATCGGCATGATCGGGAACAGTTGGTCGATCGCCCACGAATCAGGTGCAGACTGAAACACCGAAAGATTCATGTAGTACATCGAAGCCATGATTTTTTCGAGGTCTTCTAGATCGTCGGGGACGTAATCAAGCTGACGCACGATCGCCAAAATCTTATGACAGCAAGCCCAATATAATCGCTCTGCTCGTGCCCGTTCTGGCAAGCTCAGATAGCCAAAGCCAAACAAACTCACGGCTTCTTCTTTGAACTGAGTTGCGTCGTGATAGGCCTCCTGAAAGTTTTCTGGCTTAATCGAGTCGTAGGTTTCGTAGAGATTGCGAATGATCAGGTGTTCGTCTTCCTGCAATGGTTCGGGTTTGTCAGCCGGGACTTCGCTAGTGCCCAATACATCAAAAACTAAAACCGATTGGTGAGACGCGATCGCGCGTCCACTCTCAGTCACCAACGTCGGCACCGGAATTTTTGCACTTGTGCAGGCATCTTTAATCGCGGCGACAACATCATTCGCGTAGTTCTGCGTGTTGTAATTTTTGGAGGCGTGAAAATTCGTTTGAGAACCGTCATAATCTACGCCTAAACCGCCGCCACAGTCCAAATACTGCATATTTGCGCCCAGTTTCACGAGTTCGACGTAAATCTGACCCGCCTCGCGCAACGCATCTTTAATGACGCTAATCGCCGAAATCTGTGAACCGATATGAAAGTGCAGCAGTTGCAGCGAATCCAACATATTTGCTTCGCGCAGTTGCTCGATCGCTTGAATGATTTCAGGAACCGTCAAGCCAAATTTTGCCCGATCGCCCGCCGATGTGCCCCAGCGTCCAATGCCTTTGGCGCTTAGTTTCGCCCGAATTCCTAAAATTGGCTGAATGCCCAGTTTTTTGCTGGACTCGATCGCTAACTCCACTTCTTCTACTTGTTCTAAAACAATAATGGGCGTTTGTCCTAACCGTCTCGCCAGCATTGCCGTTTCGATGTATTCGCGATCTTTATAGCCGTTACAAATTAGCAGCGCTCCAGGTGTTTTCAGCGATGCTAATGCAATCATTAATTCTGGTTTAGATCCGGCTTCTAACCCAAATTGATGCGGTTTACCAAAGCGAACTAAATCTTCGATCAAATGGCGTTGTTGATTGCACTTAGTCGGAAAAACGCCTTTGTAAACGCCTGCGTAATTGTAGCGAGCGATCGCTTTTGCAAATGCCGCATTCAATCGCTCGATCCGATCTTCTAAAATGTCTGAAAATCGGATCAGTAATGGTAAACCTAAATTACGCTGCTTCAACGCATTCGTTAATTCATACAGATCTAATGAACCGCCACGATCGCCTTTAGGGGAAACCGTCACATGCCCAGCAGCATTGATTGAAAAATAGGGATCGCCCCAGCCATGAATGCGATAGAGTTCTTCGCTGTCTTCGATCGTCCAGTTTTTGGGCACGTCTTTGACGATCGCCGCTGAACCAGAAGACTTTGACGGCGTTGCTTCAGACTTGCTTTTTAGACTCTTCCCATTCGATGCTGATTGTGCTTCAACCAGTGCTTTTTCCGCCTCTGCTTTCGCTGACGTGTGGCGCTCCCCCATCGTGTCTTACCCCTTGGAAAATCTTATTGAGATGTCAGTCTACCGCATCCTTCACAAATTCGTAGGTTAAGCAGCGCACCCCTTTAGCGATCGCGAAGCCAATCGCCTCCGTTCTGGGCTAATCTTGTTTTGTAAAAAGGCATAAATTTCTGGGAGCGACTCGTGGAAAGGACATTTTTGGCCATCAAACCTGATGGTGTGCAGCGTAAGCTCATTAGCGAGATCATCGGACGCTTTGAGACAAAAGGATTTACCCTCGTGGGTTTGAAATTCATGAACGTCAGCCGCGAACTTGCAGAACAGCACTATGGGGTTCACAAAGAACGCCCATTTTTCGGCAGTTTGGTCGAATTCATCACGTCTGGCCCTGTTGTCGCAATGGTCTGGGAAGGCGATGGTGTGATCGCGGCGGCTAGAAAAGTGATTGGAGCCACCAACCCGCTCACGGCAGAACCTGGCACCATTCGCGGAGACCTAGGCGCAAATATTGGACGCAACCTGATCCACGGCTCAGATGCACCTGAAACGGCTCAAAGCGAAATTGCTCTGTGGTTTAAGGAAGAAGAACTTGTCAACTGGCAACCGACTATCCTTTCCTGGATCTACGAATAACTTCTAGTATTGCGGAATAGAGAAATGATTTGGGTAGGGGCAATCCCCCTGTGGTTGCCCTCCGTCAGGGGTAGGCACGGGGGCGCTCCCCCTACAGCCATTTCATTTCATCCCCTCGTCTGCAAAATCTCACTCAAACTTCTAATTTCTTTTCTTCAGGTTCAGCCATTTTTTCTTTTTCAGAGGCTGCTAATTTCTCGGCTCTCACTTCTTTAACTTCAACAGGATTGCGCTTAGAGAAACCCCAGACAAATATCAGCGCGACGGCTGTCACCATCACCCATTCGGGCGGCACTAGACTATCGTTGATGACTCGCATTAGCAGACGCAATCCGACCAAGGCGACCGTAATGTAACCTGCGTCTTCTAGGTGAGTAAACTCGTCTAACCAGCGAATAAACAGACCCGCCATAAACCGCAGCGCAATGATCCCGATCGTGGCCCCAATCAAAATCAGCCAGGTTTCTTGAGAAACGGCGATCGCGGTCGTTACACTATCTAGAGAGAACGCCAAATCTGTGAGTGCCAGAACGGGGATCGCTTGCCACAGCGAGGTGAACCGCGGCCCGTGGTGTTCGTCTCCATCGTCTGAGTCAGACGAGAAATATTGAAAGACTAACCACAGCAAGTAGATTGCCCCTGCCAACTCAAACTGCCAATATTTGCTCACCCAGGATGCCGTCAAAATTAAGCTCATCCGCAAAATGTAGGCAAACACTAAGCCAATGTTGAGGGCGCGCCGTTCAAGCTCAGGTTTTTCCAGCCCTTGCGCGATTGCAGCCAGGGCGATCGCGTTATCTGCCGACAGCACCGCTTCTAATGCCACTAAAACCAGCAGCAGCAAAAGAGTTTGAACATTAAAGGTGGCAGGGAAGTCTGAAAGTTGGTCTAGCATCAATGATTTCTGATTAAGCGTTACAAACAAGTCTTGACAAACTCAATCCTAATTTAAGAAAAAGCTTTGCTCATATATCAGCCTACCTTAACTAGGAGGTCTGAGTCATGCCACACACGCGAGACCTGAGTCTCATGATCCCCATTTTGTGTTGAATCTTGTAACAAAATCTTCCGAAAGCGGACGGTTTGATCGACATTGAGGAACGATAACCCTGAGATTAAGGAGTTTCAAACTCAATGCCTCTATCAGATACTCAAATTCTAGTTGCCCTTGTAGTGGCCCTCATTCCTGGCATTCTTGCCTTCCGGCTGTCTACCGAGTTGTATAAATAGATCTCCCTTGATCGCGGCAGGGAGACTGCTTTGTCTGATCCCCGCAGTAATCAATGATTCTCTCGACAAGTTGAGTGATCGTTTTTTAAGATGCGGGGTACACTGACGAGGCAGTTTTCCGGCTAGTTCATTTGGGTTGCTGACTCAGACGAAATTATTGGGAAACGCTGCTTAGTTCACACGTACTTCTTGATTTTGGCGCAGATATTTGCGATTTTGAGTTAACTCTGTCAGTAGAGTTATCGAAGCGTCAGTATCAAGCTCTCTAAAATGAGTTTTTAGTCTTCTGATCCGCTTAGTTTTTCAGTCTAGAAGCGCTCAATTTAGAATTAATCGCCAAAGGCAGCTACTTTTCCATTAAGACTGTCAAAGTCTACCGTCTGCACCGCATCCCGTTGAACTCATGAACGCACTTCAATCGCCGACTAAGCCTCTTCAGCCTGTTAGAACGCCTCGATCGCAGCCTCGCTCAGGTCAACAAAAAAAACGTCAACATCATCGAACGATCGCGATTGAGACCTCAATCAAGTTGGGTGTAAATCTTGCCCTTTCGGGCGTGGCGATCGCGGCGCTGGTTCAACTCTTGCCCTACAGCATGGCGCAGCACTCAAAGCTGCAAGAAATCAACGCTGAAGTCAAGGCGACAGAAAAACGAGTCGGTCACGTCAAAGCAGAATTTAGTCGCTATTTTGATCCCCGGCAGGCAAAAGTCATTATGCAAGAGCAGACAAACCGCACTGACCCAAGTCAACGCCAAATCGTTTGGGGAGATGCAACGTCCGAGACGGCAGCACAGCTTCCCTAGAACCGTAAATTACATAGGGGCACGGCAGTGCCATGCCCATTTGCAAGTAATCGATATTTTTCAATTCACAATCCTTGGAGAATTCTTGGGGGCTGATTCAAGGGTACGCTGGCAGAAATGTCCGATCGAACCTCTTTTCGGTTTTTACAAAAAGTGTATCAACCTGTCAAGTTCGCTCCTATCATGCGGGGATCGCACTGAACTAATCCAAAAACTACATGATCGGCGTGGTTTTGTAGCAAGCGTAACCTAACGATCGCATCAAGACTGTTTAGAATATAATCTGAATTGTTTACTTAACGTTACAAAGTTACCTATGCGTTCGCAATTGGGCAAATTTAGTACGGCTCTGATTCGTTCATCCGATAAGCACAATCACTTAGGCATGATCATCAAAGTTCAGCAATTCTACGCGTTTACCTAGCTGAAACTTTAGGCAAGATGGTTGCATCAGCTAGAAAGTGTAACAATAACTTTACACGCCTCCAACAATCCTCAAGGATTTTGAAAAAACCGTCTCACCATCCGAGATTCTGGTTCCTGATTATGTAGTTAATACGTACGCTACTCCTCTCCCCATTACGCACTTCAACAGAGTCGAGGAAACGATAGACATGAAATTGCAAGACACCCAACGCCGCATCGCTCTCGCAAGCTGGGTCAGCCCTTCACCCGCAGCAGAGCTTACCGATGCTGCCACGGCTACCCGGTCATCTCATGATTCACAAAAACCTAACCTACTCCGTCCACTTCGCAACGCGATCGATCGCGTTCAAGTCCGCAACCCTGACTTGGCTCACCGTCTTTGTAAGCTAATTCCGTCTCAGTGTCCCTTTGAGCGCGACGTTAAAGCCTTTGGAAAGACTTTGTTCCACATTCCGCCGATGTGCAAGCTTAACCCCGTCTATGACGAAGTGGTTGCGCTGCGATTTCGAGCGCTGTGCTATCTAGCAGATGAGTGCGGTGAAGACATTAGCTGCTATTGCTAATTCTTTCCACTTACCCTGAGAGAGATCTTACATCTCGGCTTCCAACTAGAGTAATTCTACTGGGTTGATCCCCAGGGTGGAACACTTCTTAAAAAAGCTTATCTTTACGATTTAATTGATAGAAAAGAGATGCCTGTGAAAGACATCTCTTTTTTTGTTAATGAAGCTGCGAATTCGACGACTTCGTTACCAGTCCATCGCGCCCCCTAAATCCCCCAATCTTGGGGGACTTCAAGCCAAAATTTCCGGTTCAAAGTCCCTCAGAATGGGGGATTTAGGGGGCAGAAGTTGCTCTTGACGAAGCGAAAAAACTCGTCGAACTGACGCTATTGAAGCGCGATCGGAAACACCCAATCTCGATAGTCTGGCTCTAAGTTTTCAGTGATGGCGGTTAGTTTTGCTTTCAACCGATCGGTAATGGGATGGGTTTCAGGCATCGGGTAAGTTTCAATCTTTTTGACCGGAGTAATTTTGGCAGCCGTGCCACTCAAGAAGACTTCATCGGCAATAAACAGTTCTGATTTGTCCACTGGTCTTTCTACAGTCTTGATCCCCAAGTTTCGAGCCAGCGTCAAAATGCTATCTCTGGTAATTCCTTCTAGAATGTCTTGCTCATAGCCTGGAGTGATCAACTCACCATTGCGGATTAGGAAAATATTCATTCCCGAAGCCTCGCTGACTTTGCTTTGAGTGTTGAGCAAGATCGCTTCATCAAAACCAGATTCAACGGCTTCAGTTTTGGCAAGAGATGACGTGATATAGGCACCGCTAATTTTTCCTCTCAACGGTAAGCTGCGATCTTCTTGGCGACACCATGAACTGATGCGACAGGTCACGCCATCTGCTGACAAATAGTCACCTAGCTCCAGCCCATAGACGAAGAAATCTTTTTCAATATTGTGGAGTCGAGGCGCGATGCCCAAGCCAGACGTGTAGACAAACGGACGAATATAAAACGATTGATCGGGCTTGTTTTTCCGAACAAACTCAGTAATGATCGCTTGAATTTTATCGGCAGGTAACTCGTAGTTAATCAGCTTGGCACTGTTGCTCAGTCGCTGACAGTGACGATCGAGCCGAAACAACAAAATCTGATTGGCGTTCTTAGGGTCGGGAATGCCTCGCAGCCCGCCAAAAGCTCCGGTGCCATAATGAAGGGCGTGAGTCGCGATCGAAAGATTTGCCTCAGCAAACGGGACAAACTGATTTTTGAAATAAGCGATCGGCAGAAAGTTGTGCATAGCAGCAGTTGAAGAGAATTGAACGAGGAAAACTTTTCGCCATCAGGCACCGTCAACCAGATTCCTGTTAACGAAACCCGATGACCTGCGATCATTCACCATTGACACGCGCAGCATTTACTGATGATAATGGGAGTTTGTTGAAAACTCTAGCACTCTTTAAAACCCTTGGCTAACGTAGTTGTAATTGGTGCCCAATGGGGCGACGAAGGGAAAGGAAAGATTACAGATCTGCTCAGTAAATCGGCGGATGTTGTAGTTCGTTACCAGGGTGGTGTTAACGCTGGGCACACAGTCGTTGTCAAAGATCAGACGTTTAAACTGCACCTTATTCCTTCTGGCATTTTATATCCTGAAACCGAGTGCATTATCGGTTGCGGCACGGTGATTGATCCCAAAGTTCTGATTGAAGAATTGGATCAATTAATCAGTTTAAATATCTCAACTGACAACCTGCTGATCTCCGAAACGGCGCATGTCACAATGCCCTATCATCGGCTGATCGATCGGGCCTCTGAAGAGCATCGCGGCACTCATAAAATCGGCACCACTGGGCGCGGGATTGGGCCCACCTACGCTGATAAATCTGAGCGGACGGGGATTCGAGTCGTTGATTTGATGGATGCTGATACGCTGCGAAAACAGCTTCATTGGACGATTAACTACAAGAATGGCATTCTCGAAAAACTCTATGGTCTGCCGCCGCTCGACGTAGAAGCGGTCACGGCCGAATATCTGGAATACGCCGATCGCTTGCGTCCTCATGTTGTCGATAGTTCTCTCAAAATCTACGATGCCATTCGCCGCAAACGGAATATTTTGTTTGAGGGCGCACAAGGGACGCTGTTAGACCTCGATCACGGCACCTATCCCTATGTCACTTCTTCAAATCCGGTTGCGGGTGGGGCGTGTGTTGGCACAGGCATCGGCCCGACCGTTATCGATCGGGTGATTGGGGTAGCCAAAGCCTATACAACCCGCGTGGGTGAAGGGCCATTTCCCACTGAGCTACACGGCGAGGTCGGAACCCTGCTGTGCGATCGCGGGGCAGAGTTTGGCACTACTACGGGGCGGCAACGGCGCTGTGGCTGGTTTGATGCGGTGATCGGTCGCTATGCAGTGCGAATCAATGGTCTTGACTGTCTCGCGATCACCAAGCTAGATGTCTTAGACGAGATGGAAGAGATTCAGGTCTGTGTTGCTTACGAACTCGATGGGCAGCGCTGTGAAGACTTTCCGAGCAATTCGCGGCTGTTTGCTCGCTGCAAGCCGATTTATAAAACCGTGCCAGGGTGGAAACGATCGACCGAGGAATGCAAATCTCTCGAAGATCTGCCGAGCCAAGCCCTCGATTACCTCAAATTCCTGGCAGAATTAATGGATGTGCCGATCGCGATCGTGTCTCTGGGCGCAAGCCGTGACCAGACCATTATCGTCGAAGACCCCATTCACGGGCCCAAACGAGCGCTGCTATACACCAACGGCACGCCGCAAGCAGTGGTCAAATAAAAGAATTTTGGATTGAGACTGCTTGAAATCCAAAGTCCAAAGTTCATCTCTCACATTCCCAAGGTCATTATGCAAATCACGATCGACTGTCATAAACGCGCTGCCGGAAGTAAGCCCAATGCCCTGCGCCGCTCAGGACAAATTCCGGCCGTACTCTATGGTCACAAAGGCAACGAATCCCTTGAGTTAACCATTGACGCTAAAAAGGCTGAATTTTTGGTGCGCGATGCCTCGGTTAACAATACGCTGATCAATGTCAACATCCCTGAACTGCCCTGGACGGGTAAAGCGCTGCTGCGCGAGATTCAGTCACACCCCTGGAAGCGTTACCTCTATCACCTCAGCTTTTTCTCAGTGTCGGCTGAGAGTGTTCTTGAAATCACGGTGCCTCTATACTTTGTGGGCGAAGCCTATGGGGTCAAGCAAGAGAGCGGCGTGATGGAAACCGAACTCACAGAATTAGAGGTGAGATGTCTGCCCGATCGCATTCCTCAAAGCATTGAAATTGATGTAACAGCCCTCAAAGTTGGCGATGCTCTGCACGTTCACGAGTTGCCTTTGCCTGAAGGCGTTACGGCTCAAGGTGAAGCCAGTCGAGTGGTCGTGATGATTTCGGCGACCCGTGCTGGAACTGGCGACGACGAAGCAGCCGCCGCTGTCGTATAAGCGCGGTTCACGTCAACTTAAGGTGTATATAGAACCAGGGAGCAACCATTCCCTGGCTTTTTTATAATTGTCTAAAAGCGAACTATGACCCAAACGACCCTACCCCCTTTAATTCAGCAAATGCTGCGATCGGAGTTTTATCCGCATCCGGTGACGGAGCCGATCGAACTGATTCAAACCCACGTCTCTTATGTGTTGCTCACGGGTGAGGTGGTCTATAAACTCAAAAAACCAGTCAACTTCGGCTTTCTAGATTTCTCGACGTTAGAGAAACGGGAGCATTTTTGTCATGAAGAGTTGCGTCTCAATCAACGAGGAGCCGCCGAACTTTATTTAGGCGTTGAGCCGATCACACAGACCGGAGAAACCTTTCAGCTTGGCGGCACCGGGGAACCTGTCGAGTATGTTGTCAAGATGTGTCAGTTTCCTCAAGAGACGTTGCTAAGTGCAATGTTCGATCGCGGCGAACTCACCGAACAACATCTAGAAGATCTGGCACGAGAATTAGCAGCGTTCCATTTAAAGGCACCGACCAGCGATTACATTCTCAAGTTTGGAGAAGTCTCGCAAATTCGACAAGCGATCGACGAAAACTATGATCAAACCGTGGGTTATGTTGGACGATCGCAAACCCAAGTCCAATTTGATGAGACTCGCGCCTACACAGACAAACTATTTGCTGAACAATCAGAACTTTTTGTCAATCGAGTTCAAAATAAATGGATTCGCGAATGTCACGGCGACGTTCACTTGAGAAATATCTGCTTTTGGCACGACAAAATCTTGCTGTTTGACTGCATCGAGTTTAATGAGCCGTTTCGCTTTGTCGATGTGATGTTCGATGTTGCCTACATCGTGATGGATTTAGATGCCCGGAATCGTCCTGATTTGAGTAATTTATTTCTCAACGCTTATCTTGAGCAAACGGGCGACTGGGAAGGCTTACAGGTGTTGCCGCTCTACCTCAGTCGTCAATCTTATGTTCGTGCCAAGGTAACTTCTTTCTTATTAGACGACCCGGCAATTGCAGAATCGGTGAAGCAGGAAGCCAGCGAAACGGCATCTCGCTACTATCGTTTGGCGTGGGAATACACTCGTCATAAATCGGGACGATTGGTGATGATGTCGGGTTTGTCGGGGTCTGGCAAAAGTACCGTAGCCCGGCAGTTAGCTCGTCAGACTGGAGCGATTCACCTGCGATCGGATGCCATTCGCAAACATCTCGGCGGCGTTGCGCTAGATGCCAAAGGAGAAGCCGATCTCTACAGCCTAGAAATGACTGAGAAGACTTACGATCGTCTCCTCAATCTCGGCATTACGCTGGCATCGCAAGGTTACACCGTGATTTTGGATGCTAAGTACGATCGTCAAGCGCTGCGATCGCCCGTCGTTGCTCAATCCGCTGCTCACCAGATTCCGCTAGAAATCTTCTATTGTGATGCGCCTCTGTCGGTGTTGAGCGATCGCGTGCAGCAGCGTCAAGGCGATATCTCAGATGCGACGACTGATTTGCTCAAAACCCAACAGATGGAGCCGTTTACCGAAACCGAAAAACCTTACCTCAAGATGCTAGACACCACTCAAAACTTAGAAGAACAATTACCAAAATAGTCATAGGTCATTCGTCATCAAACCTCTTCTCTAAAAGCGATTCAAAAATGACGAATGACTGACGACGAATGAGGTATCCTTTGTAGTGACTATTTAAGGGTCGAGACCGTGCGAAGACAACCAATCTCAAAAGGATTTTCGACAGGACTGAAAATCTGGCTGCTGTTCTTAATCAGTCTGTTTGGGATGGGCTACTCTGCGCCCTTAAGTATTTTTTTAGGCGCGATCGGTGGTCTGGCAAGCGGCTTAATTGTCGATTGGTGGGTGTCAAAAGAGATTGAGCCAGAGCAAAAAGAAGCTGCCGAAGATGGACTCGCCGAAGAAACGAAAGTCCGTAAAAAACGCAGTCAATACTCTAGCCTCAAACAGCGAAGTAAAAAGCGCAAACAGCAGCAAGAAGGCACCACAAATTGGTGGCAGCAGCTTCGTAGGCGATCGTAATTCAGGTTGCCTTATTGGACTTCGCCGCACTGTCCGCGCTGTCGTAACAGGTGATCGCACAAGACAAGCGCCATCATTGCCTCAACCATCGGCACCGCCCTCGGCAATACACAAGGATCATGACGACCCTTAGCGGCTAACGTCACTTCTTCGCCTGCGTTGGTGACGGTGCGCTGCTCTTTGCGAATCGTTGCGGTGGGCTTGAAGGCAACCCGAATCAGAATATTTTCTCCATTTGAGATGCCGCCCTGCACGCCGCCCGATCGATTAGTGACGGTGCGAATCTCGCCATTTTCGGTATGAAACTCGTCGTTGTGTTCACTGCCAGTCATCACCGTACCCGCAAAGCCAGAGCCAATCTCAAAGCCTTTGGTCGCGGGGAGTGACATCATCGCTTTGGCGAGGTCTGCTTCTAGCTTGTCAAACACTGGCTCACCTAGTCCTCTCGGAACTTGTCGCGCCACACATTCGACCACGCCTCCGATCGAGTCTCCCTGATTGCGAACCTGCTCGATCAAGTCCACCATTTGCTCGGCGCAATCTGAGTCGGGACAGCGCACAATGTTGCTCTCAACGTCTTCTAGCGTCACCGTGTTGGAATCGATCACGCCTTCTAAATCTTTAATGCGCTTCACGTAAGCGATGATTTCAACACCCGCAATCTCGCGCAGAATTTTTTTAGCGATCGCGCCTGCTGCCACTCGCCCGATCGTTTCTCGCGCCGATGAGCGTCCGCCGCCCTGCCAGTTGCGAATGCCATACTTTGCGTCATAAGTCGCATCGGCGTGAGAAGGACGATATTTGACCGCCATCTCGTCATAGTCTTGCGATCGCTGGTCTTGATTGCGAACGAGAATCGCGATCGGCGTTCCTAGAGTTTTGCCCTCAAACACGCCAGACAAAATCTCGCAGCGATCGGCTTCATTGCGAGGAGTCGTAATTTTGCTTTGCCCCGGTCTTCGTCGATCTAACTCAAACTGAATCTCGTCTGCTGAAATCTCAATTTTGGGTGGGCACCCGTCGATCACCACGCCTACGCCACCGCCGTGAGATTCGCCAAACGTAGAGATGCGGAACAAATGACCAAAATTGCTGCCCATGATGGTTTTTGAGGACGATGGTGTCGATCGTACCTGAAAAGGTGAATAGGGAGTCAGCAATTGCTAACTCCCTATTTTATGGGTTGCCCGGGATTCGAACCCGGGACCAGTCGGTTAAAAGCCGAATGCTCTACCACTGAGCTAGCAACCCTTGTTTGCGCGTTTTGAACGTGCGATTGCAAATATAGCACGAATTCGAGGGAAGTTTGCAACTTACTTAATGCTTTCTCCGGGGCGATCGCATTTAACCCTCAATTTTGGCGATCGGGTCTGACATGATATTGGTATCGAGAACAAATGACCGTTCAAGACTCATTGAGGATAGACTCCAGAATCTCCGGCGTTAAGCCTCTAGCTCTGGCTCTGTCGCTGATTTCATCCATCAATTCTCGAAGAAAAGCCACATCTTTATCCATTGGAGAATTATCTGTAGTATTCATTGCCTACTTCGCAATTTCTAAGGTTTGATGTCTATTGCAGAGCAACCAAACAAGCACCTTTTAGCTGGAACAAATCGGAGAATTTGGACGATCGTAAGCCATGCCCTGTGATTCCCGCCCTCAAAGCCCGATTTCCTGACTCTGCGATCGACGATGATGATGTTGAATTTTGACGGTGTAGTGCTGGAACACAGTGGATACTCTATCTGGAGTAGCGGTTCACGCAAGTCCGGCAATCCACACCACATATATTCCTTCACACTGTTGCACTTTCTTGCAATAGTGCTAGTGTTCTATATGACGTGAGCGCGAACCTCGCAGAAACGTAAATTTTTAACACAAGTGATCGCGATGAGCCTATTTGATGATGTAAGGGATGCCCTTCTCTTTAGAGAAGATTCTACAGTAGAAGGCAAGCTGCTAACTCCGATTGAGCAAATCATTGAAACAGAACTGGGTCATTTTAGTAAGTCAGTATCTATTACTAACGTAGATCAAATTCCAGACACTCCCAAGATACCAATTCAGAATCCTAGAACTTGGTTGAAGATCCCGAATGTGATCTGCTGCTTTGTAGATATGGAGGGATCTACAAAACTTAGTGCTGGTTTGCATGATAAAACAACGGCAAAAGCATATCGGCTTTTTACGGAAACGGGTATCCGCATTTTTCATGAGTTTGGAGCCGAATATATTGACATCAAAGGAGACGGAGTTTTTGCCTTATTCAACCAGGATCAACCCTATTCGGCACTCGCGGCAACAATATCATTCAAAACTTTTGTTTACGAGCATTTTACGCCTAAAGTCGAAGCCCTTACTGAGCAGCACATTGGCGGTCACTTCGGAATAGATCAAAAGACTGTCTTAGTTCGCAGGTTTGGATTAAAAACCTATCAGAACAGAACAGATAGGCAGAATGAGGTTTGGGCTGGAAAGCCAATAAATATGGCAGCAAAATTAGCCAGTTTATCTACAGACAACAAGCTCTGGGTTTCAGATAGATTTTTTGGCAACCTCAGAGATGAGAAGGCAACACACTCTTGTGGATGTCCGAGTGGTAATAAAGTCGAGCTTTGGACAGAGGAGAATATGTCTGACGACAGCCGATTTGATTTTGATACTGCTTATAGCTTGGATAGCAATTGGTGTGAAAAACACGGCAGATCCTTCTGCTCAAGCCTAGTTGAGCTAGACAGTTGATTTAAGTCTATTTCTCAGGAAAAATTTCTATGGAAGTTACAGAGAAGCTGCTTTCAATTTTTCAAATAACTAATGATTGGCTTAAGTTTGCTGAAGCAAAAAATGCTGTCCTTCTTGCTTTCTCAGGTACTGGTGTTACTGTAATTGTAACTTATCTTAGTGCAGCTTCAAACGTGCCAAATTCGCTTCAGCAAGGCTCTTCAATTTCGATGTCCCTTCTGTTTATCAGTGCCTTGATAAGCTCTCTGTCTTTTCTTCCTAAGACTGATCTTGAGCGGATTGTTTGGTTAATGTCTAAACCGTCTAGAAGAGTCAAACATGGGTTGAAGGATACCGATAATTTCTATTTCTTCAATGATTTGAAGAAATATCAGCCCGTTGAATTACTAAGTTCAATGAACAGGCTTTATTTCGACGATCAAATTAAGCTTCCATTTAGAAAAGAAGATTTGGATGTAGTGAGTCAAACAATCGTAAATTCGGAAATCGCATCGATAAAATTTAAGTTTTTCACAGCCTCTCTTTCGATTCTAATACTTTCCTTTTTTGTTACGCCAATTTCGCTGTTGATTAGCTTGCTGTTGTATCGTAGTTTGTAAGTTGTCCCTCTTCTATCACTCTAAATGGGAAGAATCACGTTTAAGCCTTAAAGAGCTTTCTGCCTGCGCTTTTCACCACTCAGATTGAGTCAGCAACAAAGTATTCATCTTCTTAATTTAACTGAACGAGAAGGTGTCGATCGCTCCCATGTTTCCCGGAGCCGATCGACACTTCACCCGTTCTACAAAATCCCTTCTTTCTGGGCCATTGACACCATCAAATCAATCACTCGGCACGAATAGCCCCACTCGTTGTCATACCACGAGATGACTTTGAAGAAATTGGAGTTTAGCTCAATGCCTGCCCCGGCATCAAAAATGCTAGAGTGCGAATCGCCCTGAAAATCGGTCGAAACCACTTCATCATCGGTGTAGCCCAAAATGCCTTTGAGTGAGCCTTCCGCCGCTTCCTTCATCGCGGCACAGATTTCTTTATAGCTGGTTGCTTGGTTGGTTTTGAAGGTCAGATCGACGACAGAGACATCGGGTGTGGGCACTCTAAATGCCATTCCTGTCAGTTTGCCCTTGAGTTCTGGCAAGACTAATGTCACCGCCTTTGCTGCCCCGGTCGAAGATGGAATGATATTTTGAGCGGCTCCCCGTCCGCCACGCCAGTCTTTTTGACTGGGGCCATCGACCGTTGGTTGAGTGGCTGTGGTCGCGTGAACAGTGGTCATCAGCCCTTCTGCTAAACCAAAACTGTCGTTGAGCACTTTGGCAACGGGTGCTAAACAGTTTGTCGTGCAACTGGCATTTGATACGATCGTATCTTTGTCAGGGTCAAACTGGTCATGGTTCACCCCAATCAGCAGCGTCCGCACTCTTTCAGGGTCTTTGGTCGGAGCCGAGAGAATGACTCGTTTTGCGCCCGCCATCAGATGTTTTGATGCACCCTCAAAATCAGTAAACAAACCTGTAGACTCAATCACATAGTCTGCGCCCAGCTTGCCCCAAGGCAAGTCGGCAGGGTTGCGAATTGCCGTACAGGGAATAAATTTGCCGTTGACGATAATGCCGTCAGGCTTGGCTTCAATGGTGCCCTTAAATCTGCCGTGAGTCGAATCATATTTGAGCAAATAGGCAAGGTTGTCTGGCGACACCAAATCATTAATGCCCACAAATTCGATATTGGGATTGTCAACGCCAGCTCGAAATGCGAGGCGACCAATTCGCCCAAATCCGTTGATTCCTACTTTAAGCGTGGTCATAATAAAAGCTCCTCAAAGCGTTAGTGAACTCAGATTTTCTCAATAAATTAGCGTACTTAATCGACGATCGCGGTTAGCGTAATCTTTTCATTCGTTTAAGTATCGCTCTATAGGGATCATTCCAGCTTTGGTTAGAAAAATTTGGACTCTGCACGAAATAGAACAATCGATTTTGTAGCGAGTATAACAGTTCAACGATCGAGGCTTCGATAACATCTGTTACCCTTTCCTTAAACTTGTTCCCTAACGTTCACCGACATGAGTTTTACGATTCAGAATGTTTTAATTCCAGTTGATCGTGCCTACGAGACGGTTGATGTGCAGATTGAGGGCGATCGGATTGCGGCGATCGCGCCCCATTTAGAACCCGTTGGCACCTTGATCGACGGACGCAATAAGCTACTCTTGCCCGGTTTTGTCAATGCTCACACTCACTCCTCTGAGATGTGGCAGCGAGGCATGATTCCGCCCGTTCCTCTAGAGTTGTGGATTGCAGAACTCTATGACTTTACGCCCCTAGAGCTAGAGCAAGTTTATCTCAGCGCGATCGGAACTGCGGTCGAAACGCTGCTCTCTGGTGGAACCAGTGTGGTCGATCACTTGGTCTTGATCCCCGGTCAGGAATTGGCGACGATCGCGACGGCGGTTAGAGCTTATCGACAGGTCGGAATTCGGGCGTTTGTGGCTCCTCTGATTCAAGATGAGGCTTTAGCAGCAAGCCTTCCCAACGGGGGAATCGAGCGAGAACACGGAGACTATGTGCGATCGACGGCGGCAACTTTAGCGCTAATCGAGGAAGCCGTAAATCAGTTTCATCGACCTGATGAAGGAGTGAACATTCTCGTCGCGCCCACGGGAATACAACTCTGTTCAGATGCCTTGTTTGCAGGGTGCATTGAGTTAAGCGATCGCTACAATCTCTGTCGCCACGCTCACTTGTCAGAAACCAGAGCGCAGAAGCTTTTGGCTCAAGAAAAATATGGCCGTAGCGCCGTTGAACATCTCAAGCAAATTGGGTTTTTGAGCGATCGTACCTCTCTCGCTCATTGCGTTTGGCTCGATGATGCCGACATTGAGATCATGGCAGCCACAAAATCAACAGTTGTTCACAATCCTCTTAGCAACCTGCGATTGGGGAGTGGAATTGCCCCGATTCTCAGATATCGGCAGGCAGGCGTGAATGTCTCATTCGGGTGTGATGGTTCGGCGAGTAATGATTCTCAAGATTTACTCGAAGCGATCAAGATTGGTTCGATTTTGCACAATACGACTGACTTCGATTATCAGAATTGGATTACGCCTCGCCAAGCGATCGAGATGGCATCTCTAGGAGGCGCAATGGGCTTAAATCTAAATGATCAACTCGGTTCGCTGACGGTGGGTAAAAAAGCTGATTTAGTCCTATACGACTTGATGAATCTGTCTTTGTTGCCGCGCACCGACCCGATCGGGCTTCTGGTTTTGGGTCGCCCCGTCAATGTTGTTGATCATGCCTGGGTGAATGGTCAGTCAGTCGTTGCAAATAATACTGTCTGCAATGTAGATGTGAATCAATTGAAGCAAGAATTATTTAATCAAAGCCAATGGAATGCAAAACGGCAGGCTCCGACGGTAGCGCAACTCGAAGCACACTACCGATCGGTGATGGGTTTATCAGAATCAACGCTAGGCTATTCTTAAAATTATTCGATGAAATGGCTGTAGGGGCAATCCCCTCGTGCCTACCCCTGACGGAGGGCAACCACGAGGGGATTGCCCCTACAAATTATTCCTGTTCAGCAATATCCGATCGTGGATTAAACAACATCGGTTACTTGCAATCCTAAGTCGGCAGGATCGTTGCACAACCGCTAAAATTAAGCTTTGCCCGCTCAAATTTACTAATCACTTGAGGGACGGCATGGCCATCAAAACCGTTGATTTGGCAACCCGTTTGGATCACTACTACGAACAGGTTCGAGCCGTCATTCTCAGCCGTCAAAGCCCGATTTCTGGGCTGCTTCCTGCCAGTACTGCTGTCAACGCCCACGGCGACTACACTGACGCATGGGTGCGCGATAATGTCTACAGCATTCTCGCCGTGTGGGGGCTGGGACTCGCCTATCGCAAACTCGACGACGATCGGGGACGTACCTACGAGCTAGAACACAGCGTTGTCAAGTTGATGCGCGGCTTGCTGTTCTCAATGATGCGACAAGCCGAAAAAGTCGAGAAATTCAAAGCCAATCAAGCCCCGCTCGATGCACTTCATGCCAAATACGACACCGACACCGGAAGCACCGTCGTTGGCGATGACGAATGGGGACATTTGCAGCTTGACGCGACCTCAATTTTTCTGCTGATGTTGGCGCAAATGACCGCATCAGGGTTAGCGATCGTCTTCACCACCGATGAGGTGAACTTCATTCAAAATCTCGTCTACTACATCGGCAGAACTTATCGCACACCCGATTATGGGATTTGGGAGCGAGGCAACAAAATTAATCACGGCAACCCTGAACTTAATGCCAGCTCGGTGGGCATGGCAAAAGCAGCACTCGAAGCGCTGAATGGGCTAAATTTGTTCGGCGTTCATGGCAGCCAAGCCTCGGTGATTCACGTCTTGCCCGATGAAATTGCTCGGTGTCGCACGACGCTAGAATCACTGTTGCCTAGAGAATCTAGCTCTAAAGAAGTCGATGCCGCTCTGTTGAGTGTGATTAGCTTTCCAGCGTTTGCTGTTGAAGACGTGCAGTTGGTCGATCGGACTCGCACCAAAATTGTGACGCTGCTGCAAGGTCGCTATGGCTGCAAACGCTTTCTGCGCGACGGGCACCAAACTGTTCTAGAAAACAGCAGTCGTCTTCACTATGAGCCGTGGGAACTCAAGCAATTTGAGCATATTGAGTCTGAATGGCCGCTCTTCTTTACTTATTTGGCACTCGATGGATTGTTCCGCGACGATCGTCAACAAGCGCAATACTACCTCGATCAACTGGAACAAGTTGTAGTCAAACGAGACGGCTTGAACTTGCTGCCAGAGTTGTACTATGTGCCTGAAGCCGCGATCGAGCCAGAAAAAGCGAATCCCTCTAGTCAAACTCGTTTACCTAACGAAAATGTTCCGCTCGTGTGGGCACAAAGCTTATATTTTCTGGCGCAAATGCTGCACGAAGGATTGTTAGCTGTGGGCGATATTGACCCGATCGGTGGTCATCTCCGCATCGGTCAAAAACGCAAAGCGACTGTACAAATTGCGCTCTTGGCTGAAGACGAAGATTTGCAGTCTAAACTCGCTGCCAACAACATCACAACTCAAACCCTTAAACAAGTCGAGCCGATTCAAGTCCGTCATGCACGAGAACTAGCCGCCGCCTATGCTCAAGTCGGACGCAATGATAAGCTTGATTTAACAGGTCGCCCCATGCGACGAATGCGGAGTTTGACAACTTCTAGAGTGTTTAAAATTTGTGGAGAGACGATCGTCTTTCTGCCATCGTTCTTAGAGCCAAGACGGTTTTATCTCACTCTCGATTATCATTTTCTGGTTTCCAACATCAAAAGTGAGCTTGCCTACACTCATCGCCACTGGCAAGATTTGGGCAAACCGACGATGACGCTGTTGTTAACCAAAGAAATGCTAGAACTGGGTCGAGAAGCGCTGATCAACCTCGTCCAAGAATTTCAGGAAGGTCGCTGTGGTGACGTTCCTGTGCAGTTGGGTCGCCTGAACCAACTTGCCCTCACAGCGGGGACTGAACGCATCGATTCTCTGCACGATTTTGAGTTTCCCCCGTCGTCTGTGGTCGATACAACGTTACCCAACTATCATCTGGTTTCTCATCCAGAGAAAAACTGTCCATTAAGCCTTTCGCAAGAATTTAAGCTGGAGTATGAAACCGATATTGACTCGTTAGTTTCAAGTCTGCATCAATCTCATAACTTGTATGAACAAATCGAGTTATTGAGTACTCTAGCTCGTCTAAAAGGATTAGACTTTGATACCCGCTTCACCGAATCGCAGCCTATCATCACCGTGATGGATTTGCTCAACGAAGTCTACGCAAAAGCCAGCAAAGGCGACGAGTTGGGCTGTCCTTATTGGGGTATTGTTCGCCGATCGGCAGGGTTGCTCGATAAACTTGATGTCGGTTTGTCGGATGCAGTTACCGATATTTTAGTGCGGCAAAAACAGATTGCTGTGGGTCGGGCCTATAGTGAAGACTCGCTGATTATGCAGCCGTTGCCCTACGTCGAAGTGCTGGAAAAAATTCGTCACTTTTGTCGAGAAGACATTCGCGATCGCGTCCTCACTCAAGAAATTCTCATCTATCTCAGCGTCTTGATCAAAAGCGAACCCAATCTCTTTCAAGGCTTGCTAACGCTGAAAGTGGGCTATCTGATCTTGCTCATTACAGCCAACCTCGCCCAAGAACTTGCTCTCACACAAGACGAAGCCTACGAACACTTAATGCAACTCAGTCCGTTTGAGATTAAAACGTGTTTGCGACAGATTCTAATGGGTTATGCCGACCTCAATCAGGCATTGTTTAAGCAAGAATCGCTGCGGGTGAAATTGCCCGATCGCGGCATCGATTGGGTGGTTCTGCTAGACGAACAAACTGAAGTCGAACCTGCTAACCAAGATTGGTGGCGCAAGCGGCAACTAGACGGCTCTCTTAACCGCGTCCCTAAAGATTTTTATCCCAGTGTGTGGCAGCTATTGCATCACTGCAAAGGGTTGGTGATTGGTGACAAGCTAGAACGCCGCAACCGTCTCGATAGCGAATTGATCATCATGGAAATGACCGCAGGCGAGAAAAACTTCGCACTCCAAATTGAACACTTGTTAAACAAAATTCAAGCGCCCGAATATCGCCAGGTGAATGTAGAAGCCATGATGGAATTAGCCACGATCGCGCAACGTAACCCCGATCTCAAAATTGAAGAATCGATCGTGCTAGATGTGTTGATTGGTCACGCAGTTCGATTAGCGTGGCTCGACAAATTTCCAGACTTCTTCGATCGCTACGATGAACACAAAGGATCAGCATGGCGATCGTTTTATGAATCGTCACCTTATGATTGTGCCAGCTATATCGCTAAAGCAATGCGTTTCTTGACGCAGTTGGGGCAAACTACCCCTGTCTAGAGAATAATTTTGTGATTCACCCACGATCGGGATCTTCTCCCAATTCTCGTAGACGTACGGCTAGGCGATCGGCTCGTTGGCGTTCTTCATCGGCTCGTTGGCGTTCTTCATCGGCTCGTTGCTGTTGTTCATTAGCACGTTGGTGTTGTTCATCGGCTCGTTGACGCTCCGCTTCTTCGGGTAGAGGCACGAGATTGCCGTTACGATCGTAAAATCGCAGCCACGTCGTTGTATCGATATCGACTGCCCCCGACCATGATCCCAGCCACAACTCCAGCGTTTGGCACCATCGCCATCCCTGTTCATTGACGGGAATCGGCTGATAGCCCTGATCTAAGTCAAGATGCCACCCTTGAAAGGCACTGGGATCAAACGGATCATAAACAAAATAGTCCCGTGTGCGAAACACTTGTTCATAAAGGGTTTTCTTGGCTCCCAAATCAACGTTGGTCGTGCTAGGTGGCAGCATTTCTACGATCACATCGGGGTAGCGTCCCCCTTCTTCCCAGACCACCCAGCCTTGACGAGACGAGTCAGCCTCGACCCCTAAAACTGCAAAGAAATCAGGTCCTCTAAAGTCGCGATTGCGGGCTTGGCTGCTGCTGTAGTAGACAAACATATTGCCGCCTGCAAAGAAGTCCTGGCGGTCTGACCA
Source organism: Phormidesmis priestleyi ULC007 (assembly GCF_003003695.1). Classification (NCBI taxonomy): domain Bacteria; kingdom Bacillati; phylum Cyanobacteriota; class Cyanophyceae; order Leptolyngbyales; family Leptolyngbyaceae; genus Phormidesmis; species Phormidesmis priestleyi. The sequence goes on from NZ_PVWG01000008.1 coordinate 55,223, forward strand.
GCCTTGATTGAGCGATCGAATCAAGACATTCATAGCTACTCGGTGACGATTGCTCTCCAAAGGTTCTCCGTCGTCAAAAATTAGATCGGTCGGTGGCATAGGCGGTTCCCACTCGATCGGCTCTAGAACTGGGTTAGTCTGTTCAGTGGTGGCTTCTAGTGACATCGCAGTCGTTCTCCCGACACGAAATTTCCGCTTGACCCTTACGGCACATTTTACACCGATAATAAGTGTAGCCCCTTGATTAGTCTTATGTTTCAGGTGACTCGTCGTCGTCTTGCGATCTGGTATACTACCGTTACGGCAGTGTTGCTGCTAGTGTTTGCAAGTGGATTTTATTTGTATGTCCGCAGCACGTTAATTGAACGCATTGATGACACGCTTAACCATGTGGTCGAAGTGGTGCAGCGATCGTTGGTAATCGAGCCAATTAATCAAGGCGGAGACGTGCGCGTTAATGTCGAGTCGAGCTTTCGAGATAATGCCATTTCGGTTGAAGATGATCACATTGATCTAGAGTGGTTTAGCCCTCAAGGTGAAATCGTGTGGTCAACATTTGCCGACCCGATCGCAGTTCCGCTCCACTTCAATATCAATGGCGAAACGGTGCATTTATCGGCAGATCATTTGCTGCGACAAGTAACGCAACGAGTGCAAGTCGGGCGACAGGTGTTAGGCTATTTGCGCGTTAGCCATCCCTGGTTTGAAGTGACAAAGCCCACTCGCGAGTTATTTCTAGATTTAATAGCTGGAACAACGGTGATGGTCGCGATCGTCGCCGCGATCGGATGGTTGTTATCCGGTCTGGCGATGCAGCCGATTCGAGAATCTTATCAGCGATTAAAGCAGTTTACCGCCGACGCGTCTCATGAGTTGCGGAACCCGATCGCAATCATTCAAACTAATGTGCAGGTTGCGCTTTCAGATCCAGAATCAGATCCACAAATGCAACGCTATCACTTACAGGTAGTTGAACGGCTAACTCGTCGTTTAGGAAGACTGGTCGATGATTTATTGTTTCTCGCACGACAAGATAGCAGCACGGCACAACCCAGACGCGTTTTAGTCAACCTGGATGATTTGCTGACTGAAGTGTTAGAAGAACAGCAGACGATCGCCGTAGAAAAAGGAATTTCGTTAAGTCTCAATTGCAGTGCAGCATCAGAGGAACTCGCTGCAAGTCAATCAATTATTTTGAAATCACTCCCTCGTGTTGAAAATTTGCTCTCGCTGCAATGCGATCGCGATCAAATTTCTCGATTATTCACCAACTTAATCAGCAACGCTCTACAGTACACACCTGCGAATGGAAAGGTAACGATAGATTTACAGCAACTTAAACGCACGAGTGGATCTTCTCTGCAAGTTAAAGTGACGGACACCGGAATTGGGATTCCAGAAGAGGCATTGCCGCAATTGTTCGATCGCTTCTATCGCGTCGATCCTGCCCGAACTAAAGCAACCGGGGGATCGGGGTTAGGTTTAGCGATCGCGCAAGCCATTATCGAAAATCATCACGGACAAATTCAAATCGAAAGTAAATTCGGTAAAGGAACTACGGTTACAGTGACGCTACCACAGCAGGAAACTGCAAGCTAGTTGACACAAATTAAGCTTCAACTAATTGGGCTTCGGCTTCTTCGGTTTCTTGCCAACCAGAATGGGTCAAACGCTCGATCGCCCGATCAATAATCTCTAATCCCTGACCCACATTTTCAATTAGACTGAGTTTTCCGCGCAGATCTGCGGCACCATCAAACCCTTTTGCATACCACGTCATGTGTTTGCGGGCTTGTCTGACTCCGCGATCGCCTTTGTATTCCCACAGCATTTGTAGATGTTCACGGGCGCATTCCAAACGCTCGATCGGAGTGGGTTTTAGTTTCTCGATTCCTGTCTTCAAAAAGTGATCAACTTCGCCTACTAAGAATGGATAGCCCAGCGTTCCGCGAGAACACATCACACCATCGGCTCCGGTTTGCTCCAGGCATTTAACGGCTGCCTCGACTGAGAACATATCGCCATTGGCAATCACCGGAATCGAGAGAATTTCTTTCACGCGCCCAATCCATTCCCATTTGGCGGCTCCGTTATAGCCTTGCGATCGCGTCCGTCCGTGAACAGTGATCATTTGTGCCCCCGCATCTTGCATCCGCTTGGCAAAATCGAGGATGTTAATTTCTTGGTCTGTCCAGCCGATGCGAGTTTTAACCGTCACCGGAACGTTTACCGCTTTGACTACGGCGCGCACGATCGCTTCTGCCGTTTCGGGGTCTCGCAGCAGAGAAGAGCCGCCTCCGTTTTTGGTGATCTTGTTCACCGGACAGCCCATATTGATATCGACCGTATCAGCTCCTTCTGCGACTGCCATTTGTGCGGCTTCTGCCAAAAAGTCGGGGCGACAGTCAAAAAGCTGAATGCTAATCGGACGCTCGTTGGGGTCTACCTCCATGATGATCGGCAGTTCTTTCACGTAGTGCAACCCTGTAGCGTTGACCATCTCGGTATACATCATTGAATCGGGCGCATAGCGACGCACCAGGCGACGAAACACGAGATCTGTTACGCCAGAAAGGGGCGACTGCAAGACGCGGCTTTTGACCTCTAAGTGACCAATCTTGAGAGGTGCAGATAGTCTAGCTTTTAGGGTCGGAGACAGAGAAACCATAATTCACGAAAGTAGCGATCGATCTCCAGGATAAAGGATTTGTGCGAATCACTTCCTTGCTTGAGGATAAAGCCATCGATAAAAGACGCGAGTTAATCGAGGCATGACGAAGTAGGTGAGTAACACTACCGAAAGGCTGATCAGTACCAATGATTGCAACCAGATCGGTAAACTGACGAGAAAGCCTGAGAAAAAATACCCCACGATCAGAGAGACGAGGTAGACAGCGATCGAGGTCAAAATCGCCATCTTATAGCGGGCCGGAGGTGCTTGAGTGGGTCTTCCTGGCAGGGTAAACCAGGCTTCTAACCCTTGTAAAACCTGCACTTTTTCAGATCCTTGAATCAGAGGTTTTGCTCGATCGAGCCAATATTTGCGAACGTCGGATTCGATCCAGGTTTTGAGGTTTTGATAGTGGTCAAATCTTAGAATGATCACATATTCAGGATAAGTGTGATCATGCGGTCGAATAATGTTGACTCCTGCGTGCCCTTCAAATTGATGAGCGGCGACTGTAATATCTTTTTGCCATTGTTCGTAAGCCTCCTCGTATCCAGGTTTCACGACTTGAGAAATGATGGCGGTGACAGGCAAATTCTCGTCCATAACGCAGAGCATCTCACGGCTTAACGCGGGCGATCGCTAAAACTTTATCCATAATTCATATTCTCATAGAATAGTCGCGGACTTGAGCGATTCAACATTTTGGCTCTACCCGATGCTGTTCCCAACTAGTGGCTGCACCCTCCGACTACAGTGCATCTGCCCGATGAATCGACTCGATCAGTTCCTCAACCTCTTCATCATTAGCCCAACGTGGTAAGCCCCGCGATCTACCTGTACTCAGGTGATCGTCGGGATATAAGACGGCGCGACGGAGGTACGGAGTCCAGCATTTTCTGGTAAACGTAGCGCGGAAGCCTGATATAGTACAGATGGTCGTTGACCCGCCTAGACTCTCGAACAGACAGGACACGTAGCAGTAATATGCTTGCCACGGAAAGAAAGTAGCTGGGGAAGGAACAGATCTGGCTGGTGGGCTATTGCCATAAATCCATGATGTGTTGTGCAAAAAGTTATCAACCTTGGGACACAGGGTTGCCGCCTGGGTAACGTGAGCGCACAGCCCTGAAGGAGGGTTTCCCTCCGTAGGGGACTGTGAAAGAAGCGTTGCGAGAGTCAGTGGAGTGCTTTGCATTTCAAAACCTCTGGAGTCAATGTCAGACCAAAGCTAGACATCTAGTAGAGGCAGTTGCCGACGAAACAGGAAGCCCGTGCTGTATGCGTAGCATCAGCGTCGGGTATGTCACCTTCTTGTGGTGGGTATTCGTTCGATGCAAATTCTCAAGACTGATGTGCTCGTGGTGGGTGGCGGCACTGGAGGAACGGCGGCGGCACTTCAGGCAGCTCGACGCGGAGCCAATACGATTTTAGTCAGTGAGTTTTCTGGCTTAGGCGGAATGCTCACTAGCGCTGGAGTGACCGCCCCAGATGGCAACGAGTTAGCTGCCTTTCAAACTGGGATTTGGGGCGCATTCTTACAAGCGTTGCAGCAGCGTCAGCCAGAGGGGTTAGACAACGCCTGGGTGAGTTTTTTCACTTACGATCCGCGCGTCGGGGCAGATATTTTTGCCGATTGGGTTGCCCAACTTCCAAATCTGACTTGGCTTCAAGAGCAAACGCCATTAGAGGTTTTGCAGGAAGACGATCGCGTCATCGGCGTTCGATTCGCAGAGTTCACGATCTTCGCCAACATTACCCTCGACGGCACTGAGCTTGGCGATTTGCTGGCACTCGGAGACATTCCGCATCGCTGGGGCTGGGAGTTGCAGTCTGAGTGGGGAGAACCCAGTGCGCCGATCGCTGCCAATACGCTCACCAAAACTTACCCTGTTCAAGCTCCGACATGGGTTGTTGTGCTTCAAGACTTTGGTGAAACAGGATTGGCTCCAAAAATTCCGGCACCGCCTCGCTACAATCCAGCAAAATTTACCCCAGCTTGGGCAGATTACGGAGCCGAGAAGTTTTTGAACTATGGACGCTTGCCCGGAAACCGTTTTATGATCAATTGGCCGATCGCAGGTAATGATTATGGAGAAGGCGTTGAGCGACTGATCGGGTCAGCGGCAGAGCGATCGCAGTTCCTTCAAGAAGCGCTCTGGCACACTCAAGGCTTTGCCCACTTCATCCAAGCCCAGCTAGGAGGACGTTTTGGTCTAGCAGAGGAAATTTTTCCAGTTTCGATTCAAACTTCTCTGGGAGGCGGTGCCTATGCCCTTCACCCTTATTATCGAGAGAGCCGAAGACTTAAAGGGTTAGTCACGGTTCGAGAGCAAGATTTATTACCCAACGGACAAGTCGCCCCGCTACCGATCAGAATCACGGCTCAAGGGTGCGAGACTGCTGAGAATATTTGCCAGTCGATCGCCATCGGCAACTACGCCAACGATCATCACTATCCCAGTGGCGACATTTCGTTAAAGCCTAAATCAATGCGTTGGGGCGGACGTTGGACAGGCACACCCTTCACGATTCCCTATGGCTCTCTGGTGCCAGAAATCACCGAGGGATTTTTAGTGTGCGAGAAGAATATTTCGGTGTCTCATCTCGCGAATGGAGCGACTCGCCTCCAACCCCTGGTTTTGGGAATTGGACAAGCCGCAGGAATGGCAGCCGCCTTGTGTATTGAACAAAATTGTCAGCCGAGAGAGTTGTCGGTACGATCGTTGCAAAATGCCCTTTTAGAGGATGCGATCGCACCTGCCGCCATCATTCCGCTTTTAAATCTGGCTCCCAATCATTCTGACTGGCTCTACTGGCAACACTATTATCTAGATGCTCCAGAGGCTTATCCCCATAGCGGGTGTTGCCCCATGCGTACTCCGTTGTTGGACATGCCTCCTGCCAAATTCAACATCTCTGGCATTTTTTATCGGCACGGTGAGCAAGACTATACGATCGTCCTTGAAACCCCCCACGACCCAAATCAAGTCAAAAAAACCTGGGCACTCGTAACCCTGACTCCAGAAATTGATCAGCAGCTAAAGCAGTATGAATGCGAAAATAACATCTTTATACTTGGTAAAAAAAATTACAGTGGAGGGTGGATTTTAGTAGAGTCAATCTTTTCCGTTCTGGCGTAGATAGCGATTAAGGCTCCTTTTCTAAAACCTCATACGTAGGATTACTGAACTTAAAAAATTACATCAGTTCATCCTGATCTACTAATAGACGGTCTGTATCTGTGAATAGATACATCAGAACAGACCCAACCTATGCATGTTCAAACTTCTGTCACTCTAATCAGTTTGCTTCTCGGTTCAATAGCCGCAGGTCTGCACCAAGTCGAGTTTTTGCCTGGGTTGAAGCAGGATTCTCCTATCTCTTTGTTGACTCACTCAGAGCCACAAACTCAATATCTTGCCCATCGGGGAAGTGGGCGGATTGAAGGTCGTTTCCATCCTCCGTTCAATACTCAAAACTTAGTTTAATTCACGGCTCACGCCCGATCGTTTCCTGCTCTCTAAGATTTCTCGATACGACTTGCTAAAAATGGAAGCTCCTACATTAGAGATTGCTTCCATTTTTGTTTTCAAGTGTTGATGACTAATTTTTTAAACTGGCGTGGGAATAGTTAGGAGAGAATACTTAATAACATCGATTAGAGATAAAATAATTAACAATTACTCAGACGAGTTGGCATTGTCGTCTCTAAACCCGCTCTGATGAATCAACTGACCCTAGAAATTAAGCCATCTGCGATCGCTAGAGTCTCCGTAAGTTCACAGAAGTTTGATGTATTAGCTCTTCTATAAATTCTTCCTGATATGACCAACGACCTCGATCTGATCAAGCTCCTCAGCCCTAGTGCAATGGATCAGATCATGCTTTATCTCGCCTTCAGCGCCATGCGAACGAGTGGGCACCGACACGGAGCTTTTTTAGATGCAGCCGCAACCGCCGCAAAATGTGCCATCTACACCACCTACTTAGAGCAAGACGGCAACCTGCGAATGACTGGGCATTTGCACCATCTTGAGCCAAAGCGAGTTAAAGCGATCGTTGAAGAAGTCAGGCAGGCACTCACCGAAGGAAAGCTGCTGAAAATGCTGGGTTCTCAAGAACCTCGCTATCTGATTCAATTCCCTTATATCTGGTTAGAACAATATCCTTGGCAACCGGGGCGATCGCGCGTTCTGGGCACCAGCCTCACCTCTGAAGAAAAGAGTCACATTGAGCAAAAGCTTCCGCCCAACCTGCCCGATGCTCAACTGATCAACTCATTTCAATTTCTCGATTTGGTCGAGTTTCTGCATGGGCGCTCTCAAGAAGATTTGCCTCAAGAGCAGCAAATGCCCCTGAGTGAAGCCCTGGCAGAGCATATCAAGCGTCGTCTGATTTATTCGGGCACTGTTACGCGCATCGATTCACCTTGGGGGCTGCCGTTTTATGCCCTGACTCGCGCTTCCTATTCACCTGACGACCAGGAAGAACGGGCCTATGTCATGGTCGAAGATACGGCTCGATTTTTCCGACTCATGAAAGATTGGGCAGATCGCCAAAATCAGGTGATGCGAGTTTTAGAAGAATTGGATATTCCAGCAGAGCGGGTCGATCGGGCCCTCGAAGAACTGGATGAAGTGATCCGCGAATGGGCAGACCGCTACCACAAAGATGGGGGTCTGCCCTTTGTGGTGCAAATGGTTGTAGGGTCTAACGAGTGACTGACTTTAGGGCAAGTCAGTGCTGCCCATGAGATAGCGATCGCACTCACGAGCCGCACCGCGCCCCTCGTTAAACGCCCAGACGACAAGGCTTTGTCCCCGCCGACAGTCGCCAGCCGCAAACACTCCAGGAATGCTGGTGACGTATTTCTCGTGGTCAGCTTTGACATTGCTGCGGGCATCTCGATCGACCCCTAGCGCATCTAAAAGAGGTTGCTCAGGCCCCAAAAAGCCCATCGCCAACAGGACAAGTTGCGCGGATAAAACTTTCTCAGTGCCAGGAATGTGCTGGGCAATAAACTGTCCTTTCTCATTTTTCTCCCACTGCACCTCGACGGTGTGAACCGCTTTGACCTGCCCGTTTTCGTCACCCTCAAAATGGGTTGCGGTCGTGAGATAGCCGCGTGGATCGTCGCCAAACTTAGCGGCAGCTTCTTCTTGCCCGTAGTCGAGGCGGTAGACTTTGGGCCATTCAGGCCAGGGATTATCGGGCGAACGTTCTTGCGGAGGCTGAGGCAAAATTTCAAGCTGCACGAGGCTCTTGCATCCGTGACGAAGGGATGTGCCTACGCAGTCGGTTCCGGTGTCGCCACCGCCAATGATCACCACATCTTTGTCTTGGGCGGAGATGAAGTTGCCGTTGCTGCTCTGATTCAAAACTGCTTTAGTGTTGGCGGTCAGGAAATCCATTGCGAAGTGGATGCCCTTTAACTCGCGCCCTGCGATCGGTAAATCACGCGGCTTCGTCGCTCCCACACAAAGCACGACAGAATCAAAGTCTTTGAGCAGCGTTTCGACGGGCAAATCTTTGCCGACTTCGGCGTTGCAGATAAACGTGATGCCCTCGTCTTCAAGGACTTTGATGCGGCGCAACACAACTTCTTCTTTCTCAAGCTTCATGTTGGGGATGCCATACATCAGCAGTCCGCCGGGACGATCGGCGCGTTCATAAACTGTGACCCAGTGCCCCGACTTGTTGAGTTGTGCAGCCGCAGAAAGTCCGGCAGGCCCAGAGCCGATAATGGCGACTTTTTTGCCCGTGCGTTTGGTGGGCGGTTCGGGCTTGATCCAGCCTTCGCTCCAGCCTTTATCGACGATCGAGCATTCGATATTCTTAATGGTGACGGGCGGATTGTTGATGCCCAAAACGCAGGAGCCTTCGCAGGGTGCAGGACAGACGCGACCCGTAAACTCAGGAAAATTATTGGTTTTGTGGAGCCGATCGAGCGCTTCGTGCCACAGTCCGCGATAGACCAGATCGTTGAATTCGGGAATCAGATTATTGACGGGGCAGCCGCTTGCCATGCCGCTAATCAACGTGCCGCTATGACAAAACGGGATGCCACAATCCATGCAGCGTGCGCCTTGAGTGCGGAGTTTGTCTTCGGGCATGTGCTGGTGAATTTCGTTCCAGTCTTGAATGCGATCAAGGGGCGATCGATCAGAGGGCAACTCGCGGAGAAATTCGATAAAGCCTGTTGGTTTTCCCATGATGGTGTCTTAAAAGTGGCGATGATTATAGGAGGTAGGGGCAGTAGTTGCCCCAGAAATGATCGTGAAGGTTAGCTGCCACCAATCCGGGCGACATCGCGGGCGTTTTCTTCAAAGGCGGCGGTGAGTGCGTCATCACCACTCAAGCCAGCGGCGATCGCGGCAGAAATCGCTTGCAAAACTCGCTTATAGTCTTTGGGCATCACCTTGACAAACTTCGGCAGCATTTCTTCCCAGCGATCGAGAACTTTGGCTGCTTTTTGGCTCTGGGTATAGTCGGCATGTTGCTGGATCATCTGCCGAAGATCGGCGATTTCTTCAGCATCTTCTAGGGTTTCGAGTCCGACCATTTGCGGGTTGCAGCGCGTCGCGAAGTCGCCCTGCTCGTCGAGAACGTAGGCAACACCACCGCTCATGCCTGCCGCAAAGTTACGTCCGGTTTTGCCCAAAATGACAACTTTGCCGCCCGTCATATATTCGCAGCCGTGATCGCCAACGCCTTCGACGATCGTGTTCACGCCAGAGTTACGCACCCCAAAGCGCTCACCGACCATGCCTCGAATGTACACTTCGCCAGAGGTCGCCCCATAGAGCGCAACGTTTCCAGCGATCACGTTCTCTTCGGCAGCGAAGGTAGACTTTGCTGAAGGATAGAGAATAATTTTGCCGCCGCTCAAGCCTTTGCCGAGATAGTCATTGGCATCGCCTTCGAGTTTGAGCGTCACACCTTTGGGTACAAATGCGCCAAAGCTCTGACCCGCACTGCCCTGGAAGTGTAGCTGGATCGTGTCTTCGGGTAAGCCGTGCCAGTGGCGTTTGGTAATTTCGTTGCCAAGAATGGTGCCAACCGCGCGATTGACATTCTTGATCGGCAAAGTAGCTGAGACGGATTCGCCAGTCTCGATCGCGCCTTTACACAAATCGAGCAGCGTCGTGATATCCAGGGATTTGTCGAGTCCGTGATCTTGCGGAATCTGGCAATAGCGACCCACGTCTGCCCCCACTTCTGGCTGGTAGAGGATTTTTGAGAAATCAAGTCCTTTTGCCTTCCAGTGTTCGACGGCTTGTTTGGGTTCGAGAACGTCGGTGCGTCCGACCATTTCGTCGATCGTGCGGAAGCCCAACTTTGCCATCAGTTCGCGAACTTCTTGAGCGATGAACGTCATGAAGTTGACGGTGTGTGCGGGATCGCCTGTGAAGTTTTTACGCAGGAGCGGATCTTGGGTCGCGACTCCGACCGGACAGGTGTTGAGGTGACACACGCGCATCATGATGCAGCCCAGCGTCACGAGTGGAGCCGTCGCGAATCCAAATTCCTCAGCACCGAGCAGAGCGGCGATCACCACATCGCGTCCGGTTTTCATCTGTCCATCGGTTTCGACGACGATGCGACTGCGGAGGTTATTGAGGACAAGCGTTTGATGAGTTTCCGCAAGTCCGAGTTCCCACGGCAACCCAGCGTGTTTGATCGAGGTTTGCGGCGATGCGCCTGTGCCACCGTCGAAGCCAGAAATCAGCACGACATCAGCGTGGGCTTTGGCGACCCCAGCAGCGATCGTGCCCACTCCCACTTCTGACACCAGCTTGACGCTGATCCGTGCGGCTCGGTTGGCGTTTTTCAAATCATGGATCAACTCGGCGAGGTCTTCGATCGAGTAAATATCGTGGTGCGGCGGTGGTGAAATCAGCCCGACTCCGGGAGTAGAGTGACGCACTTTGGCAATCCAGGGATAGACTTTTTTGCCCGGAAGTTGTCCGCCTTCGCCAGGTTTCGCGCCCTGTGCCATCTTGATTTGCAGTTCTCGCGCTTGAGACAGATAGAGACTGGTGACTCCAAAACGACCGGATGCGACTTGTTTAATCGCGCTGTTTTTCGAGTCGCCGCGATCGTTGGTCCAGGTGTAGCGATCGGGGTCTTCGCCGCCTTCGCCCGTGTTGGATTTGCCGCCGATGCGGTTCATGGCGATCGCTAATGATTCGTGTGCTTCTTGAGAAATCGATCCGTAGCTCATCGCGCCCGTTTTGAAGCGCTTGGTGATGGTTTCGAGCGACTCGACTTCCTCGATCGGAATCGATTCGCGCTGCTTAAATTTCAGCAGTCCGCGCAAGGTGTAGTGCTTTTGACCTTGCTCATTCACCAAAGCAGCATATTGCTTGTAAACCTCATAGCTGCCGCCGCGAACTGCTTTTTGCAAGGTGTGAATCGTTTCGGGGCTGAAGAGATGCGCCTCTCCTTCTTTGCGCCATTGATATTCGCCGCCCACATCCAACGTGTGACCGTTGACCTCGCGATCGGGAAACGCATGGCTGTGGCGCAAAATCGCTTCTTTGGCAATGACTTCGAGATCTGCGCCTTCGATGCGCGAAGCCGTCCAGGTGAAATATTTGTCAACGATCGACTGGTTTAACCCGATCGCTTCAAAGATTTGGGCACCTCGATAGCTCTGAATGGTCGAAATTCCGATTTTGGAGGCGACTTTGGTGACTCCCTTGGTGGCAGCTTTGACGTAATTCTTACAAGCAGTTTTGTAATCGACGTTGACCAGCAGACCTTGGTGAATCATGTCAGCCATCGACTCAAACGCGAGATAGGGATTGATTGCCCCGCAGCCATAGCCAATCAGCATCGCGTAATGATGCACTTCACGGGGTTCGCCCGATTCGAGAGCGAGTCCGACCCGTGTGCGAGTGCCTTCCCGAATTAAGTGGTGATGCAGTCCCGCAACTGCAAGCAACGCCGGGATCGGGGCGTTGGTTGGATTTACGCCGCGATCGGAGAGAATCAGAATATTCACGCCCGCCGCGATCGCTTGATTTGCCTGGACACAAATCTGCTCCATCGCCCGTTCAAGCCCTTTTGTGCCGTCTTGGGGATCGAAGACGATCGGCAGCGTGACTGACTTGAACTCGCCTTCATTAATGTGCTTAAGTTTTGCCAATTCTTCATTACTGAGAATCGGCGTTTTGAGTTCGATCAAATGACAGCTTTCTGGCTCTGGCTTGAGGAGATTTCGCTCCGATCCGATCGTCGTTTCTGCTGAAGTAATAATCTCTTCGCGAATAGAGTCGATCGGCGGATTTGTGACCTGAGCAAATAGCTGCTGGAAATAGTCGTAGAGCAGTTTAGGTCGGTCAGACAACACAGAGAGCGGCGTGTCAGCGCCCATTGCCCCGATCGCTTCTACACCGTCTCGCGCCATCGGAGTCAACAGCAGCCGCAAATCCTCGAAGCTATAGCCAAAAGCAGTCTGACGCTGAATAATCGGCGTAAACGCTTCGTCTGTCTCCAGCGGTGCGTCTTTCAGCGTGGCGAGTTCGACCATGTGCTGGTTGATCCACTCGCGATAGGGATGCTCGGTGGCGATTTTGGTTTTGATCTCATCATCGGCAACGATGCGCCCTTCTTCCATGTTGACGAGAAACATCCGACCCGGTTCTAGACGACCTTTTAAAGCGACACGCTCAGGCTCGATCGGCAACACGCCCGCTTCAGATGCCATGATTACGAGATCGTCTTTGGTCACGTAATAGCGAGACGGACGCAGACCATTGCGATCGAGCACTGCCCCAACCATAGTGCCATCAGTGAAGGCGATCGAAGCAGGCCCATCCCACGGCTCCATCAAGCAGGAATGATATTCATAAAACGCTTTTTTCTCGTCGCTCATCGACTCGTGCGCCGTCCACGGTTCGGGGATCATCATCATCATTGCGTGGGGCAACGATCGACCCGATAACACCAGCAGTTCTAGCGCGTTGTCAAAGATCGTCGAGTCGCTACCCTCGACGTTGATCACAGGCTGGATTTTCTGCATATCGTCGCCAAACAACTCTGATTCAAACAGCGATTGCCGTGCGTTCATCCAGTTGATGTTGCCACGCATCGTGTTGATCTCGCCGTTGTGCGCGATGTAGCGATAAGGGTGCGATCGCTCCCAGCTTGGAAAGGTATTGGTGCTAAATCGAGAATGCACCATTGCCAGGGCACTTTCGAGATCGGGATCGCTGAGTTCAGGATAATATTGCCCGACCTGCGCGGTCATCAGCATTCCTTTATAAACGATCGTGCGGCACGACAAACTCGACGGATACCAGCATGAATCAATCTGAGTGGCTCGAATCGCTCTATGCGATCGCTTGCGAATCACGTAAAGCTTTCGCTCAAAATCGGTGTCGTTGACCAGTTCCGCAGCGCGTTGAATAAATACTTGCTGCATAAACGGCTCACTCGATTTTGCCGTCTCGCCCAGCGAAGAATTATCTGTCGGCACATCGCGCCAGCCCAGAACTCGCTGACCTTCTTCCGCCACGATTTGCTCAAAAATTTGCCGACTCTGATCGCGAATGGCACGATCGGGCGACGCATAAATCATGCCCACGCCATACTGTCCCGCGTCGGGTAGCGCGATGTTTTCTGTTAGCGCTACTTTTTTGAGGAATTTGTGAGGCACCTGCATCAAAATGCCTGCCCCGTCTCCGGTATTGGTTTCGCATCCACACGCACCGCGATGTTCAAGATTGACAAGCATGGTCAATGCTTGCTCGACGATCGCGTGTGACTTCTTGCCCTTCATGTGCACAATAAACCCGACACCGCAGGCATCATGCTCGAACTGCGGATCATATAACCCCTGTTTTGGCGGCAGTCCGTTACTATTCATTGGGATAAACCTAAAAATGACGAAGTAAAAGTGAGCATCTAGAGCGCGGGATGCGATAACTCCAGACATGGATTTTCTAACGAGAATGGTGGATCGAGGTCAAGTCTTAAGGAAATCGTCAGATCTGACGACTCAAGCCTCGGCTCTTTTCTCGTTAGCTTAAGCAGGGTCATTGAGCCTTGTTAAACTTGAAATCCTTTTGGGCAGAGAGTTTGAGAGAGCAATATTTCTCTTCATTTCTTCAGTAAACGACACAATTTAAAGATCATGTGATTTCTGTAACAAATGCTTACTAAATCATGAGGTCATTAATAAAGCCAATCAAGCACACGGTCAACTGGGGATCTAAAATAGAGAGAGTTGCGTTTGGCGAGTGGCATTTATCGAGACTGTCTACGGAAATCTTCAAGGTTTAAAGTCCAGTCAGCTTAAGCAGTTGCAGCGACTCTATCATCAGCGCTTACCGGGCGATCGCATCACGACTTCAGAGTTTGCCCAGCGACTGGCGGCAATCAGCACAGAGATCGCTCAACCCGTTTGCGCCTATATCAATCGTCGAGGTCAGGTGCTGCGTGTTGGGGTCGGAAACCCGCGCCAAACTCAGATTCCTCCGGCAGAGTTGCCGCGCTATGGGGCAGAACGACTATGCGGCATTCGCTGTGTCGCGACGCAGTTAAAGCAAGATCCTCCGGGCGAGTCGGCACTGACGGCGATGGCGATGCAGCGATTGGATGCGCTTGTGACATTTACCCTGACAGGTGGCGGATTTGAGCGGCGAGGTGGCGGTGCAACAGGCTACATCAAAGGTGGATATTTGGCGCATTTGGTGCCCCACCCAGAAGCCAATTGGACGGTTTCACCCGTTTTGAGCTTGGATGAAATCGCCGAGCAAGATCTAAATGAGTTAGTCGAAGGTCTAGAGGCTGAATTTCGACGTGAATATACTGCTCAACAGGTTGATCGCGATCACGATCAGGTACTAGTAGTTGGGTTGATGACAGACAATCGATCGCAGCAAGCTTTTCGCGATGGGCTGGCAGAATTAGGGCGGCTCGTCGAAACGGCTGGGGGAGAAGTCTTACAAACGTTAAAGCAGAAACGTCCGCGTCCCCATCCTCAAACTGTGGTTGGTGAAGGCAAAGTGCAGGAAATTGCGCTCACAGCACAGACGATCGGGGCAAGTTTGGTGGTGTTCGATCGCGATTTGTCCCCAACCCAAGTCCGCAATTTGGAGGCGTTGATTGGGGTGCGGGTCGTCGATCGCACTGAGGTAATTCTCGACATTTTCGCCCAACGTGCCCAGTCAGGTGCGGGCAAATTGCAGGTCGAACTGGCACAGCTTGAATACCGCCTCCCTCGATTATCCGGTCGGGGACAAGCGATGTCTCGATTAGGCGGTGGGATCGGAACTCGCGGGCCGGGTGAAACTAAGTTAGAAACTGAGCGGCGATCGATTCAGCGCCGGATTACGCGATTGCAGCAAGAAGTGACGCAACTTCAGGCGCACCGGGCGCGAATGCGGCAGCGCCGACAGCACGAAGAAGTGCCCTCGATCGCCGTAGTTGGCTATACCAACGCTGGAAAATCCACGCTGCTGAATGCGCTCACCAATGCCGAAGTCTACACCGCCGATCAGCTATTTGCGACCCTTGATCCGACAACTCGACGACTGAAGGTGATTGATTCGGAAAGTCATGAATCGACTTCGCTGCTGCTGACCGATACGGTGGGGTTTATTCACGAGCTGCCGCCATCGCTGGTTGATGCGTTTCGCGCCACTTTAGAGGAAGTCACCGAAGCCGATGCCCTGCTGCATGTGGTGGATTTGTCGCATCCGGCTTGGCAAAATCAGATCCGATCGGTGATGAAAATTTTGTCAGAAATGCCGATCGCGCCAGGCCCGGTGCTGTTGGTGTTTAACAAAATCGATCAAGTAGACGGCGAAAATCTGAGTTTGGCGCAAGAAGAGTTTCCGCAAGCGGCATTCATTTCTGCCAGCGATCGTCTGGGTTTGGAAACCTTGCGACAACGGCTGTGTCAATTGGTGAGATATGCCGGGGTCGTTCGTTGACAGGTAGGTGTACCCAGCCAGATCTCCGACCTCTTGGGAGAAGTCGGAGATCTTTGTCTTCGTGTCCCAGGTTTGGTACTTAAAACTTAACGCTTCTCATTCCCCGTCTTCTTGTCGCCTCGTCCATTCATTCCTCTCCTTCAAATCAGCAAATCTTCGGAATGGATAAAGCCGTAACAATTCTGTAAATGAAAGCCTCTACAATGAGTTGGATTTAAACTCAACGGCTTTAACTTCACTATGCCTCGTCGCCAAGACCTCCACAAAATTCTGCTCATCGGCTCCGGTCCTATTGTGATTGGGCAAGCCTGCGAATTCGACTATTCCGGTACTCAAGCCTGCAAAGCCTTGCGAGATGAAGGATATGAAGTGGTTCTGGTCAACTCAAACCCAGCGACCATCATGACCGATCCGGAAACC
Source organism: Phormidesmis priestleyi ULC007 (assembly GCF_003003695.1). Taxonomy (NCBI): domain Bacteria; kingdom Bacillati; phylum Cyanobacteriota; class Cyanophyceae; order Leptolyngbyales; family Leptolyngbyaceae; genus Phormidesmis; species Phormidesmis priestleyi. The sequence continues at coordinate 71,258 of NZ_PVWG01000008.1, forward strand.
GCCGATCGTACTTACATTGAGCCGCTCACGCCTGAGATAGTCGCTCTGATTATCGAAAAAGAACGCCCCGATGCACTTTTACCCACGATGGGCGGACAAACCGCGCTCAATCTTGCCGTTACACTGGCGAAAAATGGGACGCTTGAGAAATACAACGTTGAACTGATTGGCGCAAAACTTCCGGCGATCGAGATGGCTGAAGATCGCAAGCTATTCAAAGAGGCAATGGGGCGAATCGGAGTCGCCGTGTGTCCGTCTGGTCTGGCAGAAACCCTAGAAGAATCCCGCGAGATTGGGCAGCAGATCGGCAGTTATCCCTTAATTATTCGTCCTGCCTACACGATGGGCGGCACCGGGGGCGGCATTGCCTATAACCAGAAGGAGTTTGAGGAAATCGCCCAGACGGGTTTAGATGCCAGCCCGGTGTCTCAGATTTTGATTGAGAAATCTCTGCTCGGCTGGAAGGAATATGAGCTAGAAGTGATGCGCGACCTCGCCGATAACGTCGTGATCATCTGCTCGATCGAGAACCTTGATCCGATGGGCATCCACACTGGTGACTCGATCACGGTGGCTCCGGCTCAGACGCTGACTGATAAAGAATATCAACGGTTACGAGACGCTTCGATCAAGATCATTCGCGAAATTGGGGTCGAGACAGGCGGATCAAACATCCAGTTTGCGATTAATCCGGTGACGGGTGAGTTAGTCGTGATCGAGATGAATCCGCGGGTGTCGCGCAGTTCGGCGTTGGCATCGAAAGCGACAGGGTTTCCGATCGCCAAGATGGCAGCAAAACTTGCGGTTGGCTACACGCTGGACGAAATTCCTAACGATATTACGAAGAAAACTCCTGCCAGTTTCGAGCCAACGATCGATTATGTCGTCACCAAGATTCCCCGCTTTGCCTTTGAGAAATTTAGCGGCTCGTCTCAGGTTCTAACCACGCAGATGAAGTCAGTGGGCGAGGCAATGGCGATCGGGCGCACCTTCCAAGAGTCTTTTCAAAAGGCACTTCGTTCATTAGAAACCGGACGAGCGGGTTGGGGCTGCGATCGTTCAGAAAAGCTCCCCAGCCTCGAACAAATTCGGGCAGGACTTCGCACTCCAAACCCCGATCGCATCTTCACCGTACGCCACGCGATGCAAATGGGTATGACGGTTGATGAAATTTTTGAGCTAACCAACATCGATCCCTGGTTTTTAGACAAGATGCAAGACTTGCTAGAGACTGAAAAGCTGCTCAAACGCACGACCCTGAAAAGTCTCGACAAAGCCAAGATGTATCACATCAAACGGCAAGGATTTAGCGATCGTCAAATCGCCTTTGCCACCAAAACCCATGAAGATGAAGTGCGGGCTTACCGCAAATCTCTCGGTGTGATCCCCGTCTATAAAACCGTAGACACCTGCGCGGCTGAATTCGAGGCGCTGACTCCTTACTACTACTCCGCCTACGAAGAAGAAACTGAAGTGCTTCCGTCCGATCGGCGCAAAGTCATGATCCTCGGAGGCGGGCCCAACCGCATCGGACAGGGCATCGAGTTTGACTATTGCTGCTGTCACGCTTCTTTCTCGCTCGGTGCCGATGGATTTGAGACGATCATGGTCAACTCCAACCCCGAAACCGTCTCGACCGACTATGACACCAGCGATCGACTCTATTTTGAGCCGCTGACTAAAGAAGATGTCTTAAACATCATCGAAGCTGAGAATCCTGAAGGCGTAATTATCCAATTTGGCGGACAAACCCCACTCAAGCTGGCGGTTCCCCTACAAGAAGCGCTGAAGTCGAACCCACAAACCAAAATTTGGGGCACTTCACCTGACTCGATCGACACTGCCGAAGATCGAGAGCGGTTTGAAAAGATCTTGCGCCAACTCAACATTCAGCAACCTCCTAACGGACTCGCCCGCAACTATGAAACCGCGCGGGAAGTCGCTCAAAAAATCCAATATCCCGTTGTCGTTCGTCCTAGCTATGTGTTGGGCGGTCGAGCGATGGAGATCGTTTATTCGGATGCCGAGCTAGAACACTATATGAGCTATGCCGTGCAGATCGAACCCGACCACCCGATTTTGATCGACCACTTTTTAGAGAACGCGATCGAGGTCGATGTAGACGCGATCGCGGATATGACGGGTCAAGTCGTGATCGGTGGCATCATGGAACACATCGAACAGGCAGGCATTCACTCTGGAGATTCTGCCTGCTCGATTCCTTCCTTTACCTTGTCGGAACCCGTGCTGGATCAGATTCGCACTTGGACGATCGCGCTTGCCAAAGCCCTCAAAGTCATCGGCTTGATGAATATTCAGTTTGCCGTGCAGGGCGATCAGGTGTTTATTCTCGAAGCGAATCCTCGTGCATCGCGCACCGTGCCCTTTGTGTCGAAAGCGATCGGACATCCTCTCGCCCAAATTGCCGCCCGTGTGATGTCTGGCAAAACCCTCAAAGAACTTAACTTCACCGAAGAAATCATTCCCAAACATATTTCTGTCAAAGAAGCCGTTTTTCCTTTCGACAAGTTTCCGGGCACCGACACCATCCTGGGGCCCGAAATGCGATCGACCGGGGAAGTGATGGGCATCGATACCGACTTTGGCAAAGCCTTTGCTAAGGCAGAACTCGCCGCCAGTCAGCGATTACCTCTCAAAGGCACTGTGTTTGTATCGATGAACGATCGTGAAAAAGCGGCGGTCGTTCCAATCGTTAAAGATTTGATGAGTTTGGGCTTTAGCGTCGTTGCCACCGAAGGCACCCGCAAAGTCTTGATTGAGAACGGTTTAGAAGTTGAGTTAGTGCTCAAACTTCACGAGGGCAGACCTCACGTACTTGATTCGATTAAAAATGAGAAAATTCAACTCATTATTAATACCCCGACGGGCAAAGAAGCGTTGACCGACGATCGCCTGATTCGTCGCACCGCTTTGAGCTACAAGATTCCGATCATCACGACTATCGCTGGGGCAAAAGCTACGGCGGCAGCCATTCGGTCGTTACAATCTCAGCCGCTGACGGTGCGATCGCTGCAAGAATATCTTCAATAGCAAAAAATCGGAAACACCGTATCAGAGCGTCTTTGATCATTTGGATCAAAGACGCTCTGACCCCTGTAGAGTTAACTTTAAGTTTCTTCTTTTTCTCTTCCGATTCATTTTGTGTTATGGAAGTTACACTAAAACTACAGGCTTCTACCACTAGGCAGATGTGACTTTCTACCTAATCAGAGTATTTCTATAAGATGCGTCACTCAAACTGAGCAGACCTTTAAACTCGATTAAAATAACGCCAAAAAACTTAATAGCGCATTGAGAACTCACAATCGACTTCTACACCGTTCTGATATCTGTGAGATTCTGTTTCAAAAGATGCATTCATAAAATTGGTTTCTGGGTAGGCTGCCGATACGCTAGAGAGTTTACGCAAACTAGCCACTCTCCCTCTTTGAACCCTTGAAGTAAAGGAATATCTCTCAGGATCTTTACTTTTGTTAACAAACTCAGACATAATCTTAATAAAGCAACACCCCCCATTTACCTCAACCGAGAGGCACTTCATCAGCCCTTGAAAGGGATAAACCTAAACGCTGCTACCTAGAAGAATGAGTTCCTAACTTGCATCTAAATTTGAGGCATCTGACGCTCTGAAATCGCTCAACGACGCTTCTCTGCACCTGCCTGTTAGGGATGCGATCGTTCTCAGACTGCTCACGAATACTTATAATCCGTCATTTCTATCCCATCCAGTGTTATGAAGACAGCCCAGACTCCCACTGACTCCGTTCGTGCTTACCTGCGTGAAATTGGTCGTGTTCCCCTTCTCTCCCACGAGCAGGAGATTCTCTACGGCAAGCAGGTTCAGCGACTCTCGTTGATCAACCATATTAAAGAAGAGATGGCTCTCATGCTGGGTCGCGAACCAAACCTATCGGAATGGTTACAGCAGATCGGGTTGTCTGAAGCCGAAATGCAGCAAACCGTTTCAGAGGGCGAAACTGCTAAACGTCGCATGGTAGAGGCAAATCTGCGGCTCGTCGTCTCTGTTGCCAAAAAATATACCAAGCGCAACGTAGACCTGATGGATCTGATCCAGGAAGGCACGATCGGCATGCAGCGCGGTGTTGAAAAGTTTGATCCCACTAAAGGCTATCGCTTTTCAACCTATGCCTACTGGTGGATTCGTCAGGCGATTACCCGCGCGATCGCCGAAAAAGGTCGCACCATTCGTCTTCCCATTCACATTACCGAAAAGCTCAACAAAATTAAGAAGGCCCAACGAGCGCTGACTCAAAAACTAGGACGGGCTGCTACGGCTGCGGAACTGGCGATCGAACTCGAACTAACTCCTCGACAGGTTCGTGAATATCTAGAGCGGGCCCGCTCTCCGCTCTCTCTCGATTTGCGCGTTGGCGACAATCAAGACACCGAACTGGGCGAACTTCTCGAAGACACCGGGCCGTCTCCAGAAGATTTTGCGGCCCAAACCGCACTCCGCAACGATCTTGAGACTCTGATGGCAGATCTAACCCCGCAGCAGCGAGAAGTGTTGGCGTTGCGTTTTGGTCTAGAAGACGGAAAAGCCCTGACTTTGGCGAAAATTGGCGACCAGCTTAACATCAGCCGTGAGCGAGTCCGTCAAATTGAACGCGAAGCACTCACCAAACTGCGGAAGCGCAAAGGCGATATGGGAGAGTATCTAGCAAGTTAGCCGTAGCATCCCCCCCTGTTTCGGTTCGGTTCCACCTACTTACATTGCCCGTTTCTATTGTTAAAGTAGGTTTAACAAAAGTTGATTCCGTCCTCTGACTGAGGTTGATAAACGTGAACGATACATCCAATCAAGTTCCAGAGTTCATCAAAAGCGGCGAGTCTGGGTTGCTGTGGCAATACGTCCAGTCTCTTAGCCCCGAAACGATCGCTCAACTCTCAAAGCCGTCTTCTGCCGATGTGTTTCAAGTCGTGGAACGCAACATCATTGGCTTACTGGGTGGTCTGCCTTCTGATAATTTCGATGTCACCATTACCACGAGCCGTGAGCATCTAGGTCGGCTCTTGGCATCCGCGATGATGAGCGGTTATTTTCTTCGCAATGCCGAACAGCGCATGACGTTTGAAAAAGCCTTTCAAGTCGCTGAGTCTAACGCGTCTGACGAGCAGTAATTAGTTACGCCTACCCTGACTGCTAACGCCCCCATTTTGTGGTTCTTAATGTGAAATCTCATCAAATAGCGGTAGATCGCCCCGACGATCTGCCGTCTTTTGCTGTTTTGGAGTTACGGGCTGCTTTGCTCACCTGGTATTCTCAATCTGGACGCAATCTACCTTGGCGGCAAACGTGCGATCCCTACGCCATTTGGGTGTCTGAAATCATGCTTCAGCAGACTCAGGTGAAAACGGTAATCCCCTACTTCGATCGCTGGATGTTGCAATTTCCTACCATAGAAGCGATCGCGGCGGCAGATTTACAATCCGTTCTCAAAGCCTGGGAAGGATTGGGGTACTACGCTCGTGCCCGAAATCTGCATCGAGCCGCCCAAGACATTGTGCAGCAGCATGACGGAATTTTTCCCACTGAGTTAGATGCGGTGCTGGCTCTACCTGGAATTGGACGCACTACCGCCGGGGGCATTCTCAGTGCAGCCTTCAATCAGCCTTTAGCAATTCTGGATGGAAACGTTAAGCGAGTCTTGGCGCGGCTGATCGCGTTAGACGTTCCGATCGCTAAAGCTTTGCCGAGACTATGGAAGCTCTCCCAGGATTTAGTCGATCCGAAGCATGGGCGAGATTTTAATCAAGCTTTGATGGATTTGGGCGCGACGGTTTGTACGCCTCACAATCCCGCTTGTTTAGTTTGTCCCTGGCAAAGTCACTGTCAAGCTTACAATTTAGGAACTCAATCTCAGATTCCCATGTCAGAAACTCGTGCCCCTGTGCCTCACAAACAGATCGGTGTTGCTGTGATCTGGAACGATCGGGGGCAGATTTTGATCGATCGCCGTAAACCAGAGGGCTTGCTCGGCGGATTGTGGGAGTTTCCGGGCGGCAAAGTCGAAGCTGGGGAAACGATCGAGGCGTGCATTCAGCGCGAGATTCAAGAAGAGTTGGGCATTACGATCGCAGTCGGTGAGCGGTTAATCGTCGTCAATCATACCTACACTCACTTTCGAGTCACGCTCAACGTCCATCACTGCCGTTATTTGAGTGGAGACCCCCAGACGATCGCCTGTGATGAGATTCGTTGGGTCACGTTGGCAGAGCTTGATCAGTTTCCCTTTCCTAAGGCAAATCTGCAAATTATCGCGGCTTTGCGCCAGGGTGAAGCGCAATCATCCCGCGCTCCACTAAAATGAAGAAATATTGCTAATGCTGAGAAATTTATGGCTGCCAACGTTGAAATTTACATCTGGAGTACTTGTCCCTATTGCATTCGTGCCAAATCTTTGTTAGACCGCAAAGGCGTTGATTACACCGAATATAATCTCGACAGCGACGAACCCGGACGAGCAAAAATGTCTAAGCGGGCAAACGGCAACCGATCGGTGCCTCAAATTTTCATCAACGATCAATACATTGGCGGCTGTGACGATATTCACGCGCTCGATCGTCAGGGAAAACTAGACCCACTGCTGCAATCTAGCTAAAAAGATTTAGATCCGCTCAAGGACACTACTGTGAAATTTGCATTTATCATCGATTCCATTCATCGGCTCGACCCCACTCACGACACTAGCGTGGCCCTGATGGAAGCCGCCCAAGAGCTAGGACACGAGGTTTGGGTCACTCAGGCAAGTCGGTTAAGCGTGATCGATGGCAAAGCGTGGGCAGTTCTAGAGCCAGTGCAGCTAACCCCGGTGAAGTTAGTAGAGGGTCGTTGGGAGGCAGTTGAGTCTTGGTTCTCGCTTGACGCTCCGATTTTGCGCCCCCTCGAAGACATGGATATCGTGTTCATGCGCCCTGATCCGCCTGTCGATACCGCTTATCTCTATGCGACTTACATTCTCGACTACATCGATCCGGCTAAAACACGGGTGCTGAACTCGACTAATGGCATTCGATCGGCAAACGAGAAAATGTACGCGCTACAATTCACCGAAGCGATCCCCGAAACGATCGTCAGCCAAGACAAACAGGTGATTCGGCAGTTTTTAGAGAAAAAAGGAGCGGCGGTTCTCAAACCTTTGGGCGGCAAAGCGGGAGAAGGAATTCTGTTTTTAGAACCAAGCGATCGTAACTTCAACTCGCTGATTGAAATTAGTACGCTTCAAGGCAAACTGCCCGTAATGGTGCAAACCTATTTGCCAGAAGCCAAAGAAGGCGATAAGCGGATTATTTTACTCAACGGAAGCCCGATCGGAGCCGTCAATCGCATTCCAACCGGGACTGACTTTCGGGGCAATATGGCTGTGGGTGGACGAGTCGCAACCGTGGACATCACTGAACGCGAACACCAGATTTGCGCCCAACTTGCCCCCACCTTACAACGAGACGGACTCGTATTTGTCGGCATTGACGTGATTGGCGGCTATTTGACCGAGGTGAATGTCACTAGCCCAACTGGAATTCGCGAAGTCGATCGTCTGAGTAATGTCCGCATCGCTTACCAGGTGATTGAGTGGATTAAGCAGACCGATCAGAACCAATGATTTTTGAGTTGCTAAAGCTTATGACAAAATGCCTTACTTAAGATTAATTCAACGATGAGCTTTCCCAAAATCAGCCGATGGTGCAGTCCAATAAACGGCAAAAGCATAGCTGGACAGGGTTAACTCAAGCAGTCTGGGAGACAGGTAGAGTCTGGATCACTACTTGCGGAGTAGCAGGCTGCGTGATTGCGTTGCGCCTGACTGGGCTACTGCAACCCTGGGAGTTAGGCGCGTTAGATGAGTTTTTTCGGTTGCGCCCGCTAGAGCCAGTAGACGATCGCATTATCATCGTTGGGCTGAGTGAATCAGACTTGCGGCGGGTCAACTGGCCGATCTCAGACACAACGCTGACGCAGCTTCTTCAAAAAATTCAGTCAGCCCAACCGCGAGCGATCGGACTTGACTTTTATCGAGATTTGCCGACTGGAGCAGGTCAGCCAGAGTTGCTCAAAACGTTTCGCGAAATTCCTCACCTGGTTGGGATCGAGCAACTCAAAGATCGCGAAAGCGATGGCGTAGCTCCTCCTCCTGTCTTAGCCGAACTGGGGCAAGTCGGCTTTAATAATGTCATTCTTGACTCCGATCAAAAAGTTCGGCGAACATTTCTCTATTGGCGAAAGCAGTCAGACGGCAAAACCCATCAGAGTTTCTCCTTAAAGCTGGCGCTGGTTTATCTTAAAGAAATTGGCATTCAAGAACAAGCCGCCGCCGAAAATTCTCGATATCTGCGACTCGATCGAGCGGTGTTTCCCCAGTTTCAATCAAATGATGGTGTTTATGCTCAGGCAGACGATGGAGCCTATCAAATTCTGGCAAATTTTCGGGGCCCGGCGCATCACTTTCATACCGTTTCGGTAACAGACATTTTAGAAGGACGAGTCTCAGCAGAAAGATTGCGCGATCGCATTATCTTGATCGGCTCAACAGCAACCAGCCTCAAAGATTTTACCCCAACGCCCTACAGTAGTTCTTGGACAACCGCTTCAGAGTCAATGGCAGGGGTAGAGCTACAAGCCAACTTTATCAGCCAAATTATTAGCGCCACCCTAGACGGGCGAACCCTGCTCAAAGTTTGGGTTGAGCCTGGAGAATGGGTTTGGATCTGGGCTTGGGCATTGGTAGGAACTCACTTGAGTTGGCGATTACGATCGCCTCGACGCTCAATGATGGCGATTGGGGTTCTAGGGTTTGGGCTGACCATCGTTTGCTATCTGGCATTTTTAGGCGGTTGGGTGGTGCCGCTGGTGCCGCCGCTGGTTGCATTATCGGTGTCAGCGATCGTGGTTATCAGCAATATCGCCCACTCAGAAGAAGAACTCAAGCGATCGAAAGAATTTCTGCATCGCATCATTAATACGATTCCTGACCCGATTTTTGTGAAAGACAAAAATCATCGTTGGATTGTCTTAAACGAAGCCTATTCAAGACTTTTAGGAAGACCGATCGAGGAGTTAGTGGGCAAATCTGATGATCAAGTGTTTTCTCAACACGAAGCAAATGTTTTTAAGCAGCAAGATGAACTCGTTTTTAAGTATCAAACCGAAGTCGAACACGAAGAAGAATTTACTAGCTCAAATGGAGTAACGTATCAGATTGCAACTAAGCGATCGCTGCACAAAGATGCAGCCGGAAATCTATTTTTAGTTGGCGTTATTCGAGATATTACCCAACGCAAAACGATTGAAGAAGAGTTGCGGCGCACTGCGGCAGAGTTATTGCGATCGAATGCAGAGTTGCGCCTGTCTCAAGACCGTCTAAACCACCTGGCAAACCACGATGCTCTCACCGGGTTGCCCAACCGCATCCTGCTTTATGAGCGGCTTATCGAATGTCTAGCGTGGGCAAACCTCAACACTCAAATGGTGGCATTAATGTTTCTAGATCTAGACGGGTTTAAGAAAATTAATGACACGCTTGGGCATGGAGTTGGAGATGTAGTTTTGCAAGCAGTGGCGAAACGGCTCAATGGCTCTTTAAGAACGAGTGACCTGGTAGCTCGGTTCGGCGGAGACGAGTTTGTGATTATTTTACCTGCGGTTCCAAACGTGCCGGATGTGGCACGAGTTGCTGAAAAGATTCTGACTACACTTTCTCAAGCATTTGCCATTTCAAATCAAACAATTTTTGTGACTACGAGCATCGGAATTAGTATTTTCCCCTCCGATGGGGAAGAGGCTGATCTGCTAATTCAGCAAGCAGATGAGGCGATGTATCAGGCAAAAGAGTTAGGCAAAAATCAATACAGATTTGCGTCAACAGTTAGCGAATTATGACTGTTGACGCAAATTATTCTTAAGCCGCCGTCCGAGTTAGCAGCACTGGGCAATTGGCATAAACCCGCACATAGTCAGAGAGAGATGTGCCTAACAAGCGATCGAGATCAGGCAAACCCTTCGCGATCGAGGGGCGACGATCGGGCGAACCGAGCATCAGCAAATCTGCTTTGTTATCTTCTGCAAGGCAACAGAGCACCTCTCCAGCTTTTCCTGAAGCCAAAATAGAGCGATAGGCAACGCCTGCTTTTTTCGCCTCAGAAGCCGCTGCCGCTAAACTCGGCTCTTTTTCTGCGTCGGCTCCTGTTTTTTCACCTTTCCTGGTGTCAGCGTCAGCGTGTACCAGGAGCAACTGTCCTCCCTTAATGTCGCGAATCAGTGATAACGCCAGCTTTAGAGATTGCTTAGAGGCAGCAGAACTGTCGATCGCCACCATAATCCGATTAATCTTGCGGACATAAATTTCATCTTTGACCAGCAGCATCGGACTCGATGACAACTGAAAAACATACTGACTGACAGAGTTTTCTAAAATCGAGACTAGCCGCTTTAAGCCACGAGACCCCATGATAATCAGGTCAGTGTTGAGTTCTTCGGCAACCTTGCAAACGACATCTTTGGGTTCTCCCTGACGCAAGACGGCAGCCACGTGATCAGAGTCTAAATTGAGAGACTGAATTGCCTTTGCCAGCACTCTGCCGCCCTCTTCCCACTTTTCAGCCATTACATCCGCAGAAACCTGAGCCGGAACCACATGCAGCACAGTCACAAACGCCCGTTGAATTGCCGGAATCTCCAGCAGCGCTTTCAGCATCGCTTCAGCTTGTCCAGTTCCAGAGTCAGCCAGTAAAATTTTTTCTATCATAAGGTTGCCTCATTAGTTAATCGCCTCTGATCGTATTTAAGATCGCGGGCTTGACCCATTTTGCAAAATGTTGCAATGGTTCACAATTGGCGGCTAAATGGCAACGGGCGTAAAATACGATCGGTGATTTTTACAAGGGTGGATGACGTGTCACAACCGCAACTATCGACCACTAACATTATTCAGCCTGAACTGCAAGTCGCTTCGATCGATTGGTTCGACTATCCGGTGAGAGCCTTTCCACACCACACTGATTATGCAGGGATGGTGTGGCACGGCACGTTTTTAACCTGGCTAGAAGAGGCGCGGGTTGAATGTCTGCGATCGATGGGCGTTGACTTTGCCGAACTGGTGGCCCTGGGCTGTAATTTGCCCGTTGTAGAGTTATCGATTCGCTATCATCAGCCAATTCAGATGGGGATGGATGCGATCGTCAAAACTCGCATCGCTGACATGGAGGGTGTTCGCATCAACTGCGACTCTCAAATTCAGTCTTTAGAGGGCGACGTTCTTTTTGCAACGGCACGAGTGACGCTGGTTGCGGTTGACCTGGCAAAAGGCAAAATTATGCGCCAATTGCCGTCGGCGGTGAAAGATGCGCTGATGAAAAATTTTTGAGAACGATCGATCGCGAGAGGACACGGTGTGCCATGTCCCTACCCGTGCCCATTGCCCTTGCAAATAACTGATATTATTTAATCTGTGATCTTGATCTCATCAGACCCTTAACAGAACAGGCTGCGGCGTGAGTCGAGCCAAAACCTGCTTGAGAACCATTGCAGTCCAATCAATATCGGCTAGGGTGGTGTCGCGTCCTAAAGTGAGGCGAATTCCTGATTTGGCTAGACGATCGCTATAGCCCATCGCAACCAAAATCGGACTTGGTACTAGCTTGCCGCTATGACAGGCAGATCCCGCACTGATGCCGATTCCTGCCAGGTTCATTTGCCGCACTAACGTCTTGCCATTCAGGGTTTCTCCATCAGCATTGTGTAGAGAAAAGCTGAGGTGATGAGGGAGACGATTCCAACGATCGCCCGTCGGCACCAAGCCCGGTGCATCGGCAAGCAGATCAAACAGCCGCTCTCGGAGTTGTAATAAGCGAGGCGCTTCGATCGCCATTTCTTGAACTGCCAACTCAGCCGCCATGCCAAACCCAGCGATCGCGGGCATCGCCTGAGTGCCCGATCGCAGCTTTGATTCTTGCCCACCTCCGCTCAAAAGCGGCACTAATTCAACCCCTGGACGGACATAGAGCGCTCCTGCTCCCTGCGGCCCATAGAGTTTGTGGCTAGAGAGAGACAGCAGATCGATTGGGAGTTGCTGCACGTTGAGCGATAGCCGCCCTGCCACTTGCACTGCATCGGTATGAAATAAAGCGCCCTGATCACGAACCATCTGGCTCAGTTGGGCGATCGGCTGAATTGTTCCCACCTCACTTTGCCCGTAAATGATCGACACCAGCACAGTGTTAGGGCGCAAAGCTGCCTGAAGCGCGATCGGGTTGACTCGTCCCGATGAGTCTACGTTGAGCCGCGTCACTTGCCAGCCCCACTGTTCTAGAAGCTGCACAGGCTCGGTGATCGCTGAATGTTCGACGCTGGAAATAATCATGTGCTGCGGCGTAGTGTAGTTTCGTGCCACGCCCATCACTGCCAAATTGTTTGATTCGGTACCTCCAGAGGTAAACACGATCGTTTCTGGCGGAGCATTGAGCAACCGTGCTACCTGAACTCTTGCCCGTTCTAGCAATGTGGCTGCCTGTTGCCCCCAAGCATGAAGACTCGAAGGATTTCCCCACTGTTCGGCTAAAACTTTTTGCATCAGCGCGATCGCCTCTGGGCGAGTGGGGGTGGTGGCGCTGTAATCCAAATAGATTTGCATAAGTCAATAAGCAGCAGAACAGGTGAGCAGAGATCTCGATATGTAAGGGCATGGCACGGCAGTGCCCATCGTCCTTGCAAGTAACCGATATTTTTAATCCACGATCATTAATAGAATCACAGACTGATCGAAGAACCGTATTTCTCTTTGGGTACGCTACGAATAGGTTTTTTTGCTTCAGATCTCTCAATTTAGCCTATCGTGCGTCCAATCTTCTCCCTCTCCCGGAATCTCTATTGTGCTGCCTTGGCACTTGGCTTAGTCGCCTGTCAGCCAGCTCAACCTCAGCCATCTCGTCCGACCCTGCTTCCTCAAGATCCGCGAGTCCAGGTTTACACCAACCATGAGCCTGCGTCGCAATATACAGAGCCTTATCGCAAACAAACCCGATCGGGTGATGACCTTGAACAAATTATTGTGGAGGCGATCGCATCGGCTCAAACGAGTGTTGAAGTTGCCGTTCAAGAATTTCGCTTGCCCAAAATCGCCAAAGCGTTGAGCGATCGTGCTCAAGCTGGTGTGAAGGTGCGGGTCATTCTCGAAAATAGCTATTCACGCCCAGTTAGCAGCATTCGTGCTGATGAAATTGCCAAGCTACCAGAGCGGGAGCGCGATCGCTATGGTGAATCTCTGAAGCTCATTGATCAGAACGGCGACGGACAGCTTAGTCCGACCGAGATTAATCAGGGCGATGCGCTGGTGATGCTCGACAACGCCAAAATTCCTCGCCTTGACGATACGGCGGGTGGAACACGCGGCAGTAATTTGATGCACCACAAATTTGTGATTGTAGATGGACACACGATCGTCGTCACCTCCGCCAACTTTACGCCGTCAGACGTTCACGGCGACTTTAAGACGCTCACGAGTCGCGGCAATGCTAACAATCTGCTCAAAATTGATAGCCCAGAGTTAGCAACTCTCTTTACACAAGAATTTAATCTCATGTGGGGCGACGGCCCTGGAGGCAAACCAGATAGTTTGTTTGGGATCAAGAAGCCGCATCGCGCTCCCCAGCAAGTGCAGGTAGGAGACACCACGATCGAGATACAATTCTCACCTTCAGCCTCATCTCTGCCCTGGGAGCAAACCACAAATGGGTTAATTGGCAAAACTCTGAGTCAAGCTAGCCAATCGATCGAGATGGCACTGTTTGTCTTCTCAGATCAGCCACTGGCGAATTTGCTGGATATTCAACATCAGAAAGGGGCACAAATTAAAGCGCTAATTGAGCCTAGCTTTATGTTTCGACCCTACAGCGAAGGATTGGATATGCTGGGCGTTTCGCTAGGTGACACCTGCAAGCTCGACCCCGATAATCGCCCCTGGCAAACTCCAATTACGACAGTGGGGGTGCCCCGCTTACCTCCCGGTGACTTACTGCATCACAAATTTGGCATCGTGGATGGACAGACGGTGATTACAGGCTCTCATAACTGGACGATCGCCGCCAATCAGGGCAACGACGAAACCCTGCTAGTGATTCACAGTTCGCTGGTGGCGGCACATTTTCAGCGCGAGTTTAACCGCCTCTATACAGATGCAATTTTAGGGGTGCCGCCTGCGATTCGTCGCAAAGTCGAAACTTATCAACAACAGTGCGGAAAGCCGACAACGCCGCCCCCGATCGCTCCCGTTTCCAAGCAACGAGACACGCCTGCAAAACCTCAAAAATCTGCCCCGCAGAAGTCTGCTGAAACGATCAATCAACCCGTAAATCTGAATAGTGCCACTCAAGCAGAACTAGAAGCACTGCCAGGAGTCGGACCCGGTTTAGCAAAGCGGATTATTACCGCCCGTCAACAAAAGCCCTTCGTCTCTCTAGAAGATTTCGATCGAGTCTCCGGTGTCGGGCCTAAATTGCTTGAAAAATTGCACGATCGAGTCACCTGGTAAAAATCAAAAAAGGGATGGGGGTTTAGCCCATCCCTTTCAGAAGTTAGCAAAATTCAGGGTTTGCTATTGTCGATTATTGACAATCAGAATCTCTCCCTTCAGCATTCGTTGAGCCGCATCCAAGAGCGCTTCTTCTAGATAAGGCTTCGTAAAGTAGCCACTTGCTCCCAGAGATGCTGCCATTTGACGGTGACGATCGGCACCACGAGAAGTCAACATCGCGATCGGAAGACTGCTGAGATTTGGGTCTTTCTGAATTCGTGAAAGCAGTTCTAAGCCATCCATTCTAGGCATCTCAATATCGCAGAACACGATATCACAAGGCAATCCTGCTCTCAGTTTCTCCCAAGCCTCTTGACCGTCGCGGGCTTGCTCGACTCGATAGCCAACTTTGTTGAAGGTCATTGACAGCAGTTCGCGCACTGTGATCGAGTCGTCCACAATCAGCACCGTCGGCTCGGTCTTCATGGTGATCGTATCGTTGGACTGTGCTGCACCTTGATCCCACATGGTGCCGACATCGCGACGAATTCGACCCATCGAAAGATCGATCAGTTCTAACACGTCTGCGATCGGCATAATTCGACCATCGCCTAGTACGGTTGCCCCGGCTACCCCGATCGGCTTGGGTATGGGGCCCTCTAGTTGCTTGATCACGATTTCTTGTTCGCCCAAGACTTGATCGACCTGGAGCGCCAGATAGTTGCCTGCACTGCGGAGGACTACCACAGACACCATATCGTCTTCTTGATTGCCGCCATAAACATTGCCTCGGCTGAGATGGCGGTTATAGCCCAGTAGCTCAGTCAAAGGGCGTAACGTTAGAACAGAGTCTCGCCAAGCGATCGCCGGATTTCCTTCTGCATTGGTTTGAATGCGATCTTTAGGAATGTCGAGCATATCTTCCACCCCATCCATTGGGAAGGCAACGCGGGCCCGATCGCTGACACAGCATAAAGCTTTCGAGATGCTGAGGGTGAGCGGCAGCCGCACCGTAAAGGTTGTGCCCTTATTCATGGCTGAGTCAGTGTTGATGACTCCCCGAATTTCACTCAGACTGGTACGCACCACATCCATGCCCACTCCTCGACCTGAGAAGTCATCTGCCTGGTCTTTAGTGGTAAAGCCGGGATGGAAGAGAAGATCATAGATATCCAGCCGCGCCATCGATTTAGATTCGGCTGACGTGATCAGCCCTTTCTCGATCGCTTTTACTTTCACCCGCTCAATATCGACTCCTGCACCGTCATCTGACACCGAAATCACGGTCTGGTTTCCCTGGTGAAAGGCCCGAATCGTAATCTGACCGATCGGAGATTTTCCGGCTGCTCGCCGCACCTCTGGGGTTTCAATTCCGTGAGTGATGGCGTTATTAACTAGATGAGTCATTGGATCATAGAGGTGTTCCAAAATCATCTTGTCAATCAGAGTTTCGCGACCTTCAATCACCAGTTCTGCTTGTTTGCCACACTTCATTGCGATGTCACGCACGGCGCGAGGCAGCCGATCGGCAGTTTGGGCAAACGGCACCATGCGAGAGCGAGTCAGCCCTTCTTGCAGTTGCGTCGTCACCTGCCGGAACATCCGGGTGACTTGATCGGTTTCATCGACGATAAACCCAATGTCAGAAGCAGATTCTCGGACTCGCACAATCAACTCAATCATCTCCTGCGAGAGCGAGTGAAAGCCCGTAAAGCGATCCATCTCTAGCGGGTCATATTCCACTTCAGAGGAATTGTTTGGGGTGATGGCGCTGTCTCGCCTCGAAGCTCCAAAAATGGAAGACGTGCGTTGACTGCGGCTGGCAAGCAGAGAACTTTCTAAGAGCGATCGCTCATACAAGTCCTGCATTCGCTGACCGACATCACTCAACTGCTGAACCTGATAGAGCAGGTTATCGAGCGATTGCCGCATCCGTTCCTGGTCTTGCTCTAAACTATTTCGGTTAACGACTAATTCCCCGACCAGGTTGCTGAGGTTATCCAGGTGCTTAACCGGAACCCGCATCGTCTGTTCACTGAGTCCTTTTCCAGGTCGATTGGTTCGTCGCCCTGATTGAACACTGCTGAGACCTTTTGCTGATGGGGTTCCTCCCATCGTTTTGTCAGCGTCTTCCAGCATCTTCTCTAGATCGTCAAACTCCAGGTCAGAGTCGCTGGCGTAGGCTGAGAAATCTGTCTGAGACGTAGCAGCTAATGGCTCAGGTGCGTTTGCTAAGAGAGATTCGAGGTCGTCAAAGCTTTCGGATGTTGATTGCTCTATGGTGGATGACCGATGATCACCTAGCAAAGCATTCAGGTCATCGAACTCGTCTAATTCGGCGGATGGCGCATCGAGTCGCGGGTCTAGGTTTGCGGCTTCAACCAACGGATCAGCCGCCGCTTCACCAAATAAGCCATCTAAATCATCAAAGTTCTCAGTATCGGAGGTTTCAGACAGATCTAAAAGGTCGTCACTCAAGAAATCATCTAAGTCGCCAAGCTCGCTGTCAGCTTCTGCGTTGGCTTCTGGCTCAGAAGTCTCTGACCCTAGAAGGGCATCTAATTCAGCCTCGTCGCTAGATTCATCGGGTCGGTGAGAAGCCGCCATTGCCGCCCCTAGAGAGGCAACTGACGCAGCCGCAATGCCTGCCCCAAGGAGAGGATTGAACCCAGAATTATCAGCCGCTTCGGTGGGGGAAGCGTCGGTTTCAGGTTGTTCAGAATCATCAAAACTCTCTAAATCGAAGGCAGAATCCTGTAGGTCGAGTTCTAAATCGCTAGACAGAGGATCTGAGAGTTCTGCTTCGGATGTTATGGGTTCTGAACCCTCAGAGAATAAATCAAAGTCTGCCTCATTCAAACTGTCTGGAGATTCTAGAGATAGCTCGTCTGAGTCAAGTCCGAAGAGGCTTTGTTCAGCGATCAGATCATCGGTCAGTTCTAACGACTCACTCTCTTCAGAGGAAACCATCCCAAACAGTTCATTTTCCAGGTTTAGGGCGGAGTCAAAAGGTGGATTTTCTGAGCGATCGTCACCCAACAAATCAAAGCCTAGTAGGTCTGCCTCTTCAGCCAAGCTTGAATCTAGCAAGTCATCTAAGCTATCTGAAGGGTCGCTAGTCGAAAGCAGATCAAAATCTAGTGCAGTCTCCTCCTCGGTTAAATCTAGACCCAGCAGATCGTCTAAATCGGTTGAAGGCTCGTCAGATTCAGCACCCTCACGCACGTGAGACGCTGGAGAATCGGCGATCGACTCCTCGCTGCCTTGCTCTGCTGTCATTGGAAAACCCAGAGAGTCTGTGGTTTCTAAATCTGAGGCTGGATCTTCAGCGAATAGCAGCCCCAAATCCTCCGAGTTTTCGTCAAACAAGCTGTCAAGCTCGTCGCTTGTCTCTAGTGCATTGAGATTCAAATCTAACGACTCTTCAGGCTGATCAAGGTTGAAGCCAAGTGAGGCTTCAGAGCCAAATAATTCTGCTAAGTCAGCGGGGTCTGATTCAGAATCAGTTTCTAAATTCAGTGAGAAAGGAGCTTCTACCGCAGGGGTTTCTTCCGGGCGATCGCTCAGGTTGATTTCATCTTCACTGCTCAACCCTAAGAAATCATTTAAATCAGTCAAGTCTGGTCTAGGTAAATCATTCGACCACAACTCACTGTCTTCTGCTAACAGATCTAAAACGTCTGGAGATGAGTTTAAGTCAAACTCAAAGTCACTATCAAACAACCCTGGCTCTCTATTGAGAGAATCTTCAGGCTCTAAAGCATCAATCTCTAATTCAAGCAGCGTTTCCTCGCTATCTTCACTATCTAGAAGACCTGTCAACAGATCGTCATCTGCTTCCGACACTTCTAGACTAGATGGAAGCTCACTGCCGAATAACGTTAAGTCTAATTCTGTGGAGTCGTCGCTTTCAGTCTCTGCAAACAGACTGTTAGAAAACTCTAAAGACTCCTCATCCGAAGTCGGTGTATCAGACCCAAAGTCTAGTCTCTCTAATTCAGCATCCAGATTTGGAGGCAATTCGGCTTCTAAACTTGGCTCAGATAGACTCCAAAGATCGTCTGTAAGTGAAAGATCGGCTGTCTCTGGATCAGGAGCCGTGAGAGGAAGGGCATCTAAACTGTCTAGAGAGGTCGCAGGTTCTTCAGTTAGACCAAAATCGAGATCAGCTAAATCTCCAAATGGATCATCTGCCAAAACACCGAGTCCGTTCTGGTTGTCTGATTTAAGGCGTGAGGCTGGCGGAGACTCCTCTACCTCCAAGTTTTCCCAGGGGTCTGCGATCGAGGCAGCAGGAGTCAGATCTTCATCTAACAGGCTGTCGAGATCTAGACCGTCAAAGCTCAAATCTGCATCCACTGTTGGGCTAGAGGCAGCGATCGGGTCACTCAAAGACTCCTCAAAGCTCAAATCTTCGTCATCTCGCTCGGCGAACAACTCACCCAGATCGCCTAATGGAGTTGCTTCGTCATCGGCTGGGGATGAAGCCGCTTCCAATGAATTATCTGAAGTCTCGCTGGCTAGATTGAGTTCGTCAAGGCTGTCTAAACTCAGATTATCAAAGAGATCGTCTGCGGAAGAAGTTGATCGCTCTTCAGGAGTGTCTAAATTGAATAGGTCAAAGTCTTCGTCGTCTGAGGCGGTTTCAAAGAAGAGGGTCGGCTCCACGATCGGCTCTGAATTCACTTCAGGATTAGATAATTCCTCTAAAAGATCATCTCCAAACAGGCTCGTTAGATCATCATCTGTGCTGTCAGCACTCGAAGGGGTGGCAGAATCAAACAATAAGTCCGAAAAGTCGCTGCTATCGCCTCCATCGGCTGCGCCCGTTAAATCAAACGTTGAAGATTGAGTGCTTCCAATCACCTCTTCTTCTTGCCAGGTGGCACCGAGATCAGGCATTTCGCCTTCAAACAAATCTGCCAAGCTGTTGAGTTCTGCCATACCCATTTCAGGGCCGTTACGATCGCCCGACTCAGATCCAGGGTCTTCTACTAAACGGCTGTCAGTGCCAGACTCAAACAAAGCAGCATCCAGGGTCAGATCGTCTAATTCCAAAACGTCTAGAGAATTGGGTTCAGCCGCAAAGTCTACTCCTGACAGATCCAGTTCATCGTCTGAATCAAGGAGGTCTGTCATAGCAAAGAAGTCTGACAGATCATCATCAACGGCTAATGGTAGTGCGGCATCAATCGGCACAAGAGCGATCAGTTGTTCACTGGGAACGACATCAGCCCCTCGACCTGCCAAAACAGACTCCTGGGCTTGCTTGAGGTCTCTAATCACGATCGGAGCCAAAGCCCGATAAGAATTGTTAAGATCGGCCATGGCGCGGCTTGCCAGATTCACCAAACTGCACCATTGATGGAGATCAAAGGCTTCGCCCGATCCCCTCAACTCTGTGCAAATTGCTTGAAGGCGATCGCGTCCATCAGGTAAGGTTTCCGCTTGCCTAAACAGTTGCAGCATCTCGCGCAATTGAGCAGGCACATCGTTTTGAAAAATTAACACCAAGGCGCTGTCTTGCGAGAACGTTGCGGGGGGCTTTGCGATCGTCCGCCGATCTGTAGCCGTAGCCGCGATCGTGGCTGCTCCTTGGCGCTCTAGCAGATTGAGATATTGCTGGAGTTCTTCAAAAACAGGCTCAACGCCTACCATAGTTGCATTAGAGGTTTCTTCGGTTAACCCAAACGGGCCCTGCAACTGCTCTAATAATTCTTGAAGCGTGTCAAACACCCGCAGCAGCAAAGTTTCTACGTTTTGATCGGGCTTGATTCCCGGAGTCTCCTTGAGAATTTTGAAGAAATCTTCTAAGCGATGCGAAGTCTTCTGAATGCTGCTCAGACCTAACATCGCGGCTCCACCTTTGACTGAGTGAGCCGCTCGAAAGACTTCATTGACCATTTCTGGATCTGCGATCGTGTTTTGCAGATTCAACAAACCCTGCTCAATGGTATTAAGGTGGTCTTTTGCCTCCTCAATGAAGTAGCCCATGATTCGCTGCTGTTGTTCTGGCTGCATCGCATTGTCCCTTTCTAGAGTGATGACCTCTGTTTAGACCCATTCTAATGAGTCATGCAGAGGAATCTTAGAGTAGATGATCTGAATCCGGGAGCTAAACTGTGAACCGAAGCCATCTAGGTCGGTGAACTAAAACTATTTGCACCGGTTTTGAGTAGATGGCTCTAGGGTAACTGACTTAACTAAAATAGAGGCTGCTATTTGCAAGCGCCTGTGATTTGCGCTACTTTCGCTCGATCGTGTCTACGCGGAACCGCTCCACAGAGGTCAAAAGATCTCGTGCAACGCCCACCAGATTTTGCAGCGAACCCGACACTCGCTGCGCCTCTTGCGAGGTTTCTTGAGCCGTCAGTTCGACCGATTGCATGACTTGAGCCACAGCGCGAGACGTTTCCGTCTGTTCGACCGTATCGGCAGTAATCGAAGTCACCAAGGTGTTGATGCGAGTTGACACCTGAATGATGTCTTCTAGCGATCGCTTTGCCTGCTCTGCGAGTCGAGTGCCTTCGATCACCTGCTGGGTGCCCTCTTCCATCGCGGTCATCACCGAGCCAGTCTCACTCTGAATTTGCAGCACAATTTGCTCGATTTCTTTCGACGCTTTTGCGGCTCGGTCTGCCAATTGGCGAACTTCATCGGCCACGATCGCAAAGCCTCGTCCCGCTTCTCCTGCCCGTGCCGCCTCAATACTAGCGTTCAAAGCAAGCAAGTTAGTCCGAGAGGCAATCTGAGAAATCAGCGCCACGATCTTAGAAATCTCTTGAGAAGACTCAGCCAGACGCTTCACTTTACGAGTGGTTTCAGCCACCGTTTCGCGAATTTCTAAAATACCTGCCACGGTGCGTTCTACGGCTTCGCCGCCTTTGAGAGCTGTTGCCGACGCAGACCGCGCAACTTCTTCCGCCTCACGAGCGCTTTCGGCTACCCGTTGAATCGAGTCAGTCATCACCTGAACTGAGTTGAGCGTGACCGCCAGTTCTTCTGCCTGTCGCAATGCATCTGAAGACAAGCTTCGGGCAAACATTTCGTTCTCGGTCGAACCTTTGCTGACTTGACGGGCGGCTGTCTTCACCTGCTGCACAATCTCTCGCAGGTTTTGAATCGTCAGGTTAAAGGAGTCTGCAACCGCACCGAGCACGTCTGCTGTCACCTCTGCCTGCACCGTTAAGTCGCCTCTCGCAGCCCCTTCCACGTCATCAAGGAGGCGAATCACCTGACGCTGTAAGTCTTCTTTGGCTTGCTCTTGCTCTTCTGCTTTGCGCTGGGCTTCGCTGGTTGTGGTTAAAATCACTCGCGCCATCTGATTAAACCCACTCGACAACTGACCTAGCTCATCTTCTGAGTAAACCGTTGTGCGAGCGTTCAAGTTTCCTTGACATACAGCATCAAATTGGGCTTGTAAATCATCTGTAGAGCGCTTCATCTGCTTTGCGGTGATTTGCCCAACCGCAAACGCTGCGCCTCCTCCACAGACTCCCCCTGCTAAAGCCATTAATAGCCCAGTGTTTCGCAGTTGAGCAACCACGGTCGGATTGTTCTGCTGGGCGGCACTATTGGCTGAGAGAAAACTGACTACTGCTACTGCCACGGCTGAGACAATTCCTGCCGCCCCTGCCACGATCAATTGCTTGGTAGCCATGGGGCGGTTGTCGATAAAGGCTAAGGGGCCTTGCTCAACGGTGGGAGTCGGATCGATCGGCTGGCTATCCAACTGAGTAAAGCTGGGAACTTGCTCAGAGGTATTGGAGATGCTGAACAGTTCATCTTCGCGGATGGTAGAGCGATCGTCCTCGTCAAAATTCATCCCGGCGCTGTTTTGAGCGATCGGCATCCCGTTTGTAGATAGCCCAAAATCACTGCCCACTGAAGGACTGGTAAATCCAGCCGAGTCTTCTGACAAGTCAAAGTCAGAGAGATTGCCGAGATCGTCAAAATCTTCAAAATCATCTAGGAAATCGACACTGCTCTGATTTCCGGCTGGGTTTGCAGCACTCGGACTTGGCTCGGCGTGAGAACCGCTATAAAGTGAATCGATCCGATGAGGAGCGGCGGGCGCGTCAGATGTTGACTCAGCCGATTCATAAAGGTCAGGGCTTCCCATAAAGAGCGTGTCTTCACTCATCACCCGGTTGTTGAAGCCTGAACGATGGGGAGGGTCTTCACGGGGATGGTCGGCTGCCGCTGGTTCAGGAAACGACGGGAACGGAGATTCATCCGTCTGATCGGCAAAATCTGGGCTAGAGAACACGCTATCAAATTCGTCCATTGCCGCCGGGAAGTCATGATCTAGGCGAGTATCCGCTAGAGATGATTCGGGGTTAGTGCCGAACGCAAATTGATCACTTGACTCGCTACGGGCGCTGGGGTCAAAAGCATCTTGGTCAGTTAGCGCGAACGGATCGTCAGCAAAGGTATTGCTTTGATTAGGTGCCCTTCCATTGTCGGGACGGTTAAAAGCACTGCTAGATGATTCATTGCTCGGAGAGGGCGGGAATTCGGGCATATCCAAATCCATTTCATCCAGCACAAAATCATTATTTAGGAAGTCGGCATCTGTCTGCTGCTGAGTCACCGAAGCGCGATTTGCGGCATCAAAATCATCAAACGCCCCAATTTCTTCTTCACTCTCAGAAGAACCATTGGCTGACTCACCTGCAAACTGGTTGGCGTAGGTCAGACCACTGGTGGCATAATCGACAAACTCGGTGTCAGAAGTGAGATTGAGAACGGTTTGATATTGCTCTTGAGCCACGTCATATTGCTGAAGCCCATAGCAATAGATGTGCCCCCGCAGAAGTCGAGCGCTGGGGTCTTGGGGGTATTCATTGACTAAGCGATCGACAATTTTCGCCGCTTCTTCATACTTGCCCTGCATATAGGCTCTTTCAGCCTGTTGATAGTCTTGGGCAAAGTCAGTCCCGCGTGCCATGTGCCTTCTCCTGCAAGTGCTTGGTTGCCGTTGTTCTCGAAGTTCTGCTCTTAAAATTGAGTTTGATCGGGGGCAAACTTAGAAAAAAGCGAGCAGTCGATGTAAAGTGAAAATAATACACCTGATAGTAATTAATGCTGGTTAAAGGATGCAAAAGTTGTCTTTAATCGCTCCGTTGCATTGATTGTACCGATAGTGATCGGTTTTGGCTCATTAGATCATGCTGCCCACCTTGCTGATCGTAAAATCGCGATCTGGTCGAGCAGTCGCAAAAATTGGCTGTCTTGACCATTTAACACCCACTCACCTCGCAGAAAAGGCGCGACGCTATCGGGCGCGGCGGTTGACATTTGCACCTGGTCAATGTCTAGCCACTCCATGCCGACAATGCGATCGACTGCCAACCCTAACATGATGTCTTGGTCTTCGACGGCGATCACAGAAATTTCAGGACGGTCTGTGTTGAGCGGAACGGGATCTCCCAAAAATTGACCCAGGTCTGCAACCCAAACCACTCGCCCTCGCACATTGAGCGTGCCCAACAGCAGAGGTGACACATTGGGGACGGGAGTAATGCGATCGGGCGATGGCGCAAGCACCTCTCGAATGCCAGTTGCGGGCAGAGCAAACTCGCTGCCTGAAGAGATATAAAACCGCAGATGCAACTCACCTTCAGGGCTTTCCAATTCCTGAAACTCAGAGGCTTGATCGTCGTATCCTCTACCCGTTAAAAAGTCTGGCTTCCCTACCATTGGCTCTACCCCTAACCTCGCAATAGTTGTTTAACCGTGCCCACTAACTCAGTTGGCTGAAACGGTTTTGCTATATAAGCATCTGCCCCCTGCTTCATGCCCCAATAGCGATCAAATTCTTCGCCTTTAGAAGAACACATCACAACCGGAACCTTCTGCGTTTTGGGGTCTGCTTTGAGTCGTCGGCAAACCTCGTAGCCATTCATTCGGGGCATCACGATATCCAGCACAACCAGGTCAGGACAATGCCCTTGGATCTGCTCTAAAGCTTCGACCCCATCGGTTGCAATGGTGACGGTTAACCCACTTCCTTTCAGCAGATCCGTAATCATTTCCCGTTGAGTGACGCTGTCTTCCACGACTAGAACTGTACTCATAACCCCTTACCTGTTTGCCGGATTGACCGATGACGGGTGAAATCCACCGTTGCTTACCTTAAACTATGTAATCACTAAAGTACCCCAATCCCTGAAAGAATCAGCTTCTCGCCAAAAATAAGCCGATTAAGTCAAATTGATTTCTAATCCTTCTTCAAGGGCATCTGATAAGAGTTGATCGGCTTTGGGCTGATTGGGGTGTCCTAAACCGACGTACTTTTCTAGCAACATTAATAACTCACTTTCTCCAAATGGTTTGGTTAAATAGTCGGTGGCTCCCACCATGCGCGCTCTGACGCGATCGGTAAAGCCATCTTTGCCAGTCAACATGACGATCGGGGTTTGACGAAACGCCGT
This sequence comes from Phormidesmis priestleyi ULC007, assembly GCF_003003695.1. Lineage (NCBI taxonomy): Bacteria > Bacillati > Cyanobacteriota > Cyanophyceae > Leptolyngbyales > Leptolyngbyaceae > Phormidesmis > Phormidesmis priestleyi. The sequence goes on from NZ_PVWG01000008.1 coordinate 96,240, forward strand.
TGATTTGCGAAGCATGGCACAGATTTCATAGCCATCTAACTCCGGCATAGCAATGTCACAAAGAATCAGATCTGGCTTGAGTTGGAATACCAAACTGAGAGCTTTGAGCGGATTATCGATCGCCGTCACTTCATAGCCATGCTGGTTGAGAATATATTCTACGGTTTTGCGAATCGTGGCACCATCATCAATGCAAACGATTCTAGGAGTCTTAGTGGCCTGCCAAAAATCAAGATTAGGACGAGCTTTTGACCCACTCTTGTCGTCAAAGTTAGGATGAGCCAAGTGTAGCCATCCGCGTGTGACGTAAGGATAGATTGCCCTGGCAACGGTGACAATATCGCGATTCAGATAACGAGCGATTTGTCGCAGCGAAGTTTTGCCATCGGCATAGCGATCGAGCGTGCTGAACGTGGTTTCTGGCAGGGCATTCTCTAATAAAGCTCGACTCGCGATCGTGGGGCATTGATCGGGTGAGTAAAGGTGAGGATGAAACTGCTTCCACTCTTGCACCTGCTTAATTGTCTTCGTCACCAGGGGAGCCGTCTCCAACGTCATGAGCTGAGGGGCTAAAGGGCTGCCAATCTCAAAGATAAAAGACCCCTGATGCAAACTCAGGAGGTCAAACAAAGTCTCGTGAATCATGCTTTGAATCACGCTCCGCCCTTGAGCGGGTGTCAAACTGTGGTTCTCCATCAACGCCCACAAATAGCCATATTCTGGGGCATTAAACGCTGCGATCGACGAAGACGAGATCGCATCAATGGCGGTTTCTGCTTGATAACGGCGCAGATAATCTCGCAGTCTCAGCAAGCTAACATCGGTTTCCCCGGCATAGACGATTTGACCGTTGAGAAAGAAGGCAAACCACGACTGACCACTCAACGATCGGGTGCTGCGGAGGTCGATCGAAGATGCACCATTCGGGGGTGGTAATGGCGAAGCGGGATAGGCTTCAACAAATAGCTCACCCGTCCGCTGACCGAGTTCGATCAGTTGCAGGATGCTACGAATGTCAATCTCACTCAGTTGTCCTTGCATTCAAGTTAATCTGTCTCCTCATGTGATCGGGTGTTCCGATATTAATTTTGCCCCTGGTTTTCATCAGAAGAAAAGTTTTTACCGCTTTCTAGAATGGTAGATCTACTGTTTACGCTGCGGTTGCTCACGATAGATCTCCTGCATGAACTCGGACAGCCCTCCTCACGCGCAGTGGGGCGAAACCCTCGCCAACCCTTCTCCTTGGGGAGGGGGTGAGGGGGAGGGTGAAGTATTTGTGCAGGAAGTCTAATAACCATCTCAGCAAAAAAATTGCGAAAGTACTATATCTATTAGGTCATTAGAAATCACAACATTACTGCAACTCCCATATTTTGATCTAAATTCATGAAGAGATCTACGAATTTGATCTGAAATTTCTTTACACCAATCAGTAACGGCAATGCTAGATTATGAGCAATGAATTGCCCTGCGCGATCGCAGAATGCTGTGTAGTATGGTTTGAGAAGCGAGTGACTTCAAATTTTAGAAATGAAACTTTTCCTAATAAGTCCCCAGTTAGACCAATGCAATTAAAAAGCCTTCATACTAGATTTGACGACTGCTGAAACTTAATCAGTTTGGCTGACTTATGAAGAGAAGCTCAGACCATTCGGGCGAATTAAGTCTTAGGATTGGGCATAGACACAGAAGAGGACTATCAGTGTGCTGTATCTAGCGGAAGTCATACAAAAGAAGGGCGGAATTATCGGCGGCGGTAAGTCTGAACTCAAATTGCTTGCCTGTCAACGATCTGAGCAAAGTTGGAGCGCAGCCAGCGACGAAGCTATTCAGTCAGACGAGGCGGGTCGGTTTAGCCCTGGGACTTTATTGCTGGTTGACCTGACGGCAAATCGGCAGGTGCAGCGCATTCAGGAAGCTGGACGACCGTTGGTCAGCATTCTGCAAAACTTCTCTCGCCTCCAGGAAAAGTTTAAAAATCAGGAAGACGAGATCGAGCAGTGGAAGCAGTCTCTCACTTACCAGAGTCAAGAGTTAAATCGGCGCGAAATGGAGATGGAGACTCGACGAGAGCAACTCCAGCAATTAGAGGAAGACTTTGAGCAATTAGAGCAGCAGCGTCAGCAGGTCGAGACAACTCGCGATGAAGTTTTGCGTCAACAGGCAGAGCTAGAGCGAAATCGTCAAGAGCTAGAAGGCGCTTGGGATCAGCTCCAAGGGCAGAAACGTCAAGTAGACGAGCGGCAGTCTGAACTGCAACAAGCCTCTGTTTTGGATGATCAGCAAGCCCAAACCATTCAAGCGCTCTTGAGTCGGCTGTCTAGCTCACACTTCTCGCCCGAATCGATGCAGGAGCAAGTGAATCAAGCATCTGAATTAGCCAATCAGCATCAGGCGATTCTTAGCCAGCATTGGCAAAATTTAGACCAGCAGCGGCAGACCTCACAGCAGACTCAAGAAGAGATCGATCGTCAATCTCAAGATCTCGATCGGCGCTGGCAAGAGTGGCACCAGGCACAAGAAGCTCTAGAGCAAGCAAGAGCCGAAGTTAAGCTTCAGCAAACCGTTCTTCAGGCGAAACAAGACTACGCTCAGATGTTGGGGCTGCAAATTCAGCATCATGACGACCTGCGCCAACAGCTTGAACGACTTGCGGAAGGAATAGAGGCAAGCGTCAGTTCTGTCAATGTCGAAGCGTTGGAGAAGTTGCCCTTAGATGATCTCCAGAGAGCGATTCAAGAGTTTGAGCGTGACTTTGAGATGTCTTCTAGGTTTGTCAACGGGCAAGAAGAAGAGTTGGAGTCTAAGCAGAAAGAGCTTGAGGAACTGAAAGCCAAAATTCAGCAGTCTGGAGAGTCCGATCGGAACGCCTTAGAATCTGAACTCGCCGACGAGCAAGACGCATATCAATTTCTCAATCAGACTTTGGTAGGTCAGCGCCGCAGTCTGAAAGAAAAAGAAGGCGTTTTGCGTCAGCATCGTTCTGTGTTGGCACGGCGAGAGGGGAGAAGCGACCCAGGCGCAGAAGGTGGCGGCACCAATTTGAACCAAGTGTTGACGCAGATCGACTCACTCCGACAGCAACAAGCAGAAGAGTTGCAAAAGATTGAGAGTGAGCTTGAGCAAATTCGCAACCGCATCCAAGAAACTCAAGAGATGGTACGCGATCGATCAAGTGAGCAAGAAGCCAAACGCAACGAGCTGAAACAACTCGAAGAAACGCTGAAATCTCAAAGAGTTACCACTGCCCAACTCACAGGTAAAGTCAGCCTTTATCAAGAAGTGCTGCAACCTATTCAAGACACGGTGGATGGTTTGCGCCATCAGCTTGAAGCAATGCAGGGGACGATCGCGCAAGTCAACGAGGCAAAAAATGATCAGAGTGGAGCGATCTCTGAAATGCAGCAAATCGTCGCCGATTTGATAAGCAAGCCTGAGTTTGCAACGACTTAGAACCGTGGATTAAATAATATCGGCGTAAGGGCAACTCAGCTTCTGGGAGGATGATCCCCTCGTCCCCAATCACGATAGGATGATAAAACTATAAATTTTCATCACCGCCAACTGCTTATGAAGCGCTTTTTGTCTCGCATACTGGCTCTGGTGTTAGTGGTCGCGATCGGGCTTACAGGTTGCTCTTCTGACTCCACGACTGGACTCACCGGAAACTACCGTGAAGATACGCTAGGAGTCATCGGTAGTCTGCGATCAGCTCTGGAACTTCCCGCCGACTCTCCTGATAAGGTTGCAGTCCGAGCAGAAGCCCGCAAAAACATTAATGACTTTGCCTCTCGCTATCAGCGTGATCCGGCGATTCTCAAGCTAAATTCATTCACCACGATGCGGACAGCGCTCAACTCACTTGCAGGGCACTACAGTTCTTACCCTAACCGTCCAGTGCCTGAAAAGCTAAAGACTCGCTTAGAGCAAGAGTTTAAACAGGTTGAGGTTTCCCTAAAACGGGGAGTTTAATTACCGGATTTTGAAGACTGAGTTCTGGATCTAGAGGTGGGTTGCCCGTCTCACGATTCAGAACTCATTTTTTTGACTAAATTGCTCCGACCTCTGTTTTGAGCAAACTCGTCAACATTGAGGCAGGACGCTGGGCATAATTCCAGGCAAAGGCGTGGCGAAACGCAGCATCTTGACAAGCTTGTAGCTCCTCAAAGCCGATGATGTCGTGTGTGAGCAGACTTTCATACTCAAAGGGCAGACGGACATTATGCAACCCAGCATTGTCAGTGCAGATGGCGATATCGACACCCGCGTCAAAGCAGCGATCGAACACCTGCTTTAATTGCCGAATGTCTTTCATCGTTCCCGTTTTCAAATAAGTCGTCGGACACACTTCTAAACACTGTCCTCGTCGAGCCACCTCTTTTAGTAAATGGGGCTGAAGTAATGGAATCTGGATGCCGTGCCCAATTCGCATCAGGTAGGGCAACAGTTCTGGATAGCAGCCTTCAGTCGTTTCGTAAACGTGTCCCGTGGTTTTGAGGTTGAGCGATCGCGCATAAACATACAACTCGACAAATTCATCGAGCCGCTCTGCATAGTGAGCATCACCGCCTGCGACATCGATCGCGCAAACATAGTCTGACTGAGCCGCTAACGCCACGATCGCTCGATTCACCTCATAGGGCAAGCGAGAATGCATACAGAGAATTTGGCTGCTGACGATCGGGTATTCTTTGACCCGACTCGCTTCGCCTACAATTTGGACAATTTCAGCCATTTGATCAATTCGCTGAGACTGGCTTAGTTGAGCATCGGTTCTCAAAAAGGGCGTGTAGCGTAATTCTAGATAAGCTAGATTCTCAAAAATGTAAGCCCCGCGCATCAAGCGATAGATGAAATAAGGCAGCGTCTCAGCCGTCTGCACGCTCTCAACTAGGGTATGGAGTTCTAAATACTCGTCTAGCGTGTCACGAGGTCGAGTGTAAAAGTCTTCAAATTCAGAGTAGTCAGGAAATCGAGCGGATAAATCTGACTCACTCCGATGTAAATATCGCCACAGCACTCTGGGAACTACCGACCCCCCCAGATGACGATGTAATTCAGCATATAAAGCCACGAGCACCTCTTTTGATCTGATGATGTTTCCCTATTCTGACGTGTGTCAAAAAAGTTGTCTGGCTCTGGGCGAACCTAAATCAAAAGAAAACCTAAAGAGGTTAAGCCGTTTCGCTGATGAGAAAGGGTTTTGTGGCTGCTGGAAGTTACCCCGTCAATTCGTCACTCATCTCCCTCTACAATGGATCTAATAGCAGATATTACACTGCCACGACTAGAGACGTAGCTCAGACGAGAGGAGAAACCCTGCATGGATTTGGTCGCGCTTCAAGGCGTATTAGATAATTTTTCGTTTGCCGTCCTATTTGCCACGATGCTGATTTATTGGACAGGCGCAGCATTTCCTCAGATTCCCTACTTGCCTGCGTTAGGCACGGCAGGCATGACGATCGCCAATCTTTGCATTGCCACGCTTTTAGGAGCGCGTTGGTTAGAGGCGGGTTACTTTCCTCTCAGCAATCTCTACGAGTCGCTATTTTTTCTAGTTTGGGGCATCACGACGATTCACCTCCTAGCTGAAACGATGAGCGGTAGCCGACTAGTGGGCGTTGCCACTGCTCCCGTTGCGATGGCGATTACGGCGTTTGCAGCGCTAACCTTGCCGGATGGAATGCAAGCGTCTGCGCCGCTGGTTCCAGCGCTCAAGTCTAATTGGTTAATGATGCACGTCAGCGTCATGATGTTGAGTTATGCCACGTTGATGGTGGGCGCTTTGTTAGCGATCGCGTTTCTAGTCGTGACTCGCGGTCAAAACGTCGAACTTAAAGGTAGCTCTGTCGGCACGGGTGCTTATCGCGATAAAGCTTATCGTCTCAATCGGGCGAGTGGATCAGGCGATCAGTTGACGAACGTTGCTATGCAGAGTGGTGGCACAGCAGTGCTTGAGCCTGTTACGATCGAGGCAACGCTATCTCCTCAACGTCTGAGCTTGGCTGACACGTTAGATAACATTAGCTATCGAGTCATCGGTTTAGGGTTTCCGCTGCTGACGATCGGCATTATCGCGGGTGCAGTTTGGGCCAATGAAGCTTGGGGTTCTTACTGGAGTTGGGACCCTAAAGAAACGTGGGCGATGATTACCTGGCTCGTGTTTGCCGCTTACCTGCATTCTCGAATTACCAAAGGTTGGCAGGGCCGCCGTCCAGCAATTCTCGCGGCGGTCGGGTTTGTAGTGGTTTGGGTCTGTTATCTTGGCGTTAACCTCCTGGGTAAAGGACTGCACAGCTACGGCTGGTTCCTCTAATTTAATCTCAGACTTTCACGATAGAACCCAACATGGATAACGGTTATACCCCTTTAAGAGATGACGAAGTGCTGTTTGCCGATCGCGGTCGAGTGCTGATGTCAAACCCGACCTTTAAAGTCAGTGAGTTTCTCGATGCTCTGGCTGAAACGATCCATGAGCAAGAAGATAACTGGTCAGAAGAAAGTGAAGACTGGTTTAGTGATGGGCTGGCGTGTGAAGCACTGCGCTTTGGCACGGGCGGCTGGCAGCGTGGCAAAGTCAGAATTCGCTTAGAGTTTATTCCTGACAAGGAAATTGGCAGATTGCCAGAGCGATCGTCAGCACCCGGAAGACTTCGTACCAAGCCCGTTGACAATCTCTACGAAGATTTAGACGAAGGCAAATATTAAGCCGCCCATGAGTCGCAATTGGACACCGCTCCACGATCGACTTCACCGCACTCTCAAAGAACGAAACTTATTAGAGAAGGGTGAGCGTCTGTTAGTGGCGGTGTCTGGAGGGCAAGATTCTCTCTGTTTGGTCAAACTGTTGCTGGACTTGCAGCCGAAGTGGAACTGGCAGATCGCGATCGTCCACTGTGATCATCGTTGGCGGTCTGACTCTCAGCAAAATGCAGAGTTTGTAGCAAAACTGGCTAACGCTTGGCAAGTCTCGTTTTATCTAGAAATTGCCAATCAAATTCCTGCAAGCGAAGCTGATGCGCGACAGTGGCGCTATGACTGTTTCCAAAAGATTGCCGAATTAGATGACTACAAAACGATCGTCACGGGTCATACGGCGAGCGATCGGGCTGAAACGCTGCTCTACAATCTGATTCGAGGCAGCGGAGCCGACGGACTTCAAGCACTTGTCTGGAAGCGATCGCTCCTCCCAACGCTCAATCTGGTTCGTCCTCTTTTAGAGATCACTCGCGCTGAAACTGCCCAGTTTTGTCAAGCGTCGGATCTTCAGATTTGGGAAGACACGACTAACCAAGATTTAACCTACGCCCGCAATCGGATTCGTCAAGAACTGCTTCCCTACTTGCAAACTCACTTCAATCCGCAAGCCGAGCAGAACCTGGCACAAACCGCCGAGCTTCTAACCGCAGAAGTTGAGTATCTCGAAAAAATCGCATCTGAACTGAGAGAAAGCGCAACGAGTGTCGATCGTCTGGCATTAAATAGATCGAAGCTCCGATCGATTCACCTCGCATTGCAACGTCGCGTCATTCGTCAATTTCTTCAACAAGCGCTGACGGTTAGTCCCAACTTTGAGCAGATCGAGAAGATGACAGCTCTGATCAATGCGCCCAATCGATCGCGCACTGATCCATTTCCCGGAGGCGCGATCGCTGAAGTTGAGGGCGATTGGATTCGGCTCAAAACCCCGTCGCCGCAAATGTGAATTTTAGAGGTGACTCTGAGCATACTTTCTAGTAGCGATTCAGAAAAACCTGCAATGAGCCTTGAGACGACCCAAGAGAATGCGACTAGTCCCGAACCAGAGAAATTATTACGCCGCCTGACCCATCGCATCCGTCGATCGCTAGAGCTAGAAGACATTCTTAAAGCAACAGTGATCGAAGTCGGTGAATTTTTGAGCAGCGATCGTGTGGCGGTTTATCAATTTCATGCGGACAACAGTGGTCAGGTAATCGCCGAATCGATTCGGGACGATCTCTTACCGTCTTTGCTAGGCGCAAACTTTCCAGACGAAGAAATTTCGACCGAAGCGCGAGAATTGATGGTGGAGTCGCAGGTCAGGTCGATCGTCAATGTCGCCTCTGGGCAAAGTGGGCAAAGCCGCTTACTGAATGACGAGACTGGGTTTGAGCCGATTCAATATTGCCCCGCAGAACCCGATCATCTCAGTCAGTTGTGCGAGATGGGCGTGCAGTCGTCACTAGTTTTACCGATCCTAAATCAAGATCAGCTTTGGGGCTTGTGGGTCTGTCACCACTGTGAGCCGCATCAAATTTCAGAGCATGAGCTGCAAACGGTGCAGTCCGTTGTCGATCAGGTGTCGATCGCGATCAGGCAATCTGTTCTCAAGCATCAAGTTCGTGAACTGGCAAATCGAGAAGCGGCCATTCATCGCATTTCTAGTTTGCTGCATTCTCTGTCTACGATCGAGCTTCAAGGTGCTTTAGAAGAAACCGTTGCCACGCTGCAAGGATCAGGCGGCAGACTGTGGATTCAAGCCGAACCCGTAGACTTGCAGAACCCGTCCGTTCTGAAAAACTCTAATGTACCGAGTAACTATATTCGGCTTTACACCTGTGGCATTCAGCCTCACTTTTCAGACCAGCCTCCTTATCATTTGATTGAGCAATGCAGCGTTTGGCAAAAGCACCTTAAATCGGGAGAGGCTCAAATTTGGGCGATCGACGATTTTTATCAAGAGTCCGATTTTCAAGACGTGCAATCTGCCTTTAGCGCTACGTCGGTGCGAGGCATTTTAATGATGCCGCTCTGGTATCGCCACCACCTGCTGGGATATCTGAGCATTTTTCGTAATGAAGCAATGCCTCAACAGGCTCACAGGTGGCTGTCTGAAGACATTGAGTTAGCTCACGCATTGGGCAAACAGTTTGCAACTGCCATTCAGCAACACGAAATGCATCAGCAGTTACACATTCTCAATGCCAGTCTAGAAGCCCAAGTGATTGAGCGCACAGCCCAACTGCAACAGGCAACCGAGCAACTCTCTCAGGCGTTTTACGATTTGCGTAAGACTCAGAGCCAGTTAATTCAAACCGAGAAGATGTCGAGTTTGGGTGAGCTAGTCGCGGGTGTTGCTCACGAAATCAACAATCCGGTCAACTTTATCTATGGCAACCTCAACCATGTGAGTGAATATGCCTACGACCTGCTCACCTTGGTGAAAACCTATCAAGCTTGTTACCCCAACCCGATCGCTAAAGTAGTTGAACAGGCAGAAGAGATTGATATTGACTTTCTCACCCAAGACTTGCCGAAAACCCTCGCTTCGATGAAAGTAGGAGCCGATCGGATTCGTCAAATCGTGCTGTCGCTGAGAAATTTCTCTCGCCTCGATCAATCGGAGATGAAGCCGAGCAACCTTCATGAAGGACTCGACAGCACCTTATTGATTTTGCAACATCGCCTCAAATCAAAGTCAGACCTGTTTGGCATTGAGTTAGTCAAAAACTATGGCGATCTCCCGATCGTAGAGTGCTATGCGGGGCAACTCAATCAAGTGTTTATGAATGTGATCAGTAATGCGATCGATGCATTAGAAGAACACCTGAATACTCAAACACCCACGATCTCGATTCGGACTGAGCGGCTAGGAAACGATCGGGTCGTGATTTGCATTAGCGATAACGGGCCCGGAATTCCTAAAGACGTGCAAGATAAAATGTTTGAAACGTTCTTCACTACCAAGCCGATCGGCAGGGGCACGGGCATGGGACTCTCGATCAGCCACGAAATCGTCGTCGAGAAACATGGCGGCGTGTTTAAGTGCAACTCTCAGCCCGGACACGGCACAGAATTTTGGATTGAGATCCCAATTGATTCAAAGCAGCCGACTCTATAGAGGCATCCTGAACGAATGTCTCTAGCCTCTAAGCATCTAAAACTCCTGCACTATAAGCATTAAAGCTATAGGCAAGCGCGGCTTTTTGAGCCGTTGATGGTTTCAGACTGCGATTAATTCCATTCGCCAGCGGCACTTTAAACCCACCCAGTTCTTCGGGCAAAAGCACGTAATGCGAATTTGGCTCAACAACAAGCTTTGAGCACTTCTTTGCAATGCCTGCATTTTCGAGCAGAGACTCTACTTCTTCTAAAGTCTGCTGATTTAAGTAGATCGAGTTTGCCCTAAAAGGAAAGACTTTTCTAGAGAGATTTCGCAAAATATGACCGGGGCAATTGCGATTGTGGAAAGAATTATTAAACACAAATGCTCCACCCGGCTTAAGAACACGAGCAACCTCTAACAGTAATGCTTCAACTTTTTCTTGCTCAATATGCATCAATACTGCATTAGAAATAATCAAGTCTGCCGAATTATCTGCTAACGGCAAAGTCTCTGCTGAGTTGCAAATTAAATTGAACGTTGCAGATGGATAAAAATTATAAGCCTGTTTGAAATAAAGCAGTCGGCGGAGCAGAGGCTCTGAAATATCAATTCCATAATATTGAGCGCAGGAAAGATTCTTTTCTTTTGAAAGATTGATTGACGTTCTGCCATAACCACAGCCGATTTCAAGAATCGTTTCAAAATGACGATCGTGAGGAAATCGATTCCAGAGACCGCCAATTTTTCCGGTGATTTGCTGATAGTCGATCGTCTTTAAAACATCCTGACTGAGTTCTTCGGCTTTCTGAGTTTGATAATAGATCGACCCAATTTTGTCCCACAACTGCTTTTGTTCAGCAGCGCTCAAAAGCTCATAATCTTTAGGAAAAAAGATGCCATCGTATTGTTGAAAATTTTCCTGTAGTCGGGAGTTGATTGAGATAGACACTATAGATAGCTCCGGGGTTTAAGATAGATCACGAATCTCTGAAAAGTGGTTTATCGACGATCAGAGTTTGGTCTTATGAGGATGTTTGAAAAGTCGTCGTTCATCGCATTCACCTGCCCTGCACTGAAGTCCGGGCTAACCGTGCGAAGTCCGTTTCAGTAGATTTGCCTAGAGCTTGCTAACTTTGTCCTTGCTAGAAAAACTTTCTCAGTATTAACTCTCGTCTACTTTTGTAGCAAATTTTCTGTTGATTAGAACAATCGACATGAATTTTAGCGTTTTGTTAAAGCGCGATCGCGATTCAAAAAGCTCAATTGCTTTAATCCCTTCGATACACTAGAGAAATGGGGTTTAACATTCAGCCATTGCCCACCGAAGTCGTGCATCTAATTGCGGCTGGAGAAGTGATCGACTCTCTGGCAGCCGTGGTGCGAGAATTGGTGGAAAATTCGATCGACGCTGGGGCAACTCGCATTACTGTTTCTCTCTGGGCTGACCAGTGGCGAGTGCGCGTGGCCGACAACGGCGCAGGCATGGATTTAGACACGCTGAAGCAAGCCGCCTTACCCCACACCACGAGCAAAATTCACGATCGCCAAGATCTTTGGAATATTCGCAGTCTCGGTTTTCGGGGCGAGGCGCTCCACAGTCTGTCACAGCTATCGCAATTAGAGATTCTCAGCCGCTCCGCTACCGCAACTCAAGGCTGGCGACTGCTTTATAACGCTGAAGGAGAGTCAATTCAGGTCGAGACAGCGGCGATCGCACCCGGTACGATCGTCACGGTTGATCACCTGTTTGGCAATTGGTCAGCCCGTCGCCAGGGTTTGCCCGCGATCGCGCAGCAGATTCGATCCGTTCAGTCCATGATTCAGCAGATTGCGCTCAGTCATCCTCACGTGACCTGGCAAGTGCAGCAAAACGATCGAGAATGGTTTAACGTTTGGGCTGGCGAAACTGCTCGAAAAATCTTGCCCCAGATTCTAAGAGGGGTGCAGATCGGAGATTTGCAAGAAACTACGTTAGAAGTCCCTACTCCTGAAGAAACGGATTCCTCATCGTCGGTTTATGTGCTTTTGGGACTGCCCGATCGCTGTCATCGACACCGCCCAGACTGGGTGCGAGTGGCGATCAATGGTCGATTTGTAGACATCCCAGAGTTAGAACAAACCATTTTGGGAGCGTTTCGGAAGACTCTGCCGAGAGAACGCCATCCGGTCTGCGTCGTGCATCTTCAGGTGCCGCCCGCGCACATTGACTGGAACCGTCACCCCGCAAAAGCTGAGATTTATTTGCATCACCTGAGTCACTGGCAATTGCACGTTACCCAAGCCATTGAGCAAACCTTACGCCTCAAGCCTGAGTCGCTGTCTGAAAACCTCTACTCAGAGCGAGTCGGCAATCTGCTTAAAACGGCTGAGTCAGAAGGCGGCTACACCGTCAATCGAGAAATTCAGCCAGTTCAGCCCGAAGCAAGTACACCCGCTTCTTTGTCTTTAGTGCGGGCGATCGCCCAAGTTCACAATCGCTATATCTTGGCAGAACACCCGGCAGGAATGTGGTTAGTTGAGCAACATATCGCCCATGAGCGAGTGCTTTATGAGCAAGTGTGCGATCGCTGGCAGTTAGCGCCATTAGAGCCTGCAATCATTCTCAATCACTTATCAACGGCTCAACTTGAACAGCTAGAACGCTTAGGGCTAGACGTAGAACCTTTTGGTGAACAACTTTGGGCCATTCGGACTGTGCCTGCAATGCTGGTCGATCGAGACGATTGCGCCGAAGCTTTGATAGAACTGAGCCTGGGAGGTGATTTGCAATCTGCCCAGGTTGCCACCGCTTGCCGCAGCGCCATTCGCAACGGAACGCCTTTGAGCCTGACTGAGATGCAAACCCTATTGGATCAGTGGCAGCAAACTCGCAATCCGCGCACCTGTCCTCACGGGCGACCGATTCACCTATCTTTAGAAGAAACATCACTGGCACGCTTCTTTCGTCGCCATTGGGTGATTGGCAAAAGTCATGGACTCGAGAAATAACTAATTCGCGAAGGTTAATTGCTGATTGAGAGCTTAGTGAATGCACATTACCAAGGTTTTTCAGCCTAACGGCTCAAATCAGCGGTGGCAGTAACTCCTGCTACCTCAACAGCAGCTTTTAACCGTCCGCTGCATTCGATTTGTCAGCCTCTTCTTCCAAGGCATACCGCAGCATGCTGAGTTTTTGTGCAAGTTGACACGTATCTTCGATAATCTCCATAATCTCAGTGAAGTTTAAGGACGCGACGCTAGTAGACAAACCATCGTTGGTGAACCAGAGCAAATGTAACTGACCAGGTTGAAGCGAGGACGTTTCGAGGTGCTTAATCACGGAATATATACGATTTAAGCGCTCAAAAATACTTCCATCTCCTTTCTTAAAGAGTTCCGTAGCCGTTGCCTTTCTGAAAAAATCAAACGATTGGTAGCTACATGACAAAGCAGTTTCAAGGTACGACATAGCTAGGAAGTAGGTGGAGACGCTTCTTTCCCCTGTGATAAATTCTTCCAACTGCTCATGCGCTAGTTCATACTCGCGAAGGGCATGTTCTGCTCGGCGAATGACAGTGAATAGGAGCGGTTTTGGCTCGTCTGTGATTGGGCTACCAAAGATGGGGTTTAGTATACAATTCACGAGGCAGCACTGACACTGATCAAATTTTGGCGCAATTGAGCGAAGTCCGTGGGTCGTAAACTTGGAGAAATCCCGAGCAACGAATTTGTCAAGCGCTTAGTTGCTAAGTGGCATCTTCTTCCTCTGGCTACCATTTAATTAGCCTGACTTTTCCTGTGTGGTTCATCTAGTGATTCAGAAGATTAGGCTGATATCTTCGCTGTCTAACTCCCCGAAAACGCAAGTTGATCGCACCCCTTTCAGCATAAACATCAAAATTGGGTGGTTAGACTGACAGCTTGCAGTTTAAGCCTCGATCGAGCGACCCAATCCAACACGCTACCCAAATCACCCGTTTCTTCAAACTTAATCGACTCTACACAAAATTTGAAATGCTACATCTTTGGGATTCGGGTGTTTGCGTGGCATAATTTCATGCAGAAACAAAACGCGAAAACCCTTTTTTGATGGGAGTGAGGAGCTTAATCAATGATCAATATTCAAATGAAACGATTCAACCCTGCGATCGCCGGACTTGCCCTGATTGCCATGACCGGAGCAACAACCCCAGCGTTTGCTCAAACCCCAGCCGCCGCCCCGCCACTCAACGGGCAGTGCCGCGAAGCAAAAGTGTCTACCCCGATTTTTAGTCAACGATCGTCCACGAGTTCCACAGTTTCGCTCCTAGCTACGGCTCAAAGAGTCACGCTGGCAGAAAACGCGGTAACTGATGGATTCATCTTGGTGAGTACACCCAGCAAAGGCTTTGTTCAAGCGGTCAACCTCAGAGCCTGTTCGGGTCCGCCTCCTAATGACAAAGGACTGTGCCGCCGCGTAGTCCAGCCTCAAGGTTTAATTATTCGGCAAGGGCCAAACACTACCTCGGCGATCGTCGGTGGCGCAGACTTTAACAGCCAGGTTTTTGTGACGACAAACCCTGCAACGGCAAGGACTGCCTCAGATGGTCGCATTTGGGTGCAAATCGCTAGACCAGCGGCGGGTTGGGTTTCTAACGGCTTTCAAAACACTGCGGGCAGCAACTTGGTGTTTTGCCAATAGAAGGGTTTCTGAAACCTCTGTAAAAACCTGGATCTTCAGCGTGATCCAGGTTTCTTTTCGTCTGTTAGCATTCGTTAATCTCCGCTGTTTGCTGAGTGGAAATTGACCTAAAATTTAGTGCAGAGATTTGTCAAGCTTTTGGAAACTGTTTTATGACTAAAACCCTTTTAGAAGCGGTTAAGGCCGGAGTGGTTGGGTCAGTGGCTGCACCCGAAAAGACGAGTCAAACGGTGCGGAAGACCAGCCCCAACTATAAAGTGATCGTGTTAAATGATGATTTCAACACCTTTGAGCATGTGTCAGAATGCTTGATCAAATATATTCCTAATATGACGGGCGATCGGGCTTGGAAACTCACAAACCAAGTGCATTTTGACGGGCAGGCAACGGTGTGGGTCGGTCAATTAGAGCAAGCAGAGCTTTATCATATGCAGCTTGGCATGGAGGGACTGACGTTAGCCCCCTTAGAGACTGCTTGAACGATAAAATTAAGGAGGAAGGCTAAGGCTAAACTACAAGTATGGGAAATTCTAGCGGCAGGGTAGTGCTTAATCACTCCACTCACATTCCTGGCTTAATTTCCCGACTAGAGAAGTTGGTCAAACACGACGAAATCAGCACCATTACGCCTGGTGTAATCGCTTCTGTGCGATCGCATTCTCCCCATTTTAAGTTGAAAGTCTCGGTGCCGATTCGGGGCGGCTATAAGCTGATTGCTCGTCAAGGCAAAACCGTGCAAGAGGTGTTTATCTTGACGACGCTGGCACAAGATTTGTTAGAAGCGGCGATCGCTCAGGTGATCAAAAAATAGCGATCGCCCTGCTTAGAATTACTCCGTTTGTTTAGCCCGAACTGAAATTCGGTGAAGCGGTAAACTGAGCGCACAAGAAAAAGTCAACAAAAAGGAAAAGACCGCCGTAAACTTCAGGCTCAATGCGGCAATCTCCCAATCAGGTGAGATCGATTTTTGGGCAGCGATCGCCATGCAGTGCACAATCCAATAAGCAAACGTCATCGAAAACAGCACATGGTTTGTGTTATCGGGATCATCGCTCTCGTCTTGTTTACTATTAACTAGAATATAAAGACCTAACACGCTCGCAAAGTAAGAAAGGAGTTGTAAATGCTCGTGCCAAACCGGATGCGCCATGAGTGTTTTATCAGAATTTACATGTGCAGATCAGTCTAAAGGATGAGAGATCTACTTCTGAACAATTCTTACAAACGGCAATATTTGACACCATTTAGTTACAAAACTAAAGACATTTTGAAGTTAACGATTGAATGGATTTACCGCTGATCTATCACCCTGACTACGTTGCGCCATTGCCCAGGGATCATCGTTTCCCAATAGCAAAATTTAAGAAACTTTACGAGATGCTATTAGCAGACGGCGTGGCGGCGGCATCCCAGTTTTATTCTCCGGTGCGTCCTCCTCAAGAGCAGATCGAGTTAGTCCATGTGGCCGAGTATGTGCAGGCATATTGTGACGGCACGCTTGATCCAAAAGCTCAACGGCGCATTGGGTTGCCCTGGAGTCGGGCTTTGGTGAACCGCACTTGTATCGCGGTTGGCGGCACGATGCTCACTGCCGAGTTAGCACTTCAGCAAGGGTTGGCATGCAACACAGCAGGCGGCACTCATCATGCGTTTCCTAGCTATGGATCGGGGTTTTGTATTTTTAATGATTTGGCGATCGCGGCCCGTCACCTGCAAACCACAAAGCGAGTCGAGAAAATCTTGATCGTGGATTTAGATGTCCATCAGGGCGACGGCACTGCGTTTATTTTTCGTGAAGATGCTAATGTGTTCACGTTTTCAATGCATTGTGAGAGCAACTTTCCAGGCAGCAAGCAGCAGAGCGATCTCGATGTGCCGCTGGCTCAAGGCATGGAAGACGATGAATATCTGCAAACCCTAGCCACCTACCTGCCAGATTTGCTCACTCAAATCAAGCCGGATCTGGTGTTTTATGACGCAGGTGTTGACCCGCATATGTGCGATCGTCTAGGCAAACTCTCTCTCACTGATACTGGATTATTTCGTCGCGAGATGCAAGTTTTAACAACCTGTGTTTCGTTAGGCTATCCGATCGCTTGTGTGATTGGCGGCGGCTATGCCGATGACCTGGATGCTTTGGTCTATCGGCATTCGCTTTTGCATCGGGCAGCGAGTGACGTTTATCGTCAATATCGGCTCTAATTAAGGGTTCGTTGTGCTG
The DNA here is from genome assembly GCF_003003695.1 of Phormidesmis priestleyi ULC007. NCBI lineage: Bacteria > Bacillati > Cyanobacteriota > Cyanophyceae > Leptolyngbyales > Leptolyngbyaceae > Phormidesmis > Phormidesmis priestleyi. The sequence continues at coordinate 112,968 of NZ_PVWG01000008.1, forward strand.
CTAGATTGAGGGTGAAATGCGGTTGCTATCAATTCTGGGTTTCTTGGTATACAAATATCCTAAAATAGGATAAATTTGCATAAGTCATAGTTTGAAGAGCCGCAAGGATCAATGAGCCGATCTAATCCAGAAGTTAGTTCTACAGAAACTTTGAAATGTAATGCTGCCAGTACAGTTGGTCGCGGAAAAGTCGTTAATCTAAACACCAAACTTAACTTTTCTGACTGGAGCGATGAATACGTTGCTTTATCTCTAGGTAATAGCCTTGAACATTATAAAAACTGGGAACAGCCTACTGTAATCGTTTCAGATGGCGCTTACGGTGTTCTAGGTTTTGAAGGAGACACATCCGATCACATTAATTTACCCAATTGGTATCAACCTCATATTGAGGAGTGGTCGAAAGCGGCGATGCCGTGTACAACACTCTGGTTTTGGAACTCAGAAATTGGCTGGGCTACAGTACATCCAATTTTAGAAAAGTGTGGTTGGCGATATGTTAATTCCAATGTCTGGAATAAAGGCAAAGGTCACATCGCAGGAAATGTTAACACAGAAAAAATTCGCAGATTCCCAGTTGTTACAGAAGTCTGTGTTCAATATGTAAGAGAAGTTAGGTTTGACGAACTTCCCTTAAAAACTTGGTTACTGAAAGAATGGAAACGGTCTAGATTGCCGTTACGACGAGCAAACGATGCTTGTGGTGTAATGGATGCCGCCACCAGAAAATATTTTGATCAAGGACATTTGTGGTACTTTCCACCCCCAGAAATGTTTGAAAGACTAGTAATTTATGCAAATGAGCATGGTAGCCCTGAAGGAAAACCTTATTTTTCTATAGATGGCAATCAATCTTTGACAGGGCAAGAATGGAGTAAAATGCGATCGAAGTTTAAATGCCCTCATGGTTTTACTAACGTATGGGAACGCCAAGCCTTGCGAGGTGGTGAAAGAGTTAAAACAACCTCTGGAAAAGCATTACATCTTAACCAAAAGCCCCTCGATTTAATGAGCATGATTATCGAGTCATCAAGTGATAAATATGATGCAGTCTGGGAACCCTTTGGAGGACTGTTTAGTGCATCTTTGGCAGCCCGGAAACTCAACCGGAAAGCTTACTCTTGCGAGATTGATCCAGACTATTTCTACTATGGAGTCCAGCGATTTAATCAAGAAGTTCATCAATACTCTCTTCTCTAACGTCTAAATGCTTCTCTAGAGATTGTGTGATTCTGTCTTCTCGGCGGCTTGACAGAAGTTTGTTCCATTGTCCAACTGTCATCCCAGAAACTTCAACATTGTAAACACGTTTCTTGAATTCCTCAATGCCAGGATGCACGATTCTATCCAACTTCGCAAAGTTAGTGTCTAGTCTATATCTGTAGCATATTAATAACTCCCGTAGAAGGTGCTGATATTCTCTAGTTGGCTTGTAGATTTTGGCTTCAGCACCCCAAGAATCAACCATTTTTTGCGCCTCTAAAAGCTCATTCACAGAACCTTGAAACTTGTAGCCACTCGTGTTTGTTTGCTGTAGATTTGCTGTTCTTTGGGTTGTATCTTCTGGTTCTAAAACAAGATAGCCGGGCGGATTGTGGTAATGAGTATCTCTAGCCAGAGCTACTGACAAGCCGGATACGACGCACACATCTAAAATGCGAGGCTTCCCATAAATAATTTTCTCAGGTAGCCATGCCAACATCACAACGTGAGTTTGATCAAACTGAAAGTGATTCTGGCTATCTTTGAATCGCGCAGTTATCTCTGTCGCCAACGGAAACCATGCTTTAATTTCTAACCCTGGTGTTGGTTGAATATTTCCCACGAAAATAGTGTCTGGGAATCCCGGATCTTGCCTCTCCCACGTTCCAAATTCAGCAAAATCATTCTGCTTATTTAAGAACTCAACAGTGTTAAATTCGATTAAGTTTCCTAGTAACGGCGAAAGCTTCGAGATTACTTTAGCTAAATTGACTGCTGCATTTACAGTCACGGGTTTAGATACGTCTAAAACATCAAATGTGTGTCCTGCTAAATCGTCTAAATATTGAGAGGCTAATCTGATGACATCTGATGTGTTCACGGTTTTTCCTCACAAGATGCCTCAGCTATTTGTTGTTCAACCTTCCTAATAAGGGTGCAAGGGTCTATGCCAATGATTCGAGTAACTACGAGAAACTCGACGACATCTAAACGTCGCTCACCATTCTCATATTTAGCAACGAAAGATTGAGGTTTTTGAAGAGATTTAGCGAGAGACTCCTGAGTGAGTTGTGCTTCTTTTCGAGCCGCAATCAGACAACGTCGGAATATATCGTACTCATAGCTGGAGGTAAATTTCATCGTGCTTTGAATTCAGCACTACGGATATACCAGGTACGATAAACCTATTTTAGGATTATCCCAAAACTGGATGATAACCGTGGTCAACTAAGCTGTTGTGCCCTATGAGAAGGCAAAGCATTCGAGAGAGAACGGACGCTGAATGCTTTGCCCAATTGTTGGGTTGACCCTACGCCTTGAATTTTTCGGTAATGCGCTTCATGGCGTCGTTAACGTTGTCGCGGCTGTTAAACGCCGAGATGCGAAAATAACCTTCCCCGGCGGCACCAAACCCAGAGCCAGGGGTGCCAACGACATGAGCGGTGTGCAGCAGCTTATCAAAGAAATCCCAGCTTGATAGCTCGTTGGGCGTTTTTAGCCAAACATAGGGCGCGTTGATTCCTCCGTAGACTGCAATTCCGGCGATCGTCAATTGGTCACGAATGATGGCGGCGTTCTCCATATAAAAGTTGACCAATGCCTTGATTTGCGCTTGCCCTACTTCAGAGTAGACGGCTTCGGCTCCGCGCTGCACAATATAGGACACGCCATTAAATTTGGTTGATTGGCGACGGTTCCACAGCTTCCAGAGTTCGACATCAGAGCCATCGGCAGCTTTTGCGGTCAAAGTTTTGGGCACCACCGTCAAGGCGCATCGAGTGCCCGTAAAGCCCGCATTTTTGGAAAACGATCGGAACTCGATCGCACAATTTCTTGCCCCTTCAATCTCATAGATCGAGTGAGGCAGCTCAGGGTCACTAATAAACGCTTCGTAGGCAGCATCAAAGAAAATAATGGAGCCGTGAGCGTTGGCATAATCAACCCACGCTTTGAGATGCTCTTTCGTCGCAGTGGCTCCCGTGGGATTATTGGGAAAGCAGAGATAAATTAAATCCACCTTTTGCGAAGGAATCTGGGCGGTGAAGTTATTTTCTGCGGTGATTGGCAGATAGACAAACCCTTCATATTCACCCTTCTCGTTCGCTTCGCCCGTGTGACCTGCCATCACATTAGTATCGACATAGACGGGATAGACGGGATCGGTGACAGCGATCGTATTACTGTCGCCAAAAATATCGAGAATGTTGCCCGAATCGCACTTAGACCCATCGGACACAAAAATTTCAGACGCATCAATGTCGCAGCCGCGAGCCTGAAAATCGTGAGCGGCAATTTTTTCGCGCAACCACTCATAGCCTTGCTCAGGGCCGTAGCCTTTAAAAAGCGAACGATCGCCCATATCTTCGACAGCTTTGATCATGGCAGCGCGACAAGCTTCGGGCAACGGCTCGGTCACATCGCCAATGCCTAGACGAATAATCTTCGCAGCAGGATTTTCGTCAGCAAAAGCATTGACTCGCCGCGCAATTTCGGGAAACAAGTAGCCTGCTTTGAGTTTTAGATAGTTGTCGTTAATGGTTGCCATAGTCGGTGATAGAAAGGAGGTTTGAATCCCATTATTCCGCAGACAGACAACAGGGGCGAAATGGATCGCCAATTTAACGTCAGTTCGATGTGTTCTTTCGCTCCGTTCTTCAGCGCTTCAGCCCTAAATCCCCAAAATTGGGGGATTTAGGGGGCAGCCCGGATTTGCAACCGTGGCAAAAAGCTTCATCGAATTCACGTCAATTTAAAGTGATCGTATTGCTCAAGCAACGAAGCGTTTTTACGCCTTTGTGGAGGTGCCTAATTGCCAAGAAACCACTCACAATTGCAGTAGTCTCTAGCTGGAACGATCGTGAATCCGCGCTCCAACTACTGCCAGGTTGGTAAGTATGGGGAAATAAAAGGAAACTCTAATGTCAGATGCTCAATCAACTTATGTCAAAAATTTTAAGATTATTGTCATAGGAGCCTCAGCGGGTGGGGTCGAGGCGTTGACTCAACTGGTTCACTTGCTGCCTCCTGATTTAGCGGCGGCTGTTTTGATCGTGCTGCACTTTCCAAGCTATGGCACGAGTGTGCTTCCCGATATTCTCAGTCGAGCCGGGTCACTTCCGGCAAAACACCCCAAAGATGGCGAGGCGCTGCAAGCAGGACAAATTTATGTGGCACCGCCTGACTATCACCTAATGGTTGAGACAGGGCGGGTTTGTTTGAGCCGCACTCCTAAAGAAAATGGGCATCGACCCGCGATCGACCCGCTCTTTCGCAGTGCGGCCATGACTTATCAACAGCAAGTGATTGGGGTGATTCTCACGGGGCTGTTAGACGATGGCACCGCAGGTCTAGCAATGGTCAAACAAAAAGGCGGACTTACCATTGTTCAAGACCCAGAAGAAGCCTTATTTAATGGAATGCCGACCAGCGCGATCGCCAATGTCGCGGTTGATTATGTATTGCCAGTGAGTAAAATTGCAGGGGTGTTAGCCCGATCGCAACCCTCGATCGGGAATGGATCTATCGCTGATCAACGCGATCCCGAACTAGAAATTATTCAGCAAGATAAAGCGGCGGCAGAGCGAGGAGAGCCACAAAAAGAGCCGTCGGTTTTTACCTGCCCATCGTGTGGGGGTGTCATGTGGGAGCTAAACAGCGATGGGTTAATGCGCTATCGCTGTCATGTAGGTCACGTCTATTCGGTAGATAGTTTGGCAGTAGAGCAGTCTGATGCGGTTGAAAGTGCTTTATGGACAGCCGCCCGTGCGCTTGAAGAACGAGCGAGTTTGGCGAGGCGATTGGCTAACCAAGCACGTGCTAATAATCGATCTCTCTCTGCTGCTCAATTTATGCAGCGAGCAGATGAAGCGGCTCGACACGCGGAAATGATTCGTCACATCATCGAAATTGATAACGTCAAGATTGCCTTTAAGCCAGATAATCTAGCCCCGATCGAGTCACCTCAATCAACCGCATCACCTCAACAATCGGCGATCGAACAGTGATTGAGTGATACGGCAATCCGATTAGAGTGGTGCAAAAATAGCCTTCGGATTGAGATCTAGAAGCCTGTCGAATCAGTGAGGTGTGACTAACTTCTCCAACATACTGAAATTTATAGCGGACAAAGTTGTCTGTTGATACTTAGAATCTACCCTTGACTGTCATAGTAGTAATTGCTCTATCGTTCTATCGAGAGCAGATATCTGATATCGTGACAAAAAGCCACGGGGGGGAGCAGTGGAGTACTCGGATTCATCAACACAGGCAGAGCAACTCAAAACCATCGGGTCAAAGCTGAGTCATGAACGCGAGGCGCGATCGGTGGCTCTAGAAACAGTTGCAACAAAAACCTATATCCCGCTGCGTCTGTTAAGCGCGATCGAAGCAGGACGACTCGATCTATTACCAGAACCAGTTTTTATTCAGGGGTTTATTCGTCGCTATGCTGACACGCTGGGCTTAGATGGAACTGCCTTGTCAAAAGAATTTGCGATCGAGTCGCCCGTGCCGATCTATGAGGCAGAGCCGCCAGAACTCGAATCTACCGAAACTTTACCCCCCTCGTTTGAGCCTCCTCCCTGGCTCTATGTTCTGGGAGGCGCGATCGGGTTGGGCGCGCTAGGGCTGATTATCGCTAGCCTGATTAATCATTCTAAACCCGCTACACCACCAACTCCCAAGCCTGTGAGCGCTAACAGCACAGCCCCGCAAAAAGGGCCGTCAAAAGTAGCTGTAACGTCGCCTAGCTCGTCATCGGCACCAAGTCCTGGCGCTTCGCCTGTGGCAACCGGCCCCGTTGCGGTCAAGCTGGATGCAACCGAGGAAAGCTGGGTCGAAGTGGTGGTAGATGGCAAAGTTGCGTTTGATGGCACCTTGCCAAAGGGCACTCAAAAAACCTGGGGCGGACAAAAGCAAGTCGTGATTAGCTTAGGCAACGCAGGCGGCGTTTTGGTGTCTTATAACAACGGGGCAGCCAAATCTTTAGGAGCAACGGGCGATGTCGTGCAAAACGTGAAATTTCCACCGACTCCATAGGCTGACCGAAGTTTGACGCGTCCATAATGAGAATAGAACTTTACATTGCTTCATCATGGCGCGAGATCTAAGAGGATTCATCAAACAGCTTGAGCAACGGGGGCAATTGCGCCGAGTTAGCGCCCCTGTTGACTCAGATCTAGAGATCGCTGAGATCGCCAATCGGATGTTGCAGCGTGGCGGCCCTGGCTTGCTGTTTGAGAATGTCAAAGGCTCTCCCTACCCCGTCGCGATCAACCTCTTAGGAACCGTCGAGCGAGTTTGCTGGGCAATGAATATGGAGTCTCCGCAAGAATTGGAGACGCTAGGCAAAAAGTTGGCGTTGCTCTATCAACCCAGACCGCCCAAAAAAGTCTCTCAAGCGATCGACCTGGGCAAAGTTTTGTTTGATGTCTTGCGGGCAAAACCCGATCGAGATCTCTTTCCGCCCTGTCAGCAAGTGGTGGTTAAAGGCGATGACGTAGACCTGACGACGCTGCCGATGCTGCGTGTCTATCCTGGCGATGCGGGTAAGGTGATGACCCTGGGATTGATGATCACCAAAGATCCCGAAACCAAAATCCCAAATGTGGGCGTATATCGCTTGCAGTTGCAGTCTAAAAACACGATGACAGTGCAATGGCTCTCGGTGCGTGGGCCGACTCGACATTTGAGAAAAGCGGCGGCGATGGGACAGGATCTAGAAGTGGCGATCGCGATCGGAGTCGATCCGCTCGTGATTTTGGCAGCCGCGACTCCCGTTCCGGTCGATCTCTCTGAGTGGCTATTTGCCGGACTCTATAGCGGGTCGGGCATTCATCTAGCCAAGTGCAAAACCGTTGATTTAGAAGTGCCTGCCACCTCCGAAATCGTGTTAGAAGGCACTGTCACACCAGGAGAAGTCGGAGTAGATGGCCCGGCAGGCGATCACATGGGCTATTACGGCGGTGTGAACGAGAAAGCGCCGCTGTTTCGATTTCACTGCATGACTCATCGTAAAGATCCGATTTATCTGACGACGTTTAGCGGTCGTCCGCCCAAAGAAGATGCGATGATGGCACTCGCACTCAATCGCGTCTACACGCCCATTCTCAGACAGCAGGTGCCCGAAATTGTTGATTTCTTTTTGCCAATGGAGGCATTAAGTTATAAGGCAGCCGTGATCTCGATCGACAAAGTTTATCCCGGTCACGCCCGACGAGCCGCGTTAGCATTTTGGAGCGCACTGCCGCAGTTTAGCTACACAAAATTTGTGATTGTGGTTGATAAAGACATCAACATTCGTGATCCAAGAGCGGTAGTTTGGGCAATCACTTCAAAAGTTGACCCCGCTAGAGATGTCTTCATCCTGCCAGATAACCCGTTCGACTCACTGGATTTTGCGACCGAAAAGCCTGGTTTGGGCAGCAAGATGGGCATTGATGCGACAACGAAACTGTATCCAGAAACCGATCGCCCGTGGGCTGCGCCGTTGGTGTCTGACCCTGATGTAGCGGCAATGGTCGATCGCCGCTGGGCGCAATATGGGCTGGCAGATTTAGAGCTTGGCGAAGTCGATCCAAATCTCTTTGGTTATGACATGAAAGTCTAGAGTCGGGTATTCCCCCAATGAGTCGTAGTTTCACCCGATCGGATGATTACCCTTTTTTCTTGAAAAACTGTATGATTGGATACAGAAGGAAAAACGTTCATCCCCTCTCGCAAATCAGAGGAGACGGAAGTAAGGGATATTCCTGAAGGAACGCGCTTCTCTTCACCCAACAAAACAAATTTTTGGAGAAGCGACCCATGAAACTGATTTATCGTGGCAATACCTACGACTACGACCCAACCCAATTTAGACCCGACAATGCTGGACGACCTGTCAAGTCTGCGCCGCGGCTTCAAGCACCCTACACATTGATGTATCGCGGAGAGACCTATCACGTCGATCCGACTGTTCCCCAAACTCAATCATCTCTACCCAGAGCCTATGATTTGATCTATCGTGGGTCAACTTATCACGTCGATCGTGATGCTCAAGGCAATCTGACCGCCTTGACGCAATCGGCAAATGCACCTCGATCGAAGGCCATTTCTGCAAGAGTGTCTCAGCGAGAAGTGAGTCAATTGCATCAGGCAAACCTGTTAAGCAATCTGCAACGTCGCTTGCAGTCCGCTCAAGAGCGGGGCGATCAATCGTTGCTTGATTTGTTAGAAGCAGAGCGCAAGCAAATCACGACGGGACATTAATCCGATATAGAGTTGTCCTCATAAAAACGTAGGAGCTTTCTGTGGAGAGTTCTTACGTTTTTTGTTAGTGAACTAGATTGTGAATGATTAGCCAACTCGATGTTCAACAATCAGCATCACTCCTTGAAACACTCCCTCGATCGAGAACGATTGAGTCGTGCGGATGCGCTGATTGGGTTGGACTAAGTTAATCGTTTCAGTCGCCAAAATTTTGCCCGTTGCTTTGTCGCAAATGTCAAAGACCAGCAGATGATCGGCGACTTCTTGCGCGATCATTGAGTAGTTAGAAAAAGGCGGGTCGGAGCTTTCGATCGTGACTCTGCCCGTTCCAGTCACTCGACCCACAAAATTCTGAGTGACTTTCTTACCATCAGGAAATTCGTGTTCGTTGGTTTGAATCCATTGATTGTCGATAATCTGCTGCGTTAATAAGCCCGTAAATCGCGTTGTTTCTTGGGCGTTGTGATCGATTCTGATCCAATCACCTTGCCAAACGCCTACGTGCTTTGGAAAGACGGCAAAATCTTTTAATTGGGGTTGACTATTGATCGATTCCATACGCTAAAGTTCACAAACCCATTAATTGACAGGAAAGCAGCATTTATTTTGCTCGATCGCATCATCCTGAATAGAGAGCAAACGGCTGAATAGGAACCATTGCGTGCAGTCGGGTTAGCCGCACAGAAGGCGGCGCAAACATAAAAACGTCTTTCCAGATGCGGCTCTGATGACCGTTGATCGCATAGACCGCTCCTGCTAAAAAATCGACAGCGCGTTGAGCTTCGCTGGGCGATCGCATCTTGGCGCATTTGAGAATTAAAACCTTTTGAGCCAGCAATGCATCCACGGCTTGAGGAATCTCTTCAAACGATAAAGGCTCTAGCACTACACATTCTTGAACAGAGTTTGCGATCGCGGGAATTGCAAGATTATTGGGCGATCGAGCGGATTCGTTAGTCTGGTTGAGTAGCTCAAATCCAGCTTCGTCTGAGAAGTCAGGAGTATTCTCATCCTCAAAATTCTCATGCCCCCAAAGACTAACCGCTTCAGAAAACTGCCTGAGAAGACGCATAATTTACCACTGGCTGCAAATTTCAGTACCTTTGTTCTTAGTATAGTCCGATTAGAGCGGTTCCGTCAGGCTCTTAACAAGCTGAACCACAGACCGTGAACGACTTCTATCATTAGACAGTAGACAACTACAAAACCGTCGCTCTTTCTCAAAAGAATTAAAGCTGGGCACTCTAAATCGGCAACCCGATCAGTTAAGTTTGCAGCAAGTAACGATTGCGAATTACGATAGGAGTCTGAGAGAGCAACTCAAGATATTTACCCCACCCTTTGCCGTGATTCAGCAGTTAGAACCCGCCCATCGTGTCGAGCATCAACCCCTTGTCGGAGCGTCTCTGACTGAGTTAACCGAGTGGGTCAAGCAGCAGCAGCAGCCCGCTTATCGAGGAAAACAACTGCACCAGTGGATCTATCAGAAAGGGGCACGATCGCTGAGTGATGTTTCAGTGTTTCCTAAGTCTTGGCGTGAAAATCTCGCTGATTATCCGATCGGGCGATCGCAGATTCACTTTCAGGCACCTGCGTTAGACGGCACGATCAAGTTCTTGCTGAAGCTCTCAGATGGTCAAATTGTCGAAACGGTTGGCATTCCGACTGAGAAGCGGTTAACGGTCTGCGTGTCTTCTCAGGTGGGCTGCCCGATGGCGTGTGATTTTTGTGCGACTGGCAAAGGTGGCTTTAAGCGCAACTTAGAACGGCACGAAATTGTTGATCAAGTGCTAACGGTGCAAGAGGTGTTTCAGCAGCGCGTCAGCAATATCGTGTTTATGGGCATGGGCGAACCGCTCTTGAACACCGATAATGTGTTGGGAGCCGTGCGATCGCTCAATGAAGATGTGGGCATTGGGCAACGGTTGATCACAATCTCCACGGTTGGGATTCCGGGGAAGATTCGTCGTTTGGCTGAAGAGCAGCTTCAAGCAACACTGGCGGTTAGCTTACACGCCTCCAATCAAGCGCTACGGACACAGTTAATTCCGAGTGCTCGTCAATATCCTTTAGAAACGCTGCTCAGTGAATGTCGCGAATATGTCAAGCTGACGGGGCGGCGAGTGTCATTTGAATATGTTTTGCTAGCAGAATTAAATGATTGTGTCGAACACGCGATCGAGCTTTCTGAACACCTGCGCGGGTTTCAAAGTCATGTGAATTTGATCCCTTACAATCCGATTAGTGAGGTCGATTATCAAAAGCCAGATCCGCGTCGCATTCAAGCGTTTGTGAACACGTTGAAGGAGCGGCACATCGCGGTGAGTGTCCGTCGTCCGCGCGGGTTGGAGGCAGATGCGGCTTGTGGGCAGTTACGGGCATCTCAGGCGATCGCTTGAAGCTTGAATTTGCTGATTAGCCAACGCTGAGACAAAAATTTAGGGATGCCCGATCGACATCCCTAAAAAATTAATGGATATTAAATGAGTGACTAGCGTCGGGCATAGATTCCGGGTGCATAAGCTTCGATGACGTTACCAGTCTCCGAGCAAGTGATCATTAAGTAATCGCAGGTAGGGCACTGAGTTCGGGTGAGCCGATTACTTTCTAGATAGTGCCGTTCAGCATGACTGCCACAGTTGGGACATCGAACACATTGAACTGTCTGCATTTTAAAGCCCTCTACCTTATCAAAATTTGACGAAAAAACTAAAAATCAATGAGAGACTCATAAGTCTACAGAGTGAAAACAAAAGGTGTCTAAAGCTACTTAAGTAATCGATTTGGTATCGCTGTGAGCGCTATTTGTCTCTCTCGATTATGGTCAGTATTGATGGAGATCAACTTTTTATTTGCGCTCAGTTTAACCTTAAAGCAAAATGGGGATCACCTGCCTAGAGAGTGATCCCGGTTCTGAACGCTTTTATTATCACTAAGGATTTTGACAGGCAGAAGATGCCGGGGCTTGAGTCTCAATCACAACTTCTTTAACATTGGGCACTTTGATCAGTTGAGTGACGGTGAGTTTTGCTCGATCGTTGGCTTGTAGCAAAATTCCGTTTGTGCAAGCAGCATCTTTGACCTTTTTAAGGGCTTCTTTTTGCGCCAAAGACTGAAGATTTGGGGCAACGTCGGGCCCAAGTCCTAGCAGCCCTCGGTTATAGTCATAGACTTTGGAGCGATTGACATCAATTTTGCTATCGAGAATCTTGGGTGGAGGTAGGCGCAGCCGCAGCGTTTCACCCACCATCTCAACGCTTTCAGGTGTGAGAACGCTTAAATCAACCCCGGCTCTTACCTCTCCATAGGCGATATAGAGTAGCCGAGTTGTGCCGACCACAAATCCGCCGACAGTGGCATCTTGTTGAGTCGGGATCACCGCCTCCATTGTGAAGACAGCGGTCGTGAGTTCACTGGCGTTGCGAATTTGTTGAATGACGACCGATCGGGTTTCAACTTTAGGCTGAGACGGCGGCGGATTGAGAAAACTCTGAACGCGGTTAAACCAGCGATCGCCTGATCGTCCTGCTCCTATGACGGCAACACCTGCCAGCATCAGGGCACTGCCTGTCAGCATCAATCCTATATTTTTGAAGACTACAAACCCGTTTGTTGCCCGCTTTTGGCGATTTTTTCCCCGCATCTGCCTGCCCTCAACGCCAATCACCCTGAATTGTAGCTGTTTAGTATAGTCTCGAACAGTTATCAAAGTATTTATAGGGGTTATCTGATTGATTTTATTGCCCAAAGAAACCCTCTGGTGCCGCAAAGCTGTTCGGGTGCCAGATGCGAATTCCATCGCTGCTGCTGCTGATTACGGTGTTTCCGTTTAAGCCAAAGGTGACAGACAGCCCACTATAAGAGGAGCCGCGCAGCATTCCTAAATAATCTTCGATGTCGGGTTGCCAAAATTGCATGGTGCCTCCTACAGCCGCCACGAGGGTTTGCCCATCTGGGGAGAGCGCTAAGTCAGAAGCCCCGATGCCAAAAGTGTGTAGCAGCATTCCAGAGGTGACTGACCAAAGTTTCATGCGGCTGCTGCCCGTCAATAGAGTTTCTCCATCTCGGCTAAAGGTGAGCGCTGTTAGATCTCCAGAGTTGACGGTCTGCAAAAGCTGTTTGGTGCTGACACGCCAGAGATAAGTTTTTTGCTTGCCAGCCGCCAGAAGTTCGCTGTTGGGGCTAAACGCGATCGCGACCACAGGTTGATCGCCGATGGTGTCTTGCCACTCTTGGGCGGCTAAGTTCCACAACTGCACCCCCGGACGGCTTAGGGTGCCATCTGCCCACTTAATTAAACGACTTCCACTGGCCAAAGTCTGTCCATCTGGGCTAAAGGCGATCGTGGTTGCCCGTCCAGAATATAAGGTTTTTAATAGCTGGCCCGTTTCTAGATTCCATAGCTTGATGGTGCGATCGAGGCTGGCACTGGCTAAGGTTTGACCGTCGGGGCTAATGGCTAATGCACTCACCCAATCGCGATGACCTGATAGCGTGCGCTGTTTTTTCCCAGTTTCCAGGTTCCACAGGTGAATGATGTCGTGAGTGCTACTGGCCAAAATCTTGCCGTCGGGACTGACCGTAATTTTGGTTGTTTGTTCGGTAGTTAAGGATTGATGTTGGGAATAGCACACCAAGCCATCAACATAAGAAGGAATGCAGACTCGATTGGAGACTCTCGCGGCGATGCTTTTGTCTAGCAAAAAATAAGCGCCGACGAGCAATGCCACGATCGCGATGATTCCGACTCCTCCTAAAATTAGGTGTTTTTTTTGACTCACGATCGCATCTCTTAAACTGTCTTTACTGACCCTTTGTTTAAGCTAATGGTGCCATGCTTGACAGGGGTTCTGCCACAAGTGAGATAACGGGTCTAAAATCTTGATGATATGCTCAAACAAATTTATTCAATAAAGTACACAATTTCGTGAAAAAAGCTGGAGTACTAATCGCGACGGCACTGCTTTGCGCTACTTATTTGAGCATTGCACTCGTTGATCTAGGTCTAGATAAATTTCACTATATTCTCGCGGGTGGCAAAAAATTTGCGACGTTTCCAAATGTTGCCAGTCAAATTGCTATTGGTGGCAGCTATCTAGCGCTGGCAATTATTTATCTCGTTTGGTTTTTTAACGCCGATCGCCGCGCTCCGGTTTTAAACTTTGGCGACATTCTGCAAAAGACTGCCGTCTTCTGGGTGATTGCATTAATCGCTTACCCGTTAGGCAATGATATCTATCTTTATCTGCACTCAGGGTTGATGGATCTGAGCGGGGTCAACCCATTTATCGCTCGTGCAGGGTTGTTTGCCTCTGAGCTGTCGCCCTTTGTAGACTGGGGGCAAACCTCCACTTACGGCCCGGTTTCACAGTTTTTGTTTAGGATATCCGCCGCGATTCTCTCGATTCATCCGATTCTGGCAATTTACAGTTTCAAAGTTTTTTGCTTGGCATTGCATCTTTTTAACGGTTATATCATCTGGCGACTGTTGCCCCGTCAAGAAAGCGAATCATTTTTCAACCGCGATCGGATTGCGATCGCCTATCTCGTTCACCCGCTTTTGTTAATGGAGCAGGTCGGCTCGGCTCATATTGATGTATTGATTTCAACGAGCGCGATCGTCTTAGTGGCCAGTCTTGCCAAACAGCGTTATTGGATTTCGATTGTGGCATTGTGGGGCGGGTTTTTGTCAAAAACAATTCCTTTGATTTGGGTGCCTTTAGTCACGCTTTTTTTGATTAGACAACGCCAGTGGAAACTGCTGCTTGACACCACACTAGCCTCGTTAGGGTTGATTTTAGTGCTGAGTGCGTCACAGCTTCCGGGGTTTAACGCCTGGAGTAGTTTGCTCAACCCTGGGGTAGCGGGACAGTTTCAAGCATCGCTGCTGACGATCGCTCGATTTGGACTCGATCTCGTGCGAATCTTTATTCCTGGCTCGATCGGCAGGAGTCAGCAGCAAACGATTCTTTTGATCGTGACTTATCTGACCTTGCTGGGGTTTGCTGGATTTTATGGGGCAACCCTCTGGCGCAGCTATCGACAGTGGAACTATTCGCAGCCTGACCTGGTTGAAGATATTGGCTGGGTGACTTTGGTGCTGCTGCTGTTTGCGACTCCGTGGTTGATGCCGTGGTACGCCTCGATCGGGCTGACGATCGCCGCGCTGATTCCCCAGGCTCGGCTGTTTGGGTTAACGAGTCTGGCATTTGGGCTGTCGAGCAGCGCTCAATATTTACTGCAAGGGCACAGCGCTTTAAAGGCTTTGGTGTCGATCGGCATTCCGCTAGTGGTGTTGTTGATTGGGTCGAGAGCGTTGAGGGTGAGTGCGATCGCAGATCTCCCCCAGCTTGAGCCATCAAAAGTCGAGCCGCCGTCAGAATTGAAGGATCACCTCAAAACCTAAAGCCGTGATCAAAGTTGCTGAAGTTACGTCAGTCCGACGAGTTTTTTCACTTCGTTGTCGGCGGCTTCTGCCCCCTAAATCCCCCATTCTGGGGGACTTTGAACCGGAAATCTTGGGGGATTTAGGTAGCTCTCCCGAATTCACAATTGTAGCCAATCACTTCTGTCGAACTGACGTTAAAGGTGGTTAATTAGCCAATCGTGAACGACTTGAGACACTTGATCGGCGACCTCATCTAACTCGTGTTTCGCTTCTGGATAGAGAATTAACCGTTTGGGTTCTTGAGCGATCGCGTAAATATATTCCGAACATCGAGGAGAAAGCACATGATCGGCTGTGCCGTGCAGCAACAGCAGAGAACACCGGGGAGCCAGTTGAGCCGCTGGGGCCGTCCCATAACTTTGACTCGCGAGGGTGATCACGGTTTGCACGATCGCAGAGAGAGCCGCCGCTTGAATCACAACCGCACCGCCAAACGAGTGCCCAATCAAGGCGATCGCGGGGATGTTTTCTTGGGCTAAAAATGCGATTCCAGCCAGGGTGTCGAAAACGGCTTCTTCTAAAATGGTCGAATAGCGATAGCGAATGCGTAGAGATGAGATGCCTGACGGTTGCAGCGTTTGATACAGTTGCGGATATAAGCCATCTGCGGGAGTGTCCCAGCCGCCTCTGACTCCGCCGACCCAGATTGCTCCAAGGCGGGCGCGTTCAGCCGAATAATAGCGACCTTGAATCTCGCCACGATCGGTCAACAGCGTCATCGATTGATAGTCATTTTGCTGAAGTTCTCGCCACTCGTCCAAAATCTCGGTTTGCGAAAGGGCTTTGAGATGTAGTTGCACGATCGGGTGCCTCTCAAATAGGAAGGATTGATAGGCGTTGCAGACTGATATAATCTATTGCCATCTGTAGGTTAGACGCGATCGTGCGGTGTGGCTTCTCTCTAAAGCTTAGTTATCAATGAAGTGGACCCGTCAGCTTTGATACAGTCGTTAAGCAACTCGGCTCACTTGGCTTGTTCTTCCATCAACAAAATTACCCCTCGCACTTGCTCATCGCCAATTAAGGGAGTGCAGGTTATCTGACATTTGAGCGATCGACCGCGACGATTAATCGCTGGCAGCGTCACCTCGTTGAGCGGCTCAGAAATTCCATTTAGGCAGTTGCGAATATGGACGCGCAGTTGTTCAACTGGCAGCCCAATTTCTAAATTTAAAAAGTGTTGCCCCAGCACTTCTACTGCCCGCAGCCCCCACCAGTCTTCAGATTTTTGGTTCCAGATTTGCACACGCAAGTCTCGATCGAGCACCACTACACTTCCTTTGAGACTGGTCAAAATCGATTCTAAAAAGTGATTGGATTGGTTGAGTTCTTCACTTCGTCGCTGAAACTCATCATTTACGGTCTGCAATTCTTCATTAGTAGATTGCAGTTCTTCATTCATCGTTTCTAGTTCTTCATTGGTGGATTGCAGTTCTTCATTAGTGGTTTCTAATTCTTCATTCATGGATTGCATCTCTTCATTGGTGGTTTCTAGCTCTTCATTAGTGGATTGGAGTTCTTCATAAGCCACCACCACTTCTTGATTTGAGTGCTCGACTTCTTCTTGCAGTCGCTTATGGCGAGTCATGTCAAGAAAAGAGATGCTAACACCGAGCCGATTGCCTGCCACGTCAGTCAAAAGGGCCACCTGAATATCGAAATAGCTGGTTTCACCTTCTATCGAGTGCCATGTCACATCGCGCACATAAACTATTTTTTGACCGCGATACACCTCTTCAAGGCGCGATCGTAGCTCGATGGGGCGATCAGAAATTTCTAGATCTTGAAAGGGGCGACCAATATGGCGGGGCGAAATGCCAAACAGCGATCGTGCTCGTGCGTTTGCTAAGGCGAGATTGCCATTGAGATCGGTGATGATGCGTGAGATCGGTCCATTATCAAACGCCGCTTCTCGCAGCCGCACATGAGTAGACAGCGGAGTCGTGATCGATCCCCCACTGATGGGGTTAATTAAGGTCAGGCGATCGCGCAACATCACCCTGGCAATTTTTGTAAAAACCCGGTAAGACAAATCGATCGGTGTAAACATCGTGACGTTGTTGAGCAGCATTTCTGCTTTGCCCAGAAATAGATAGCCGCCATCGCGCAAGGCAAAGTGAAAGCGCGTCAAAATCTTTGCCTGAGTCTCTGCGTTGAAATACATCAAGGTGTTGCGGCACACCAGCAGATCGATTTTAGAGATCGGCGCGTCTTGAATTAAATCATGGCGACCAAAAATCACAGACTGGCGCAAGTCTTTGCGAAACACGTAGCTGCTGACTTCGCCATCGGTTGGCGAGACGATCGGCTCAAAATAATTTGCCAACGAGTCGGGGGGCACATTCGCCACTTCTCTCGCGGTGTAGGTTGCTTGACGCGCATGATAAAGCGCCTCTTCATCGACATCGGTGGCATAGATCTTTACCCGTTGCATCTGCTCGGCTCCTAGCAGGTCTGTAAAGGCCATTGCCAGACTATAGGCTTCTTCACCACTAGCGCAGCCTGCACTCCAGATCCGAATCGGCTCGTCTGGCTCTTTTTGGGCAATGATGCGGGGCAAGACTTCGCTGCTCAAAAAGTCCCAAAAGGGGCGATCGCGAAAGAAGGTGGTGACGTTGATGAGCAGCGTGTTAAACAGGTGCAAAAATTCTTCTGGATGCACCTCTAAATAGTCTAAATATTCGCTGTATTGCTTAATGTTGATGGTTTGCATTCGGCGCTGCACCCGACGGCTCAGACTTGAGCGCTTATAGCCAGTAAAGTCAAACCCACGGTTATGCTTGAGGTAGTTTAGCAAGGCTTCAAACTGCAAGTCGATCTCTGGAGAAGTCATCAGGTTGGAATCAGCTACATTCTCAGTTCATTATTTAATGCTAGAACCGATTTGCAAAGTGATTGCAGGAATATACCCTAAGTGAAGGGTGGGATGGGCATCTTGCCCGTACAGGCTGGAAGCCTGTTCCACTCTGACAACTAAAAGGGATTGCTATAGTTGACCCATGCCACAGGGCACTAATCTAACGCCAGTTCGACGAGTTTTTTCGCTTCGTTGTCAGCGGCTTCTGCCCCCTAAATCCCCCAAAATTGGGGGACTTTGAACCTAAATTCTGGGCTTAAAGTCCCCCAAAATGGGGGATTTAGGGGGCTTCCAAATTCACAACCGCAGCGAAAAGATTCTGTCGAACTGACGTTAATCTAGATTCTTCCTTCAGAATGACCCGAAAATTCGATAATCAAGGCAAAATCTACAGGCAGAGTCATTGGGCGAAGTATTCGCGTTTTTATGCAAATTGATCACATTCATTTTTATGTAGAAGATGCTCGTCAATCGCGAGACTGGTTTATTCAAAAAATGGGCTTCTACTCGATTCCAAACGAGTTTTGCTTTACGATCGCCCCTTCTAATCACACGCATATCGAAGTTGTTGCTAACGGCTCGATCTATCTAGTTTTCTCCGCCCCGCTTAACGATTTCAGTCCTGTCTATCAGTTTTTAAGCGCCCATCCTCCCGGAGTCGTGGATGTGGCATTTGGGGTGGAGGATGTCGAGACTGTAATGAAGCGGGCGATCGCGCAAGGAGCCAATGTCCTTCAACCCCTTCAGACTCAAGGAAGCCTGAAATGGTCCCAGATCGCCGCATGGGGAACGCTAAGACATACACTGGTTGAGCGGCAGGCGAATTCATTAATTGTGGGCAAGACATCAGATAACGCGCTCAATGTCACCTTTAGCCGCATTGATCATGTCGTTCTAAATGTGGCTTTGGGCGATTTAGAACGAGCCGTTGATTGGTATGAAACCGTTCTTGGCTTTGAGCCTCAGCAGATGTTTGCGATTAAAACCGATCGCTCCGGTCTGTGTAGCCGCGTCATGCGCTACCCCAATAGCCGGGTGCAGTTGCCGATCAACGAGCCGACCTCAAACAATTCTCAAATTCAAGAATTTTTAGACCTGAATCGGGGCGCAGGCGTGCAGCACATTGCCATTCACACCGAGAATATTGTGGATGCGATCGCGCAACTCCGTCACGCAGGTTTATCGTTTTTGAATGTGCCTGCCACTTATTACACTCAGTTGCGGCAGCGTCTTGATTGTGCGCTTTCTGAGTCGCAGCTAAACGCGATCGCAGCCCAACAGATTTTAGTTGATTGGCAATCAGATCTGCCCGAAGCGGTTTTGCTGCAAACCTTTACTCAGCCTGTTTTTGAGCAACCGACCTTCTTTTTTGAATTAATCGAGCGCCACACTTATCAAGTCGCCGATCGTCTGCATCAGGCCCAAGGATTTGGGGAGGGCAATTTTAGGGCGTTGTTTGAAGCGATCGAGCGAGAACAGTTAAAGCGAGGCAGCTTAAAATCTTAGCATTCAACGCCGATCGCGTTCTAAGTCATAAATTGCTTTTTCCCAATACCAATCTTCTGACCTACCGGGGTGTTTGAGTTTTAGCTGTGCAACGAGATCGGTGATGATTTTGCGATCGTAGCTGACCAGTCGCCTCAATTGGTCTTGAACTTGGGGACTGATTCGCCCCGACGAGACGGCAGGTGGTTGGCGACTCGTCGGGGCATTTGTCGCTGTATATCGCCGCTCAGGAAGTTTAATCTGCTGGATTGCCTTTAACATCGACTGTTGCATCGCTGAATTTCCCTGCTGAAAAAACAGTCGGGCTGCCAATTGATAGTTTTCTGACGCGTAATCAGGGTTGCCCATTTTTTCTAAAACTTGTCCTCGCGCTGCGTAAGCCTCGGCATCGTCGGGATCGATTTGAATCGCCCAGTCCAAATCTTCGATCGCACCTGCAAAATCTCCGCGTCGTGCCTTATCGCTGGCTTGGTTGATAAATTCGCCAATCTCGATCGGGGCAGATGACTGAGCCAACTGATCGGGTGATTTGGGTTTAAGCTGTTGCGCGATCGCCATGCAGCGCCGACAGTTTGCCGCGTCTTTTTGCTCTAAATAAAGTTCAGCCGCTTTTTTGTAATGAACGATCGCTTTGCCGATCTGAGCCTTTCGCTGCCAAAGATTGCCCAGCAGATTATAAGCCCCAGCATGATTGGCATTGAGACGAATCACCTGTTCGGCATCGGCGATCGCGGCTTGCAGAACACCTTGATTGAGATAGGTCAAACTTCGAGCAAAATAAAAACGGGTGTTGTTAGCATCAAGTCGGATTGCGGTGGTGTAGTCGGTGATCGCCCCGGTCAAATCATTGAGCTTAAACCGGGCAAGCCCACGATTATAGTAGGCTTCGGTGAAATCTGGCTGAGTGGCGATCGCCTGATCAAACGCTTGGAGTGCTCCCTGATAGTCTTGTGCATCTGCTTTTGCAATGCCCTGTTGATAAAACGATTCACTCATGATTAAGCACTTACCACAGAGGAGTTCTTTTTATACAATTTAGTTATCAGCACAAAGGAGAGGAGCGAATATCAATTGTACAAAAATAACAACGTCAGATGATGAGAGCAAACTAGTTACCATCGCGTTATTTGAGGACATTCATGAAGAAAAAGACCGACAGGGCATGGATGAAATTGATTTTTCTTTGTTGTGTGACGCTCTTAGTAGTTTTAGGTTGCGTGTGGCGATCGACGGTTTCAGCCGACCCGCTGCGAGGTGCGTGTAAGTTGAGACAAACTTTTCATGACGAGTTTAATGGCAAGTCGCTTGACTCCTCAAAGTGGACGACTCGATTTTGGTGGGGCGACGGAAACATTAAAGACGGATCGCTCAACTACTATACAGACGAGAATGTGTCGGTCAGTAGAGGAGCCGCTCACATCAAAGTTGAAAAGAGAGCCGCTGGGGGCAAGCCGTATGCAAGCTCATTGATCAGCACCTATGGGAAATTTGCCCAAACCTACGGATATTGGGAAGTTCGCACCAAGATTGTTTCAGGAGATGGGCTGTCAGCTTTTTTTGCTACTGGAGCAGCCGATCGTTCATGGCCCCCGGAAATTGATGTGTTTGAAGTTCCGCAGCAAGAGCGGAAGGTGTTCATGACCAATCACTATGGCGCGAACAAATCGAATGAAGGGACGTGGGAGAGTCCGGTTGCTCTCAGTCGGGACTACCATACTTATGGAGTGCTGTGGAAACCAAACCTACTAGTTTTTTATATCGACAGTCGAGAACGATGGCGAACCACGATCGGGATACCCACTAAAGCCCTTTATCCGAGCATTGGTGCCGCAACCTGTGGCGGTTGGTGTGGTGATGTGTCGAAGGCTAAGTTGCCTAGAGTGATGGATATAGACTATTTCCGCGTGTACTCTGAGGACTGTTCGAGGTCAACTCCAGCTCCTACCCGACGGTAACAACAGATTTGAGAAAAATGAGCCATTGTACGCGATGTGCGGCTAAGAACCCTCACCCCAAACCCCTCTCCCACAGGAGAGATGCTCTCAAGCGATCTCTGGTTCCCTCTCCGGCGGGAGAGGGCTGTTTTTAGGCGGTTTTAGGAAAGTCGCACATCGCGTCATCGTCTAAAGTTTTTCTGACTTTGCTTTGAGTTTCGCCGCAGTTCTGAGAATTTGTCCTGCTAAAACTGCGGCTCCAAATCCATTGTCGATATTGACTACGCCGATGCCTGCTGCACAGGAGTTGAGCATTGTCAACAAGGGTGCGAGTCCATTAAAGCTAGCGCCATAGCCGACACTGGTGGGCACGGCAACGATCGGGCAATCTGCCAACCCTCCTACTACGCTGGGCAATGCGCCTTCCATGCCTGCGACAACAATCAGCACGTCAGCATCATTCAATACGTGCAGGTTATTCAACAATCGATGAATTCCGGCGACTCCAACATCCCAAAGTCGCTGCACACCAAAGCCATAAAGCTCGGCAGTGACAGCGGACTCTTCGGCAACGGGGAGGTCGGCGGTTCCGGCTGAGAGAATGCCGATCGTTCCGGGGATTTGGGGTTTGTGGTCTGGAGATGGGGGTGATTTTAAAGCACAGATTCGGGCAGTAGCGTAGTAGTGAACATCGGGCACGATCGCTCTAATCGCGCCATAAACGTCAGGTTCGATGCGGGTTGCCATGATCACCGAGGTGCGGTTTCGCATCGCTTCCATAATTTGGGCAATCTGCTGGGGAGTTTTTCCGGGGCCCCAAATCACTTCAGGAAAGCCTGTCCGCAGGGCGCGATGGTGATCGATATGGGCAAAGTCTCCGACGCGCTCATAAGAGAGATGTTTGAGTTTGGCGATCGCGTCTTCTGGGCTAATGTCTCCTAGAGCAACCGAGTTGAGCAGGGTTTTGAGGGCTTCAGGTTGGGTCATTTTGAACCGGGGCAGAGGGCATTTTGGGGTTTGTTAACGTGAATTCGATGAGATTTATCGCTTCGTCAAGAGCGGCTTCTGCCCCCTAAATCCCCCAGAATGGGGGATTTAGGGGGCGCGATGAACTGGTAACGAAGTCGTCGAATTCACGTTTTGTCAGTCAACCCGATCGTTCTCCTTTCATTTTAAGTTCGTCGAGGTTCCAAAGCCCAACTGGGCAAACTCAATCAGAATTGCGGAGTTGCATCAAGATGTCTAAGCAGGCTCCGGTAGTTAGACTCTGAGAGTCGAGGGCTTGAGCCGTTTGCCAACAGACGATCGCGCGATCGAACATTCCTTGCAGTGCCCACAGTTGTCCGGCTAACGCATGAAATTCTGCTTGCTGATGATGGAGCGAGATCGCCTGGTCATTTTGAGCGATCGCCTCCGCATATTGACCAGCTTCGAGCCGTTGAATCGCCTGCCGATGATGCCAAACCGCTTGATCTCGAACCTGAATTAGGGGAGAAAGATCAGCCCCACAACGGCGACAGAGAACCGCAGGAGGTCGGTAACTTGCATGGCACACGGGGCATTTCATCGGCTATGAATCTGTATTAGTGCTGACGTAGTAGAGAAATTCTTCTAGCTCTTCCTGAAGTTTTGAAATGGCGAGGTCGTAATCGTTGGAGATCGCGGTTTGAAGTTGCCCAATTAGCGTTTGTAATTCTTCAGATTGTTCTTCGTCTAGCGTTTCTAACGTTTGTTGGGCGCGATCGAGCAGATCTGCTAAATCAGGATCGATCGTTTCAGCATCCGTGATCTCCCGCGACTGGATTGAGATCGTTTCATCACTTTCAAATAACGCTTGTAGGTCTTCTCTGGCCTGGTTTAGTTCGTGACTAGAAAGCCGATGAACCGCAGCATTGTTCACCACTAAACTGCCTTGTTGACCTTTGCCTTTTTCAGTTGCCGTGACGGTGAGAATGCCGTTGATGTCAAAGTCAAAATGCACCTCGACTTGCAGACTTCCGGCAGGCTGAGGCGGCAGTCCTTCCACCATAAAAGCACCGAGGGGAACGTTTTCTTCAGCGATTGTGTTCTCTCCCTGAAACACTTCAATTTCAACCGAGGTTTGGCGATCGGCAGCCGTCGAGTAAACCTGAGAACGAGAAACCGGAACGACACTGTTGCGAGGAATAATCACGCTAAAGAACCCTGGCATCATGCCCATTGGCGTAGTGATTACGGCGGCAACGCCTAATGAGTAAGGGCTGACATCGACCAAAATTGCATCGACATTTTCTCCAACTCTCACCCCAGCTTGAATCGCTGCACCCAAGGCAACGCACAAATCTGGCTGAACGCCATCGGTTGGAGCTTGTTCAAGATGCTCTTCAATCATCTGTTGGACGAGGGGAATGCGGGTTGAGCCACCAACGAGAATGATCCGATCGAGGTCTTCAGCGTCGAGTTTGGCATCGGAGAGGGCGCGATCGATCGCCTCTAATGTTTCATCAAGTAAAGGACGAATCAGCGCTTCAAAATCGGTGCGGGCAATCTCGGTTTCCAGGTGCAGGGCGGTCTTGCCTTTGCTGCTCAAAAACGCTTCTCTAACGGTTGCAAAAGCATGGGAACTGAGGTCAACTTTCACCTGTTCGGCGGCGCGGAGTAGGCGAGCTTGGGTGACTGCATCGGTGGGAACATCGACACTATGAGTTTGTCGGAACCGATCGGCGAGGTGGAGTTGCAGCAACCGATCGAAGTCATCGCCGCCCAAGCGATTGTTGCCATGACTTGCCAGAACTTCTGTCACATCGCCTGTGATTTCAACTACCGATACATCAAAAGTGCCGCCGCCCAAGTCATAGACTAAAACTCGTTCGGTTTCTTCCGATCTCACGTCATAAGCCAGTGCGGCTGCGGTTGGTTCGTTGATAATTTGCAGCACTTCTAGCCCGGCAATTTCTCCGGCGAGTTTGGTTGCCTGTCGTTGAGCATCGGTGAAGTAGGCGGGAACGGTAATCACGGCTTGGGTCACTGCTTCCCCTAAAGCAACTTCTGCCCGTTGTTTGAGGGCGCGGAGAATGATGGCAGAAATCTCGTGGGGCAAATAATCACGAGTTTCGTCAGTTCCGATCGGCAGTGTGGTTTTGTGGTCAGTGCCCATCCAGCGCTTGATCGATTTGACGGTGCGATCGGGAGCCGCCGCATATTGCCTGAGTGCCTCACGCCCGACCAACAGCTTTCCGCTATCGCTAAATCCGACACACGAAGGAAGCATTAAATCGCCATCTGGGCCGGGCAAGACTCGCGCTTGTCCATTTTCGACGATCGCTACTTCAGAATTTGTGGTTCCTAAGTCAATGCCAACGGTTCTGCTCATAGTTATGACTTCTAAGAAATCGTTGTTGCACCCGATTATTGCACATTCACAAATTACTTATTTCGGCTCAATTGCATAGACAGGCATCCCGGTTGAGATTGCCTGTTCGATAATTTCTGCTGCCCGACGCACTCCCCCGGCTTGGGCGATCGCTGCCTGCAAGCGGACTGCGTTTTGTTTGTAGCGATCTTCCTTTAGCACTCGCTGAATTGTGCTGCGGAGTTTTGTCACCCCTAGTTTTGAGAGGGGCACCATTTCACCCGCTCCGGTGTGCACTAGCCGAGCCGCGATCGCGGGCTGATCATTAGTAATGGGAATCGCGACCATAGGCACACCATCACTCAGGGCAGCCAATGTGGTGTTCATGCCCGCATGGGTAATGACTAAGCTAGCGCGTTGAATCAGTTGTGGCTGCGGTGCATAGCAGACCACTAAAGGATCACCCGGAAACGACCGATCAGCCATCGGAGCTATAGGATTCCCCAAGGCAAGCACGAGTTGGGCATCTAGTCCCACACAGGCGGCAGCTATGATCTCAAAAATTTCCGGTTTACGGTTTTGTAAGGTGCCCAGAGAGGCGTAGATCAACGGTCGATCGGTGAGTTGGTCAAACGGAAAGGGTGGGATGGAAAACGTGATCGGTTCGATTCCAGAGGGGTCTTGAAACGGCCCCGTGTAGTGAAACCAGGGGGCTAACTGCTTACGGGGAAAATCAAACGCTGCTGGCAGTTGGCAAATTTGGGCAAGGGGGGAAAAAAAGTGGTCATCATTCTTATAGGGTGGTAGGTGCCACTGCTGGCGTTGCTGCCAAACTAAGCGCCGGGCAGACTGGGTGAGCATTTCTAAGAAAGCGTTGCTCAGACGATTGCGCCACTGTGCCCACCCAGATGGGCTGTAACTCCAGTCTGTAAAAAATGGGGGAACTCCGGCTTCTCGATTAATCAACAACGCATTAGAAACTGTGACAAAGGGGAGTTTTAGAAAATCGGCGATCGTGCCTCCTGCGAGGATGGTTTGATCGACAATTAAGCCCTCGATATTGGCAGCTTGCAGGGCAGCCGGGGCTGCGTTAAACAGCATTTGCGTTTCGTTCTGAATCCACTGCACTGTCAAGTTGAACCCCGCTAACCCCGTCATTTCACCTAAGCGTTGATGGATGCTGGTGATGGTGCCCAGTGGAAAGGCTGCCTCGCCCAGTGGATGAAACTCGATGCCCGTTTGCGCCAGTTTGGGTTCCATATCCAGCACACCAAAGAGGATCACGGTATGCCCCCGACGTTGCAATTCTCGCCCAAGGGCGCACATCGGATTGAGGTGACCGATCGCTGCCGGACAGAGAATGCCAAATCGAGTCATATTGTTACCTTGCTGCTACAATCACTTGCGCTTCTCTCAACACCTGATCTTGCCACAAGTAGCCCCGAACAACTTCTTGAATGACCGTATTTTCGGCAGTTGAGTCGCTTTCTTGTCGTCCGATCGCATACATATATTTTGGATCAAACGGTTTTCCGACGGTGACGATCGGGACGACTTGTTTTTGCCTAAGCAGATCGAGAAGCGATCGCCGAATCACTTCTATTCCTTGTTGATTGCTGATTAAAATTTCGTTCAGAGCAGTGGAGTCAGTCTTTTGTTTAGGAAAGAGTCTTTCCCAAAAGGTTGCTGATTTAGTTGACGTTGTAGAGGATTCTAGAATCTGCGCTCGCCAGTATTCACAAGCCTGATCGAGCGCATCCATAACTTTTAACAAATCTTGGAGTAAGTTCTTCTGCTCCAAGTGATGGTACTGGCTTTCTGATTTTGCGGCTGAAAGTTCTTCTAAGCGTTGCTGAAGCTGTGTATTTTGTAATCGTTCAGTTTCTAGCGCTTGTTGCAAAGATGTGTGCGCGGTTTGCAATAATCTGTTCTGCTGTTTGACTTCGTGACGTAGTGCCACCCATTCACCCACCATCTGATAGGGATCAAACGGTTCTACATGGTCTGGTGCTTCGCCCAAATATTCAGGCGGCTTGGGCGTTGACTGAAGATAGTCGAGTAGCTTTTCAAATAGAGCTTGACGATCGAGCATAAATTTTCCTTAAAATGTAGCGCGAATCAAGTCATCTAGACTGACTTCAAGTTGTGCCATCACCCGCTCTCGAAGCTGATTTAATGGCTCTGGGTCGATCGTTGCTTCTAAAGGACGAATCTTAAAGAAATCCTCTGGCTGACTCGCTGCCCCGGTGCGAATCGCTTCATAAGCGGTGCGAATGGCTTTGAAATCTTCTGGATGAGTGTGTGCAGGAAACTCCCGCAACTTGGCGTGATAAGCGGCTTTGACTTCGGCAGGGTTGGCGGTTGGGGAAATGCCTAAGCGATCGTAATTTGAGTTCATTTCAGGAAAGCTTTTGTAGATTGGGTCAATCTGGCTGCGTCTCAAGCCACGTTTGCAGATCGGTGAGTTGTGTAAAATCTAGAAGGGCTTCACCCAATGCTTCTAGTTGCTCAAGGGACAGCGATCGCACTTGTGTTTCAAAACTAGAGGCGATCGGGTGCCCAAGACGACGGGTCAGTTGTCGCAATACCAGATTCACCTCAGATTGCTTAACTTCATTACGGGCTTCCTCCCGAACTTCTTCGCGTAATTCTTGATAAAGCATAGCGCGAGCCTCTTCGCGGGCTTCTTCGCGTAATTCTTGATAAATCACGGACTCTTGCATAAGTTCTCTCCTCAAAATTCGTCGAATAACTGTTTTGTCTAATAGTAGCCCAGCTAAGATCCCTGTCGCTGCGGCTAAATTGTTTTGATGGTTTCGGTCAGAAATCAACTCAATTTCTTGAGCCACTTGTCGCAACACGCCCACTCGATCGGTCGTCTGACTTAATGCTGCGTAAGGCAATAGCCCCGGACGCTGCAAAAAGATTTCGGTCGGTTGCTCCCACAATCTTACAACTTGAAACTCATGGCGCAGATTGTCTAACTCAAAGGTGGTTTGCTGAACTCGTTCTGAGTCTGTAGCTCGTAAATAAATCACCACTTGCACCATCCGCTTATTCGGAAACCGACGGTAGACGCGGAGGCGGTAATCTGCCATCCGAAAAGGCATCGCAGAGTCAGGGTCAGTTTGAAATTCGCAGTGCAGCACGACCTGATCAGATTGCAGCAAAATCAGGGCATCGGCTCGGATTGGCTCAAGCGATAGCTCTGAGGGACTTAGCTCGGTGAGGGCGACAGGTTCACCAACGAGCCAAGTGGCAAAATCTACCGAGAACTGCTCAGCGAGAAATTTAGAAACGTTATCGAACATGCAGCCCTTGACTCATTGCACCCGTTGATTGGACATCACAGATCTCGAAAACTGCGTTTGCGTTTCTTCGGGTTTCCTCCAAAAATGGCATCGAGATCAAAGCTGTCGTCCTCCTCAAACTCTTCGTCGTCACTGAAGTTTGGCATTTCGTTCATCATTTGTTGCTTGAGTTCGGGCAGCATGCGATCGAGTTCTGCTCGTGGAATTTGACCGCCAAACATGTTGCGAACCATCGCTTCGAGCATTGCTTCCATCCCTTCAAGATCGAGATTGTCTAACTGCTCTGGGTTCGGCAAAATTCTCTGAGTTTCTTGGGTGGCAAGAAAGGCTTGCTCGGCGCGAAAAGCTTGCAGTGCTCTGGCATCTTGCAGCCGACGAGCGAGATCAAATCCCTGCTGCTTCAGGTCTTCATACTGTTTTGTGGTGGGTGGGAAAGTGGTCGCTTTTGCTAGAAGTAATAGCGGATTTTGAGGTTCTCGCGTCAGGGCTTCATCAAGGAACGATCGTAAAACCGAAGTCTGGGCAAAGAGACGCACTTGCAGTTGAACAGTGGCTAACGCATTTCCAGGCTGAGGCATTGCCGCTAAATAGAACTGAATTGGAAACAGAAGTCTCTGAGGGTTATTGCCTTCTCTGACTGCCAAGACGACAAGATGCGCGGCTCTCGCTTCGGGATAGTCTTCTTTGACATTCGCAATCTTCAACATATAGTCACTGACTAATGCCGCAATTCCTTTTTCGCGCTTGGCAAACAGTTGGATGGAAAGCGCGATCGCTTCCGCTACTGGAATCTGATCTTTAGTAGACAATCCTTGCAGCAATGCTTCCCACTGCTCGGTTGCTTTTGCCTGATCGAGAGAAATTTTTCCACTCGACGTGAGATTCCCTTGCGTCGATTCGACAAAGATCTGACAGGCACGCACCGCCGGATCATTGGCGCTAGCACTTTGAACTAGACGACTGTAAAACGGATAGCTGCGAGTTGAAAGGGCATCGATCCAAGGAGCAAGCTCGATATCTGTTTCGGCATTCAGATCCCCAAAAAACTTTCCATAGCGGCGACGAGCTTCATTTACTGCGCCCGTGTTTCCTAGCTCTCGCCAGCAGTTTAGCAATGCTTCATACACTTCTTCATAGCGACAGCCGCCCTCGATCGCTTGAGTTAAAAGATCGATCGCGTCTTGAGTCTTTCTCTCATCCGCTGCTAACAGTCCCTTCCGCCCCAATACTTCCGGCGAAGTGGGATAAATGCGTTCCGCTTGCTGAACCTCTCCGATCGCAGTTCGGGTTCGCCCCATTGAAACCCAAGCATCGGCAAGGCGACAGTGCGCGTGTGCTAATGTCAGCTTTAAACGCTCCTCTGCCCAGTTCTCAGGGTGTTTCTTGGCATCTTGTTCGATCCATTTTACTAAGCGAGTCAATAACCGTTGTCGTTCCTGTCCCGCGTCGTTAATTTCTAGCGCTTCTAGAGCATTCACTACGAGTTGAGGATTCAATGACTCATTTAGCAAAGGTTGCCAGAGTTGAACAGCACATTCGGTTTCGCCTTGAGTGAAGGCTTGTTGCCCTGCCAAAGTTAGGAGCGGCGATCGCAGGTTTACCAATTCAGGAAATTGTTTAGACTGCCTCACTTTTAGCAACGCATGTCCTGCATCGTGATAGTTGCCCTGATCAATCAATTGCACCACCGCCAAAGCACTCAGCAGTTCTTGAGCCGCTTGATCGGTTTGTTTGACCAGAATATTTTCGATGTCTCCCGTCTTTGCCTGCTGGAAGATAGCTAATCGCGTCAAAATCGGATGATCGAGAAACTTGGGTTTGCCATAAAACGCGCCCCACACTGAAGGTGCAGCGAGTCCTAATTTGGCGGCGGCAGCGTCCCAGTTTCCGATCGCTTGCTGTGCATAAACGACCCAAGCATCTGGCAAATCTTTTGGCGTGGCCGGACGCTTGACCTTCTGAAACGAGGTCAAAGCCGTCTCTGGTTCGCCGTTTTTAAGCGCTAACACTCCGCGAACCCAATGAAGCTGCGGGGCGCTAAACCGCTTGGCTTGTTTTGTGATCAACTGCTCAACCGTTTGGGTATCGCCTTTGAGTAACAAAAGTTTTAAGTAGCAGATGGCAAACTCTTTGGGGAGCGTTCCTTGTTCAAAGGCAGGGCGGATCAGATCTAAGGCAGCATCCAATCGATTGAGAGAAACCAGACATTTTGCTAACCAGTAATGCGCTTCCCCAACCAATCCTAAGTTCAGCGCTTGCCGGAATGAGCTTTCCGCTTGCTTAAAATCGGCTTTCTGGAATTCTTGTTGACCTCGCAGTGACCAAATCTCAGCTTCTGTTGGCTTAAACGCAAGATCAGGCTGAGTGCGTCGAACTTTTTTAATTTCTTCGATCGCTTGACGATATTTCTTTTGGGTCAACAGCGATCGTAGTTGCCCTTGAAAGGCATCTTCCACATTGCCAACCGCAGCACTCGGCTGAGTTTTTGAGTTAAACCGATGTTTTGCCACAGGGGTTTTCTCCATGATTGAATGCCAGAACTTAGTTTTACACCTAATTTAGGAGTCCTTGGAATCAGTCACTCTCAGCCTATCTTAATCTTGTCGCTACGGCTAAATTTCTCAATCTTTTACAACTTACTCGCTGATCGCGCAAAATAATCTACAGATCGGATTACGCGATCGACAAACACATTTATGGATTGAGAGTTTTAGAAACCGTCAGCACGTCTTTATCACCGCGACCAGAGCAGTTGATCACAATACGAGGGCTGCCAGTCAGTTGAGGACAGAGCGTGTCAAGATAAGCGATCGCGTGTGCCGTCTCTAGTGCAGGAATAATTCCTTCTAGCTGCGATAACTGCTGAAATGCATCTAACGCTTGCCGATCGGTCACGGCGTAATATTCGGCGCGTCCGAGTTCCATTAAGAAGCTGTGTTCGGGTCCGACTCCTGGATAATCTAAGCCTGCACTGACTGAATGCGGCTCAATCACCTGACCGTCTTCATCTTGCAGCAGATAGCTCATTGCTCCGTGCAAAACGCCGACTCGCCCTTTTGTCAGCGTCGCTGCGTGTTTTTCGGTTTCGACTCCGTGACCTGCCGCTTCGACCCCAATCAGACGAACAGTCGGCTCGTCGATAAACTCGTGGAACAGCCCGATCGCATTCGACCCACCCCCCACGCACGCCAGCAAAATATCCGGCAAGCCGCCCCACTTTTCTTGTGCCTGAACGCGCGTCTCTTGACCAATCACCGCATGAAAATCGCGCACCATCATAGGATATGGGTGCGGCCCCGCGACCGAACCAAGAATGTAGTGTGTTGTCTCTACATTTGTCACCCAGTCTCGAATTGCTTCAGAACACGCATCCTTCAAGGTTCCTGTGCCTGATGCGACGGGGCAAACTTCAGCACCCATCAATCGCATCCGAAAGACGTTGAGCGATTGCCGCTCCATATCCTGAACACCCATGTAGATGATGCACTTCAGCCCAAATCGGGCACAGACGGTTGCGGTTGCTACCCCGTGCTGTCCGGCTCCGGTTTCAGCAATGACACGCTGTTTGCCCATACGTTTTGCGAGTAGGGCTTGAGCTAAAGCGTTATTAATTTTGTGTGCCCCGGTGTGGTTGAGATCTTCTCGCTTGAGATAAATCTGGGCACCTGTGCCGTCGGGTCGTGCGTAATGCTCTGTGAGTCGCTCTGCAAAATATAGGGGACTGGGGCGACCCACATAATCGCGCAAAAGCCCTTGCAGCTCTTGCTGAAAATCGAGATCGTTGCGATATTGCTGATAGGCTGCCTCTAGCTCAAATAGGGCAGGCATCAGGGTTTCAGGGACATACTTCCCGCCAAACTTGCCAAATCTTCCGAGAGAGTCGGGGCGGTTTTGGGGCGAAGAATCTGTTTGGAGACTGCGAGGAAGCGGTGTAGTCGTCACGATCGCTAGATGAGTGTAGAGGACAGCCTCTATTATAGAGGTCGGCAGTTTTCCTGTTCTCACTATGGCAGTTTCAAAACGCAAATCTTCTCAGTCTGGTGATTCGCCTAAAGATAAAATCGTCTATTCTGAGTTTGGCAATAGCAACTCAGAGGCTTTGCAGCGTGGGGTTCCTGACTTGCCGCCCAATCAGCAAAATTTGAGAGTGCAGGTGTCTCGCAAAGGTCGCGGAGGAAAGACCGTCACCGTGATTACTGGATTTCAAGGAAAAGCCGAAACGCTTAGTGCGTTGCTGAAGACGTTAAAAAATCAGTGCGGAACAGGTGGCACCGCTAGAGAAGAGACGTTGGAGATCCAGGGCGACCATGCTCAAAAGTTGGTGCAGATCTTGGTGCAGTTAGGCTACAAGGCGAAGATTAGCGGCGGTTAGATAGCACTCTTTCGCAATTTAATCTTTGATTCCTGACTAATCTCTTCTTAAAGAGAGAGCTTTGCGCTTCACACTTCTACCGAGAGCGTGAGGATTTTTAAGGCACGTCTGACGATAATTTGAGACGTTCATGAAATACGGCTGTCGTTTTAGCTAACTTTTGGAGAATTGTCATGGTAAAGAATTTGAACGATATGAAAGATCAAGATCCTGACAATCGCGATCGTCTTGCTAGCCAAAATGATGACGCTTCAGCTAATCAGTTTGGAACGGGTTATGACGGCGTAGATCCTGACAGCCAAAAGTCTGACGATCGTACCAATCAATTTGGTACGGGCTATGCTGGAACGCCTCCAAGCACTAGTGAT
This sequence comes from Phormidesmis priestleyi ULC007, assembly GCF_003003695.1. Lineage (NCBI taxonomy): Bacteria > Bacillati > Cyanobacteriota > Cyanophyceae > Leptolyngbyales > Leptolyngbyaceae > Phormidesmis > Phormidesmis priestleyi. Next base: position 145,546 of record NZ_PVWG01000008.1, read on the forward strand.
GATGCCAATCAATTTGGTACGGGCTATGCTGGAACGCCTCCGAGTACCGATAATCGTGCCAATCAATTTGGCCTAGGCTACGGCGGAGTCGATGATTCTGTGATTGAAGATCCTTACGGAGATCGGGCAGACGAGCAAGACTTAGACGACCTCTATGTTGATGTGGAGCGGTAGGACGATCGAGATTTACAGAACGTTTTTAAATGATGGGTAGAGGCATCGAATAGTGCTTTTGCCCATTATTTATTTGTATTGCTGTGAACCTCTTGTTGCTACAGTCGTCTTAAAGTATTGGAATCCTACTTGAGACTTTTGTAGCTTCCTCAACAGAGTCGCTTTGCAATATTGAAATGTTAAATCTCCGTCATTGGCAGTTTCGTTTGATCTGCCTTTTCGTTTTTCTGCTGACTGTAACGGGGGTGCTTTGCTCAAGCGTTTCACCCGCCTTTGCTCAAACTCGATTCTCTGATATTCAAGGTCATTGGGCGCAACCTTGCATCGAAGCGCTGACCGATCGTAAGATTATTAATGGTTATCCCGATCGGACTTTTCGCCCCAACAGCCCGGTGACTCGCGCAGAATATGCAGCTTTGCTGGTCACGGCTTTTCCGGGCGTGGTGAATGCCACAATTCCGAGTAGGGATATTCAATTTCGGGATATTCCGGGTAGATTTTGGGCGGCGGGTGCGATTTCGGCAGCCGTGAACGCAAATTTCTTTTCTGGCTACCCCGACAAGACCTTTCGACCCAATCAAAATATTCCTCGTGTGCAGGCGCTGGCAGCCTTAGCGAGTGGCGTGGGTTATGCCCCGAAGCAGCCTGTTGCTGAGACATTGGCTGTTTTTAGCGATGCTCAGAGCATTCCAGACTATGCAAAGAATACGATCGCAGGTGCCACCGAACAGCGCATCGTGGTCAACTATCCCAGCGTCAAACAATTGAACCCGAATCAGCCTGCGACGCGGGGAGACATTGCTGCTTTTCTGTGTCGCGCTCTACCGGGTACGACTGCTTTGGTGCCCGAGCGATACGTGGCTGGAAAGCCAGCAGCCCAACTGAGTGAGATTCGCGGGGTTTGGCTGACGAATATTGATAGTGATGTGATGTTTAGTCGCGATCGGCTCACCAAAACTGTCCAAGAATTGGCAGACGCAAATCTCAACACCCTCTATCCAGCCGTGTGGAATTGGGGCTACACGCTCTATCCTAGCGAGACGGCAAAACAAACGATCGGAGTTGCCTATGATCCGCGACCCGAAGCGGTGGGGCTGAACGATCGCGATATGCTCAAAGAATTTGTTGAACAGGGACACCAACGCAAATTGAGTGTGATTCCGTGGTTTGAGTTTGGGTTTATGGCACCTGCTGACTCGGAGCTAGCGCGGCTGCACCCTGATTGGTTGACTCAGCGATCGGACAAAACGCAAATCTGGCAAGAAGGCAAATATCCGCGTGTGTGGCTCAACCCGTTTAAGCCAGAGGTGCAAAAGTTCATTTCTAGTTTGATTCTAGAACTGGTTAACAATTACGATATCGATGGCATTCAGTTTGATGATCATTTTGGACTGCCGTTTGAATTTGGCTACGATAACTTTACGGTTGCGCTTTACCAAAAAGAAAACGCAGGAAAATCTCCGCCAGCGAATGCCCAAGACCCAGCTTGGACAAAATGGAGAGCCGATAAAATTACAGCATTCATGACGCAAGTTTTCGAGTCTGTTAAAGCTCGAAAGAATCACGTTTTGATCTCTCTGTCGCCCAATAATTACGATTTTTCTTACACGCATTCGTTGCAAGATTGGCGCACTTGGGAACAGACGGGATTGTTAGAAGAGTTGGTTTTGCAAGTCTACCGAGACAGTCTTCAGGGATTTGCAGATGAATTAATGCGTCCCGAAGTGCAGGCAGCGCGATCGCACATTCCAACCGGAGTCGGCATTTTAACGGGACTGAAAGATCGTCCTGTTGCCTTTAAACAGATTCAAGATCAAGTTCAAGTTGTTCGCGATCGTAAGTTTGCCGGAGTCTCGTTCTTCTTCTATGAGACGATGTGGAATTTATCAGGGGAGACCGTTAGCGATCGGCGTTCTGCCTTCGCGAAACTATTTTCTACGACGCTCTATCGACCTAAATTTCCGCCTGATTAAAGAGTTTTGCGAAATTCATCCTCCCATCGCTGGATTTATCTCTAGAATCGATTCAGTATTCGGGAGTTACCTTCGTCATGACTACAGCCACACCTTCTACCACCCGCACCTATGACATTATTTGCTTTGGAGATGAAGTCCCCGGACTGTTAGCGATCGTCAGCGCGGCTAGAGAGTTTCGCCGTCGAAGTAAAACTGGCAAAAATCCTAAAACGCTAGTGATGTTTAAAGGCAACTCGCCCGATGGTGTGGGTGGGCACTTGGTCAGAGGCGGGTTGGCATATCTCGATCGGACGCACGTCCCAGACGACATTCGCAAAAAACTGGGCTTGTCTATGTTTGGTGACCCTGCATTCCTTTATAAAGAATTTTTGCAGCGATCGGGCGTGACCGAAATCGCGCTCGACCCTGGCAAAGCCGATGCTGCACTGCGAAAGATGTTGAGCGAAGCGGGCACCGACATTATTAGCCGCATTGAGATTCGATCGGTGCTTATAAATGACTCAAAAATTGCGGGAATTCTGCTAGATAACGGCACCACGTTTTTAGCCAAACAGTTCATCGATTGCACGGTCAACGCAGAATTGGCGCAAGCTGCGGGGGCAAACAAGCTAAAGGGCTTTGGCACTTTTGGGTTGCCCGGATCAGAACTGCCCGTAACGCTCACCTTTGAGACTCAAGGGCTGACGATGACGCGGCTTAAACAAGTCGAGTTAGACTACCTAAAGCGCTTGACCGACCCCAAAGATGTCCAAGCTCAAAAATTTATTCAGATTGCGGCTGGCGCTGATTCCAAGCTGGCGGATTGGTTTAAAAAAGATTTGCTCGATGACAAGGGTCAGTTGAAAACGATGCACGTCGGCTCTGACCACATCGATGTTCGCTGCAAAGCACTGTCGATCGTCTATCACGCTTTTCGAGGCAAACAGTTTGTGCTCTCTAAGAGTGGTGCCATTTTTGACGCAGCCAATATTGCGATTCTTCCGGGCGGCAGACTGTCTTGGAACGCTCTGCTGTGCAGTGTCACTGGCTCTCAAGCCGAAGTGATCGCTCGATCAGCCGCAAAGCCGACTCCTGAGATCGTGGCAGAAATGACGTTTGTTGATCGCTTCATGAAGAGTTTAGGAGCCACAAGTGTCCGACCTGCCAAAGAGCTTTATATCCGTCATGCCGGAAATGTGACTGGGGTGGTTGAGCCTCTGAGCGGCGCTCGAATGCTCGAAGGCGGCACCTTTAAAGATGACGCGATCGGCACATTTGGCTATGCCTTAGACGTGCGGGGAGGCATTGACGGATTAGGTCTAAAAGCCCATGCCCAAGGCTTTCCCAGCATCAGCTTTCACAAATCGCCGCTCTTTAACATTGGCATTCGTCATGCCTTGCTAAAATCGGTTCCCAATCTGGCTGTGGTTAGTCCTGCATCAGGCTTTGACGGCTATGGTTGTGCGGCTGGCAGAATTGTAGAATTTAATGTGGCGGTCGGTCAGGGTGTCGGAATCGCCGCAGCGCTAGCGATCACCACCAATCGGGATTTGGCGACGATTTCTAATCTTGAGGTTAGGCAAGTTCTTAAAGCGATCGGAAAAGAGCCGATCATCTACGGCAGAAGCTATACCCTCGAAGCGACCAACTTGCGAGATTTTGAGACGAGCATGATGGCATAAGCAAGGAGTCTCACGACTAGAGGGGCGAGGGTTTTCTCCGCAAGTTTACGCAACGTCTCCGTCTTTTCACGGTGATCGTTCGTAAAAGTTTTAAATTATTTTTGCGATCGCTCGATAACTTCCGCTAAAGATCGGGATAAATAAGTAAGTGGACAAAACTAAACTTAAGACCCTCACCCCCAGCCCGTCTCCCACAGGCGAGGGGAGCAAGATTCAAAGTCTTTCAAAATCTCGCATGTCTCCTAACAAACTACTCCTAAAATTTGCCCTTCAGCACCCGATTTGGGTGGCTCTCACGATCGTTCTTGGATTTTCAGGAGCGCTGTTTAATGGAGTCAGCACCGTTCTGATCGTGCCAGTGATTTTGGGATTTTTAGGGCAAGACATTAGTCTTAAAGGAGTACCGCCCGTTTTACATCCCATTTTCTCGGCTTTGAGCGGGGGAAACAACTCGAATTTGCTGTTGATGATGGGCGTAATCTTAATTGCGATCGCCCTCAAAAATGTCACCACTTATGCCAGCACTTTGGCATCGAGTCATTTATCGCGATCGCTGGTCAACGAGATTCGTCAAGAAGCGCTAAAACTGCTTTTAGAAGTCGATTTAGATTTCTACGCTAAAACTAAAGTCGGCGATTTAATTAATCGTCTCGGTGGTGAAGTTGGGTTAGCTGCGAATGCAATCCGAATTGCAATTCAACTTTTGACCACTGCTATTACTATTTTGGTATTTGTGGCGTTATTACTGGCGATCTCGTGGCAATTAACGGTAGTGTCTACGGTGCTGTTGCTGTTTGTGTCGATTGCCAATCACTATTTTGTGGTTAGAGCCAAAAAATTTGGACAACAGCTATCTGATTCCTCACGCGAATATTCCATCAGACTGTTAGAGATTCTCAACGGGATGCGATTGGTCAAAGCTACGGGCAACGAATTGCGAGAATATCAGCGAATAGAAGACCTGATTCACGATCGTGAAAAAGCAGAATTTAACGCTCAAGCTAACACTGCCTTAATCGCACCTGTTAACGAAATGGCAGGAATTTTAACAGTGCTAGCGATCGTCATTCTCGGTCGAATGTTCTTTGCAACTCAGCTTGCATCGCTATCGACGGTGCTGCTGACTTATTTACTGATTTTGTTTCGTCTTTTGCCATTTGTCTCGCAGTTGAACGGAATTCGGGGCGGATTTGCGGGGGCGGCTCCTAGCGTTGCAGTGGTGCATGATTTTCTGCGCCGTGACAATAAGCCGTTTATGAGTCTGGGCACTCAGCCCTATCAGCGTCTGCAAGAGGGCATCCGATTTGAGGGACTTTCGTTTGCTTACCCTGGTTATGAAGGGTTGGTATTAGACCAAATCGATCTGTGGTTGCCCAAAGGAACAACGTTGGCGTTAGTCGGTTCATCCGGGGCAGGAAAGTCTACGATCGCAGACTTACTGCCCAGATTTTATGACCCCATTCGCGGACGGATCATGATCGACGATCGCGACCTCCGAGATTTAGACGTGCGATCGCTTCGTCAGTCAATGGGCATCGTCAGTCAAGATACGTTTCTGTTTAACGACTCGGTGCGTAACAACATCGCTTATGCCTGTGAGCAAGTCACCGATCAGCAGATTGTCGAAGCCGCAAAACGCGCTAACGCTTACGAATTTATTGTCAACTTGCCTCAAGGGTTTGATACTGCGATCGGCGATCGCGGCGTAATGTTGTCGGGCGGTCAGCGTCAACGTCTGGCGATCGCGCGGGCGCTACTGCGTGACCCTGATATTTTGATTCTCGACGAAGCAACGAGTGCGCTTGACACCGTTTCTGAGCGACTCGTGCAGCAAGCTCTGGATGAATTGAGCCGCGATCGCACCACGCTGGTGATTGCTCACCGTCTCTCAACCGTTCAGAAAGCAGATCAGATTGCGGTGCTTGATAAAGGTCAGGTTGTCGAAGTGGGCAATCACGAGAGTTTGTTGCAGAGACAGGGGCTATATGCCCGTCTTTACACGATGCAGTTTTCAGAAAATGAGCAGCCGATTTGCACTCAGCAAGTCACCGCAGAATAGAGGAGATTATTTTGAAAAAGCATTATCTTTTCTTCTCAAATCATTTGTCGCTTAAGCCAGATACGGCTCATGAAATTCACGATGTTTTGTGTGCAAATGCGGCTGCAAATCTTGGTTATTCGGCAGTGTTGACTTACCCTGATCAAACATTAGGTAGATATAATCCGATCGCGTGGATGGCTCCGTTCAAACTACAGAAACCCGATCGAGCTTTTGCAGAGTTTTATGACACTCAAGAGCATTTAAACATTGCTCCACTTCCGATGCCCTGGTTATCCGATCACACCTCTGACAAACTCACAAACTCCAGCACGATCGTTTGTAAATATTATTTGCCAATTCATATTCTGCCAACAATAAAGTTAGTTCATACTCGCAATTGGAACTTTGCCAAAGCTGCTATTAAAAATAAGATTCCGGTGATTTATGAGGCTCACTATTACCAAGAAACTCCGTTTGAAAAAGAGATTGTTTCGAGTCCTTTGTTTCAAGTTGCGATTACCCAATCTAAACTGACGCAAGAAAACCTAGTGCGGTGCGGAATGCCACCAGAAAAAGCCGTTGCGCTCCATAATGGATTTGAGCGATCGTTCTTAATTAGACAACCTCAAGAGGCTGAAAGTTGGCGGCGAGAATTATTAAAAGATGGAAGAAACCAGTTAGTTGTTTACTCTGGAGCGCTCTATCGATTTAAAGGTGTTGACCTTTTAATTGAGGTTGCTAAAGAGTTGCCTGAAATTCAGTTTGTAGTGACTGGCGGCACAGATTTTCAAGTTGACGCTTATCGAGAACTTTCTCAGCAAAAAGGCGTTGAGAACATCACATTCTTAGGCTGGATTTTGCCTCGTCAACGATTAGTGAGTTTGTTTCAAGCGGCTGATGTTTTGGCGCATCCTCACTGCTCTGGGAAGGAAGCCGATTTTACGAATCCCGTTAAGTTTTTTCAATATATTGCGTCTGGAACGCCGATCGTAGCGACCACGATCGTGCCTTTGCTGGAATTCAAATTGCCTCACTTAGCGATGGATTGGTGTGAGCCAGATGATCCGATCCAGTTCTCAGATTGTCTTCAATCTGCTCTCAAAAGATATCCTCGAAAGATTGAAGGATATGCAGAAAATATTGAATTTGGACAACAGTTTTCTTGGGAAAATCGCATTGAAAAGATTTTGAGCTATGTAGATGAAAAGATGCGACCTACGACCATAAATTTAAACTCATAAATAAGACTGGATATATGACTAAAAAGATTGTTGGAATGATTAGTAGCTATAGCGGACTAAACCCTAGCCCAGTTGATTGGCTTTGGCAACAAACTCCTCACCCGTTTGGAGTTTGGGGCAATGTTCAAATGTTGGCAAAAGCTGAAAAACCAGATTTTTTGCTGCTTTATAACTTTAATTCTTTTCCAGAAGTGCCCCAAAATACAAATTGGTTAAACGCGCAGCGTCAACAGAAACGCTATGAAAAAGAGACGCGATCGCTGCAAGCCAAACTGCGTGGAGTTCCTCAAGAGCGTACTATTTTTCTAATGCGAGAACCTCCTTTAGAGGAAGTTGTCCAAAAAAATATCGACTTTTATGAGAAAGCAAAACCTTATTGTGGACACATTTCGGGGCCTGATGACTTTGCGCCCGTCCCCGACTTTATGCCTGCAATTTGGTATGTGACCAATCCCTTTCACGACTTAGCAGAACGGCATATTCCAGAGAAAAAAAAGCCTTGTAGCTGGATTACATCAGGCATTAACCGCACTGCCAATCATCGCAAACGATTAGACTTTTTGAAACTGCTGCGATCGAGTCAGCTAGACATCGATTTTTATGGACGAGATTTGCCAGATTGGGCAGACTCAAAAGGCGCGATCGGCAATAAATGGTATGGCATGGCTCCCTACTATTACAACTTGTCGATCGAGAACTATGCTGACAATGATTGGTATGTTAGTGAAAAGCTATGGGATTCCTTACTGTCGTGGTGTTTGCCAATTTACTATGGAGGTTCCGCAGCCGATAAACTATTACCTCCAGGGAGTTATCTTCGGCTTCCTAGTTTAGATGAAAAAGGATTGCAATATATTCAAGAAGTGACTGCTACGCCAGACGCTTGGCATGAAGCAAAAGACGCGATCGCAGAGGCAAGACAAATCATTTTGCACAAGTTAAATCTCATGGAATGGGTATCGAATTTTTCTAAAAACTTTGCGTAACTTCGATAATGAAAAACGGTATTTATATTCTCGCTAATGATGTGGTTTATGATCAGCTTGTGGCGCTGCTAAACAGCATCGAAGTCAATGCAGGAGATTTATTTCCAGTCTGCATTCTCCCTTATGACGATCGGTTAGATAAAATTCGTCAAGAGATTCAAACACGAGAAAACGTTTTTCTATTTGAAGATCAAGCGTGCATCGATCGATGGGAAACCTTTGTGAGAGAAGTTTGGGAAACTCATCCAATCATCAAAGACACCTGGCGAAAAAATGGTGTGCTAGAGGTTTATCGCATGGGAATGCATCGCCGTTTTTGTGCTTTTGAAGGCATGTTTGAAAACTTTATTTATTTAGATGCAGATATTCTAGTTTTAAACTCACTGGAACCGATTTTTAACCAACTCAGTCAATCCGATTGTGTTGTGTATGATTTTCAGTACAAAGATCCAACCCATGTCTATAACGTAGGGTCTGAGAAGCTGTTAGAAACCTTCACGCGCGATCGTATTAGTTCCGAAATTTTTTGCGCTGGTCTATATGGGTCAAAACGGGGAATATTTAGCCAAGAAGATCTCGATCGACTGCTCAAAAACCTATCTCATGGAGAAGTTGAGCTTCTCTATTCAAAAGCTCCAGACCAAACGATCGTGAACTATATGATGATGCGCTCAAACCGCTCAATTTATAACTTTGCTTTAGAGTTACCTGCTGATCAAAGCACGGGTTGTTGTGTCACATCGCTGCACTTTAAAGAACGCGATCATTTGCTCTACGATCAAGGCAATCGGCTAACTTATCTGCATTACATTGGATTGGCATCTAGTTTATTTAGCCAACTTTGTGCAGGAAAAACGATCGACTTTCCCTATCAAGACATCTTTTTGCATTACCGCTATCTGCATGAACCTGAGAATCGACCTGCCTTAACCAATCGTTTCATCAATCGAATTCTTCAAAAACTTCAGTTAGCAAGACAAGGAATTTCATTATGAGCCGCGGCATTTATATTACTGCAAATGACAAAGTAACCGACCACGCGATCGCGTTGGTTAACAGCATTCGGGTTCATGATTTAGAAATCCCGATCGTGCTCATTCCCTATGATGACAATTATCACCAGGTTGCAGCGATTCTCAAAGAACGACATGGAGTGCGCGTATATGAGGATTTGGAGTTTATCGATCGCTTATCGAATCGATTACACGAGATCTTTGGCGGTGATTTTTTTGCGCGACCCAATCAATTTCGTAAGCAAGCTTGTTGGTTCGGTGAGTTTGACGAGTTCCTGTATATCGACACCGATATAGTTGTTTTTGAAAAACTGATTGACAACTTAAATTACTTCTCTGAATACGATTTTCTCTCTTGTGATTATCAGCATTTAGGTGGCATCAAAAACGTATTTACTCCTAAAGTTGTTGAAGATAATCTCTTCACCGAAAACGAACTTAAAGATATTTTTAATGGTGGCTTTTGGGCATCTAAGAAAGGCTTGATTTCTGAACAAGATCTCTACGATACATTTGCAGAATGCGCGGCTCACCCTGAATATTTTGACTTTTCTCAAAAAACCTCAGATCAGCCTATCATCAACTACATGATTCTCAAGCGCATTGCTCGTCGGTTTAATATCATTCGCAGACCCAATGGCGCACCGGGTAACTGGGCAGGCAGTTCACATTTTGTAGTAGATGGCGATTGCCTGATCGACCCCAGCGTTGACCAACCCCTGCAATATTTACACTGGGCGGGAATTCGCATTCAGCCCGGTTGCCCCTACTGGCAGATTTGGGAACACTACCGTTATCTTCACGAACCGAAGCCTCCTGAAACGCCACAAGTGATTAAGAAATCGAGCGTTTGGCAGCAGTTTGTGAGCAAAATAAGCCGTTAGGCAACTTCACCCATTTCAGCAGCCATTTCAATAGACCATAACCCATGTTAGATAAATTGCAAAACTGATCGCGATCGAGAAGCCAGGTTCCAGGTTATAAGGATTGGGAATTAGATAAAGCCGGAATTTGTGTAAGGGCATGGCACTGCCGCCCGTTACCATTGCAAATAACCGATATGATTTAATCCACGATCCTAAAACTGCCCCGCTATGAATAATTCACCCAGACCCGAAGATGCGCCTATGGTCTCACTGCGTCGCGTCTTAAAGAGCTTAAAAGACTATCGATTTGCAGCGATCGGCGCTTTCGTGAGTCTGCTGCTGCTGACGGTTGCCAACGCCATCACTCCGCAACTCTTTCGCTGGGGCATTGACCAGGGCATCACTCCAAAAAACCTGTCGATCGCACTGCAAAGTGCAGGCTGGATGGTCGTCGCGGCGATCGCGCGGGGCTTGTTTAACTTTGGGCAGAGTTTTTGGGCAGAAGCCGCGTCGCAAGGCGTTGCCTACCAGTTACGCAATCAGATTTTTAGCAAAATTCAAAATCTCAGCTTTAGCTATCACGACCAGGCGCAAACCTCGCAATTGCTCACCCGCGTCACCAGTGATATCGAACAAATTCGCACCTTTGTGGGCACCAGTTTTATTCAAGTTCTGGGCGCGATCGTGACTTTAGTGACGATCTCTACAATTTTGCTCGTGATGAATTGGCGATTAGCGCTGATTACGCTGACAGTAGTGCCGATCGCGGGCTGGCTGCTGGCACAATTTTTTAGCAAAAACAGCACCTTGTTTGGGCAAGTGCAAGAACAGTTAGGTGACTTAAATGCAGTGCTGCAAGAAAATTTGCAAGGGGTGCGAGTCGTCAAAGCGTTTGTGCGCGAATCGACAGAGCTATCGCGCTACACAATGCTAAACAATGAGCTGGTGACTGCGAACATGAAAACGATTCGCGCCATTCGCGGCACATTTCCAATCATCTTTTTATTGAGTAATTTAATCACGCTGGCAGTCGTCGGATATGGTGGAGCAGAAGTGATTAATCAACGCTTTTCGATCGGAGAGCTAGTCGCGTTTAACTCCTATCTTTTGTTTATTCTTCAGCCAATTTTGCTAATTGGATTTGCGGCACCCGCGATCGCGCAAGCCGCTGCTTCTGCCAAACGAGTCTATGAAGTCGTAGACACTGAAATTGATATTCGCGATCGTCGCGGTGCAATCCCGTTTGAGCAATGTGGCGGCAGAATCACCTTCGAGAATGTCTCATTTCGATATCCGGGTGCGACGATCGAAGCGCTCAAAGAAGTTTCGTTTGAAACCAAGCCCAACGAACTGATTGCCATTCTCGGCATGACAGGTTCTGGCAAAAGCACCATTATGAATCTGATTCCGCGCTTTTATGATGTCAGGTCAGGCTCAGTGCGGATTGATGGGCGAGACGTGCGAGATTTTACGTTAGCCAGTTTACGATCGCGGATTGGCATTGTCTTTCAATCCACGACGTTGTTTAGTGGCACCATTCGCGAAAACATTGCCTATGCGGATTCTGATGCGTCGCTCGATCGGGTGATTGAGGTGGCAAAAACGGCACAAATTCACGACTTTATCAGTGAGTTGCCCGATGGCTATGACACCCTAGTTGGAGAGCGAGGAGTCGGTTTGTCAGGCGGACAAAAGCAGCGGATCGCGATCGCACGAACCTTGTTAACCGATTATCGAATCCTAATTTTAGATGACAGCACTTCGGCGGTCGATGCTCAAACGGCATCTCAGATTCAAGCCGCGCTAGATGATTTGATGCGTCGCAAAACTTGCACTGCTTTTGTGATCGCTCAACGCATTAGCACGGTTCAAAACGCCGATCGCATTTTGTTGATGGATAAAGGGCGATTGGTTGCCCAAGGCACCCACGATGAATTGATGGCAACGAGTCCGCTTTATGGTGCGATTTTAGAATCACAGATGAAGCGATCGTCAGTGCAACTACCAGCTAATCAAAGGAGTTGAAGCAGTAAAGCACACGAGAAAAATAAGGACTCATGAATAAGTACAGTATGGTTGTTCAGTGGTCAAACGAAGATCAGCTTTTCTTGGTTACGATTCCAGAGTTTGCCGATCGTGTCGTGATGCCTTGCACTCATGGCATGACTCGTGAGCAAGCAATTCGTAATGGTGAAGAAGTCATTGAAATATACTTGGAAGCTTGGCAAACGGAAGGTGAACCTATCCCTGAGCCTAGTACACTTCAAACTGCCTAATTGCTGCGGGCGTAGAGCTTAGTTTAATCGCTAGTTTCGCCTATAAACACAATGGACGCGCAGTTAAAAACGTTATTACAAAAAAGCTGAAAACCGCTACTGGTGGTGGCTGTCTTATTGGTTGTGTTTCGGTTTGTTCAAAATGACGCTCGATATACACGCTGAAAAATCTAAAAATGTGACGACTGATTCAGCTTGGGCTTATAGTAGAGACAAAACTAGAACCATCTTGATCTCAAAATGCTGCTTGTCCCTACCGTTGAGACGATTCCACTTGTAGCTGATGCAAAGGGGGTTGTTCGCATTGCTAGAGCGCATCACTTTGGATACAGTTGTTGCAGCTTTTCTTGAAGGGGCAGCAGCAGAAATTGGGGAACATTATCCCTTACTTCAGATTTCCGATATTTATTCGGTAGTTGCCTACTATTTAAGACATCAGACTGAGGTAGCGAAAATGACAGCTTTTGCCTACCAGCGAGTAAAAGCAAACTAGCGATCGCCTCCACACTGCTGCCGAAAAGCGCTGAAAAAAAAGACCGAGTGTCATCAAACTACATCCGTGATAAGGCAGCAACTTTGGACAGCTTGCCTTTATCCAACCCTTCCAATTCGTTCAGATGCAGCCAGCCTTCCTTGACCAACCCAGCAAAGACAAAGAGCAAACCAGCGTATTGGTAGTCGTACTTGCCCTCGATTCCATAGCGTTTAGCACTCAAGAAATCGTGTAACTGCCAGAGATTACTCAGGTCTACGATCGTGCTTGCTTGCTCTCGAACCTGTTTCAGCAAAGCCTCAATCTCTCGCTCATAAGCTTTATCAAAGGCAGTTCGAGCTACCTTCTTCTCAACATCAGTCCACTCAGCTTCACTCACTTGCATGATTCAATCTAAAATTTCGCGGTAGTTAGTTGATTAAGATTGTTCCGTTTGCTCAGAATAAGAGAGCGCTCCTGATTAAGAGAGCGCTCACCGAGATCATCAGCGATCGCTTCGTCCCACGCTTCCTAACGAACTAGATTCAAAAGCTCTTTAGGAGACGCTAACAAGTCAATGGCTACGAAGAAGATTTTGCCTTCGGGGTTGATCAAAAACCGCCAAGCCATATTCATGCCAACGGCTGCGCCAAACCAGGGAGTCTGAACCTTGCCCGTGACTTTCACCTGAGTGTAGCCATCGTCTGCGGGTTCAGCGACACCTCGCTCTGGCAGCAAACTGAGGTTCTGGCATTCTTCTTTGAAGAACCGCATGATCGCATCTTTGCCCACGATCGGTCTCTGGAAGGGAGGCTGCAACGCACCATCTGCCAAAAACAGTTTGATCAGTTCGTCAAAGTCATTGGCATTCAAGTTGTTCATGTAGCTCAACACGGTCGGGTTGTCGAGACCTTGAATGGTGACTTGAGTGCGCTGAGACAGCTCTCTAGGCGCGACAACAGGCTCAGAAACTCTGGTGTAGCCGCCGAGTTTACCAGCATCAAACCCCATGTCTACAACAGAGTTCCGCAGAACCGTGATCTGTTGTCCTTGATCTAGGGTTTTGAGAGTTTCTAAAACAGCATTGGCGTTGGCTGAAAGTTTGTAGCCAACCGGAATCGGCGCGACAACGCCCTGCTCCATCCATTTTCCAAGCTGATCCCAAAATCCTAGCTTGATGTTGGGCGACCAGGTAGCATAAGTACGGCAGAGCGGCGTGTCAGCGTGGTTTGCCAGATCACACATGACTTGAGTCTGCTCATCAAAGGTCATCTTCTTGACTTGGTTCAAAACTCCTTCAGCAAACTGCATACTGGCTGCACCTGGAGCCGCAACCGTGATTGTTTTGCCCATTTCCAAGAAAGCAAACCATGTCCACGCCAGTTGATCTTCGGCGCTGAGTTGGTTAAATCGTGCGGTCAGTGCTGGCACAGCATCAGCCGACAGGGTGCCAGGGAAAATACCACGAGCGGAATCAATAGTAATGGCCATACGAAGGGCTACCTCATTAAGTTTTCAACTGACCAAAGGTGAAGCAAGACATCCTCGGACTACGGTTCTACCTCCAGTCTCAAACTATCATAAAGTGTTACAAAAATTAAACAATCTTTATACTCACCTCAGAAACCTAGTTCTGTCGGGAGAAGTGATGTCTGAGAAAGCTGCTTACAGTAGTTGATTATCTTTCGAGCTAGATACTCGTCTTTAATGTCAGATACATTTCTTGACAAACAGAGGAAAAGGAGTGCTTCAAACGCCTGAGTTATACTGTCCCAACCTAGCCCTAAACTTGATTCAATCCGGTTGAACTACGCGATCGTCTACTAACAAGCCGCAGCCAACTGAGTGCTGGAAATTAAACGCGAAGATTTGATACCAACATGAACGCGCAAAAAACGTTACTACAAAAAACCTGGAAACTCTTGCTGCGGGCAACTAGCCTACTGATCGTTGGAGGAGTTTTTCTCGCGCTTCCTGCCCGATCGCAAACAACCATTCCTCAAGCTACTGCCGCAGCCAGAGCTAAACAGCGCGAACAGCAGGTGAACCAAACGCGCCCCGATCGCTACGATCTCAGCCGCTACCCGGTCAACGACGCTAACGAACGCTATTGGCGCAATTTGCTCTGGTCAACTGCGATCACAGAACCTCAGCTTGCGTCAGTTGATGCGGCGATCGCTCAAATTCTCTCGTTGACTACTCACCGTAACCTCTCCAGCGCTCAAGGACGAACCCTTGAAATGGCAATGCAGGTCGGAACGCAGCTTTATCTCAGCAATCCTGCTCAATATGAGGGTGTCAAGCAGCAGTTTTTACAAACCCTTGAGCGCAGTTCTGATGCAGAGTGGGTTGCCATGGCAGTTTCGGCATTGGTGCAAGGCGGTGCTGATTCCGAGACGCGATCGCAGTGGCGCGATCTCATTCAGCAACGCTTTCCTCAATGGCGCAATCACCCGGCTCTATTCACGACGCTGCAAACGATCGAGAGTCTTGATCGTCCCCGTGTCACACCGCCTTTAAAGGATCTGTTGACCTGGACAATTGCCCCTGGTCAGCTTCAGATGTATGTGATTTGCCGACCCGATCGCGGCGTTCTCTGTCAAACGATTTTAAAAGATCGCCAGGGTGAGTTTGTTCGTCAAAACGGTCAGTTGTGGTCAGTGCCCTTGCTGACGCGATCGCTGCATGGCTTATCCAGCGTCTTCACTCGTGGGCAAACCCCGCAGGGGATCTATCGCTTAGAGGGCAGTGTTCCTCAACCCGATACCGAGTTTTTTAGAGCCTATGGCACCTTTTCGTTAGTCAAGCTGTTCACTCCGTTTGAGCCTGGAGTGAAAGCATTTTTGCCCAATCGTCCGGGTCAAATCAGTGGGTTGTCTGCCTATCAGTCACTGCTGCCTCCTGCTTGGCGTAACGATTTTTCGATGCAGCAGAGCTATTGGGCAGGGAAAGCGGGTCGAGGGCTATTCCGAGTGCATGGAAGTGGGGAAGCGCCAACCTTTTTCACAAATAACAGCCGCTACCCAGACAGTGCGGGTTGGAATCCGACGATCGGCTGTCTTTCTGCTCTAGAACTCTATGATCAAACGGGACGACTTCAGCAAGCCGATATGCCCAAGATCTTGAGTGCCCTAACCGCCGCTGGTGGACAGAATTTTTCGGGCTATTTGATTGTGGTTGAGCTTCCCGATCAGTCCAACACATCAATATCAATACAGGAGATTGAGTCCATGATCAGGAAATAAAGCTCTTTCTCTCAGTCGCTGATTGAGAGATTTAGGGGATGTGATCCATAACACCTTGAGATTGCCGCAAAATCGGTTAGATCTAGCAACAGAGTTGCTGCTAACGTTGATTTATGAAGCTATCCCACTGGACTAAATTTCTCAGTCTGCTGAAACGCGGGTATCTAAAGTCCAGGCTTAACCGCTTCATGCTGATCAGCCTGCCTTTATTTGTTTTGACGCTTTCACTCGTCGTTTCTACCTCAAATGGGATGCTGCCCAAACTATCACTGATTAACCCCGCAGGAGTAGGTCTGCTGGCTGCGAAGAGATTTTCGCCGATTCTCTCCAATTTTGATATTTCTTTGACTCCTTTGTGTCGCCAAGGCAACTCGATCGGATATCAAGCTTCGACCTCTATGGGCAACCCTGCGGCGCTTGGTGGAGCAAATCACTCGGTTCGAGATGCAAACGTGAGCGGTCAATTAGAAGCGATCGCCCCAGCTTGGAAAGATACGACCGCTGCCCCACCGTTCCCTCAAATTCATGGGCGGGCACGATTGGCAAAAGTTCCCGTGGTCATGTATCACGACATCATTGCCGAGAAAAAAGTTTTCTTTGATGTCACGCCCGAAGAGTTTGAGGCAGCGCTGCAATTAATTCAAAAAAATGGCCTCACGCCGATTAGTTTAGATCAGTTAGTCGAACATCTCAAGACCGGAATTCCGTTGCCCAAAAAGCCGATCGTGCTGACCTTTGACGATGGCTATCAAGGACATTATCGATTTGTGTATCCCCTATTAAAGAAGTATGGATATCCCGGTGCGTTTGCCATTTACCCATCTAAAATGGGCACGACAAAAGGGCGATCGAGCATTAGCTGGGCACAACTTCGAGAAATGGCAGCCGATCCATTAGTGACGATCGCGTCTCATAGTCTCACTCATCCTCTCGATTTGAGAGAGTCTACAGACGCGCAGCTTCAGCAGGAATTTGTCGAGTCGAAGCGCATTTTAGAAACAGAACTCAGTCAATCGATTAAGTATTTTGTTTATCCTTCTGGCAAGAATGACGATCGCGTTCAGCAAGGAATTCAGCAAGCTGGATATGAAGCCGCCTGGACGATGAATGATGAAGAAACTCGATTTGCTGAAGATTCAGAGAATTTGTTGACGATCGATCGCATCGGTCAGTCTCAATTAGCAGAGGTAATCGAAAAAGCTGATGGCGGGCCGGCTCTCAGCTTTTTGGGCGATTCATCAAACTTTTATGCGCCCGTTCAACTGACTCGCACGACAGTCAGTAAGGTGCCGTTAATTTTTGCGTCTGGCGGCAAACCGATCACCATTCACGCAGACAAGCGCTATCAAGTTCCTGAAATTATCGCTAAAACGAGGGCGATCGCAGCGGTTGACGGGACTTTTTTCTCGCTCAAATCTCTCGATTCTAATCAAATGATTGGCCCAATTTTCAGTCAAACCACAGGCAAATTCATTCCCGGAAATCCTAAAGAACTGCCTCTGATTCAAGGACGACCCTTGGTGCTGATCAACGCCAGCACGGTGCGGTTTGTTCCCTTTGATCCCAGTCGGCACAACACCCAGGCTGGCATGGAGAGTGACTTACCTGGGCTAACTGATGCTTTTGTTGCGGCGGCTTGGCTGGTCAAAGACGGTCTGCCTCAAGACGCTCAAAGCTTTGGCAAACTGTATGGATTTGATGCGGAGCGCGATCGGGCCTTTTGGGGCATCGACTGGGCAAACCGTCCGGTAGTCGGCGTATCGGGTGATTATGTCAACTCGGTAAAGTTTGGAGAAGTGCTTAGTCGAGCTGGATTGCGAGATGCGATCATGCTCGATTCGGGAGCCAGCGCCTCTCTTGCCTATCAAGGTGAGTCGATGATGAGTTACATACCTCGTCCGGTTCCTCATGTCGTCGCGCTGTTGCCGCCTGAGTCAGGTGCAGACGCTGCTTGCAAAGTGGCATCTAGCCAGAACTAAAAATGATCAGGCATCCAGGGAGGCGATCCTGCAAATAGTTGGGTGGCGATCGTCAAAGCAGAATCGGTTGCTGTTAAGCGATCGCACCCCTGTAACTGACGAGGAGAAAACAACCCAGTGTAAAGCGGTGATAAGCTGCTGACCTCAATCTGCAAGTCTCCTCGCCCTCCATCGGTCACAGTTCCAACGCCATTGGCAACGGTCAGAATTAATTTTCCCCCATTGGCAGGCAGTAACGGGTCTTGAATCTCAAAATGCAATTCTGCTGCGATGCCTGCTGGATATTTGCGGGCTTCAAGAGCTTGCCGAACATTGACAATTCGCAGCATCCAGCGAGTCAGCGATCGAATTTTGACATTGTTTTGCTCTGGCAGAAACAGGGTTAACGTGTCGATCGCAGCGCTTCGCCACTGAATTGTCTCAATTTGAGAACGATGAGCCGCCATAAAAGACCAAAATCGTCTGACCGCAGCAGGCGTTAGCAACACCCAATCTTTCACCACCAGCCGCCAGCGATCGCCTTCACACTGCTGCTGAAAAATGATGTAGCCTTCTGGCTGGGCGGCTGTCCCCAGTCGATAAGCATAAGGAGGAATGTCTTTTCGAGATTCTAACAGCCCTTGCCAAATCGCAGAATTGCGATCGAGAAAGCCGTTAATTTGTTGGGCTTGCTGTTGATAAAGGGCGGCAAATTCAGTCGGGTCAAGCGAGATTGGCTCGATCGGCATTGAATCGTCTCGAAGCTCAATGCTGCTGGTGGCAATCTTCCAGGTGCAAAGGGTTCCGGCTTGTTCATACCCGGCTTTGCGGTAGAGAGGTTGAGCCGCCGAATACAAAACTGAAAGCGGCCTTCCTTGAGCGTGAAGTTCTTGCAGCATGTTTTGCATCAGGGCGATTGCTGCCCCTTTGCCTCGATAGTCGGGCGCAATTCCCACTGCTGCAATGCCAACCATTGGCACACACGCCGCACCGTACCACTGCCCCATTTGCAGCAGCCCCAACCCGCCAATCACTCGCCCGCGATCGTAGAGAATCCGAACGTTCTCGCTCCCGATTCGGTTGAGGTAAACCGATTCATCATTGGGCGGACTGTTAAAGCATTGTGCCAAAACCTGTCCGAACTGCTGCACTTCGGTATAATCTGCTGGAATGCGATACTCAAATTGACCCGAAGACATTAAGACTCCTCATTCTGATTGCTGGACGATCGTAAGTCAGAATCTCTCAAATGTAAGCTGCCCAGGCTGAGAAAAACGCTGTCTAGCTACATAAAAACGAAATAACGAGCAGTTAATTCAAAATGCTATTCTAATGAAAAGAAATTGCTAAAACACACTAAAATATATGACTAATTTATTGACAGAAGCTTTCAGAAAAGCACGGGATTTACCGGATTATTTGCAAGATGAACTTGCTGAACAATTAATCGAAGATGTTGAAAATGAAATAAAATGGCAGCAACTATTATCCCGACCGCAGAGTATGAAGTTAGACGAGCTTGCAGAAAAAGCTCTCAGTGATTCCATGAATGGTAAGACTAGGGAAATAGGTTTTGATGAACTATGAAGTCAGCAATCCACTGTACCAGTAACGTTCTACTGCGTCAGAATTTGAGTCAATAATTCTGGTGCAATCCGAAATCCAGCTTTGTTTATCAAGTCGTCAATAACAAGCTGTAATGATTCGATCTCACCTAGCTGTTTAGCCCGAAGCAAAATTCCTAAAACTCCCGTTACTTTCAATCCCAGAGACTTGGCAACTTTTCTGCCTTCACGCTCATCCAGAAGCGTCCAATCTGCCTTAAGCTCAATGGCAAGGGCGATCGCTTCAGCTTCTCCTCGATCCAGTGTCTGCTTCAAAAGTTGAGCAAGGGGTTCGTTACTTACCTCTTGACCCTGAATCTAACCCGATGAAATTGCGTCACGAATTGCTTGAGAACCCGATCGCTCTTCACTAACTTTCAACTCATCTAACACAGCATTTGGAACCAGAATTTCACCAAACTGCTGATGCAAGAGGATAAGCTGATTCACGATCGCCAGATTGAGAATTGGCGAAGTGTTACTCACTACGGGCATAGCTTAAATCATCATCTAATTCTGTAAAACCGTAATGCCGTACTACTCCACGAAGAGCCAGCAGTTGCCCAAACTCGTATTTATCCATCTCAGCTAATTCTCGTGCTTTACCAAAGGAGAGAATGTCTTGTGTATAGAGCGCAATGGCTAATTCTCGACGTAATTCCTGCTCAATACGCGGTTCTGGTAAGCGAAGAGCTTGCACAATAGAGTCAGAAATTGAGATCTGTAGTCCCATTTTCCTTAAGGTCAAAACGATTTGTCTGATATTATCATGGTACACCTGACGACTTCAGTTGTTAGCTTGGCACAGTCTAGCAACTCAAATGCAGCAGACGGTTGAAAGCCTCTGGTGCTGAGTTTAAGGTTATCTACCACCGCTGATTTGAGCCGTTAGGTGTTGCTAAGTGGATTCCGAAAAACTTCTCATTCTGAATTTTGCTTGACGATCGTAGGTTAAAAGACTAGCTTAGATGCAAACTGCTCAGGCTGAAGGAAAACACTGTCTAGCTACTGCAATGCTCAGGGCGATCGCATCGAAAATTGAGTGTAGCAATCAAAGCACGGGCAATGCTAGGGTAAATAACTCTGGTGCAGGGAACCTGTGGGCTGCCAAGTCGAACTCAATCTGAGGATATGCGGACAGTTTTCTTGCCGATCCACCTGATCCAGGATGATGGGCAAAATCTTTCTCTCTGAAAAGAAGTTGTGCCGCTTAAGCTGTTGGTTGGGGCAATGACCTGGAGGCTATCGGTAAGACGGGTCTCTAAAGGTATTGGCGGGGCTGTTGTCGTTAGATTAGATCACGTCTCAGTAAAAAGTTATTGAAACTTCTGGTAGAGAGGTAGCTCAGTAATTTATCCTAGAGCTATAGTGGTAGCCCTAGGATAAAAAGTAGATTTTGATGAATTTGCCAGAGTTTGAGCGTGTAATTTACAAGCGCAACCCTCTTATAGAGGTTGTCTGTCAATTTCGCTTTCCGCCCATACTCAAGATCTCTCATCAAGAGCCAGTTGAGTTTCAGGATGAGATTAGGTTTCACTACCCACTTTTTGAGACGACCAGAGCGCAAGTTCCATCAGAAATCTCAAAGATTGTTCAACAATTCGGCTTGCCGCTGCAAAATGACGTTGCCTATAGCTTTAAGTCAGAAGATCAAAGATGGAATCTATCTATTACTAAAGATTTTATTGCTCTAACTACTTCTTCATATGAGCGATACGAGCAATTTAAGCAACGTCTTGAAGAAGCTTTAACGATTTTTGAACGTATATATAAGCCGTCTTTTTATACAAGGGTGGGTCTACGGTATCAGGACTTAATTGTTCGTTCAAAACTTGGAATCGAGGATAAGAGCTGGTCAGAGTTAATTGCTAAACATATTGCTTCAGAGCTGTATGATCCAGAACTTTCTTCTTCAATTCAGACAGTAGTAAAAAACCTAATTTTAAAGACAGAAAATGGACAAATTAATTTAACTCATGGACTTGTTGCTGTGAAAGAGTTACAGGAAACCAGTGATGAGATTGCCTACTTATTTGATGCTGATTTTTACACAGAACAAAAAATAGAGGGAAATGGAGATGTCTGGAACGTACTCAATCAGTTCAACCAATCTGCCGGAAGGCTCTTTAGGTGGAGCATTACAGATGCTCTCCATAACGCCATGCAACCCCAATCAGTTGACTCAGTATAAGCATAGCCAGACTTCATCCGGCGTTGCCCTCAACAACACAGTTTTTGATAGAGAAAGTGGAAAACCTATCACAATTCAATATCCTTCTTTTGATTTAATAATGTCTGATGCGTCTTTATCCTTTAGAACTGATGCGTATCGTTTGTCGTCGGGCAGGTTGGTATTGTTGCTGAAATGCTTGCTTATTATTCAAGACCTCCCAGAAGCTGCCTTAGAAGAAGCTTGTGAGGAGTTAGGGGGAATTTCTCGCTTCCATAAGAATCGTCTGCCTCAAGCCAGTATACCTACGATTCCTGCAAGTAGTATCCGAGGTAAGTTGAGAGCCACACAAGTTAGACCACCCATTGTTTTGGAACCTTAGATTGTTTTGTAAGTTATTGCATGGAAGAACGGGCTATCTACCAACTATCACATAAAAGTTCCTCGCTAAGGCAAGGGGAAATCTTGACAGGTGTAATTCAATACAAGCCTGTTGTTAGTGAGCTATTACAGAAAGAGCAAGAGTTATCTTTTGATGCTGTTCTTCACCCTTACGCAATTGTAGTCACTCAAGATTGTGATCTTGATTGGGACTACAGAGCTAGGCAAACTGCAAGTAGTCAGCCATCGAAACTCTTAAACTCAGTCATTTTGTGTGAAATTGCAACTGCAAGAGAAATCAGAGATACAGCAGATGATATGAATAGTGCAGCGTGGAAGCTAGTAGTCTCTCATCGTCATGAAAGGTTCTACTTCTTTGAGAAAATTCTTGCTGAATGTGAGATAGAGCAGGAAGGTTTGCCTGAACTCACTGCTGATTTCAAAAAAGTTTTCGGTATAGATGCGGCGACTCTATACCGTCAAATTGAACTCGGTGTAGTTACACGAAGAACAGTTTTAGCTAGTCCTTACCTGGAACATTTTTCCAGGCGATACCATAGCTTTCATAGCAGAGTTGCCCTGCCCTTCCAGTATGAAAGTGAGCGCGAAGGGTAAAAGTACCTCTGTGCTACGCGGTAAAACGACTTGTTGGAGCCGACCCTTGAGAGGTTATCTGTTGAGATATTCTAAGTTATTTACGACGGGTGAGTTTGGTCGTTGGCTCGTCAACCCTGAAGGTTTAAACTAAGTTTAAACTAAGTTTTAGATACGATCGCCCCACTACAACGCTTCAAGAACTTGCCCAGACACTTTAATTTGACTCGAACTGAATCCCGCTTCGTCCAGATTATCTAAAAAAGCCCGATCGTGATATCTACCATCCTGCGCGATCGCCTGCTGATAAGCCTGTTTAGCCAGCGATTGTTCTTTGTTGTTCCAGTATGCGATCGCCAGTGCCACCCAAGGATGAGGATTATTCGGCTCTAGTTTCGCTGCCCATTTTGCAGACGCGATCGCCGAATCGTAGGCAGCTAATCGCCAAAACGCCAAACTGAGATTGTAGTGAGCGATCTCATTCTCTGGCGCAAGTAGGGTTGCCCAAGTGTGTACCATTACTGCGTCTGTCAAGCGATCGCTCACCAGATAGACGATTCCCAAGGCGTTAGAAGTCTCGACTTCAAAGGGGTTGAGTGAAATCGCCTGTTCTAGAGTTTCTGCCGCCAATCGGTCTTGCTTTGCTAAATGCAGCGTCCATCCTAAACTCACGCGACCTTTGGTATTGTTTGGCTCAAGCTCAACCGCTTTTTGAAATGCGGCGATCGCTTCCTCAAATCGCCCTTGATCTCGATATTGAATGCCGCGCTCACGATATTGAACCGAGGTGAACGCCAGCAGAGGTTTGGCGTTTAGAAAACTGCTAGCCAACAGGATCACGATTAAGAAGTCTCGAATTTGAGGGACGCGCATGGACTTTGCTTGAGCAACGACATCAAGATTTTACAACCTGGGTCGTTAACCAGCGTTGAGCATCTGATCGCTGCACTAGAAAGCATCTTTTCTGGCATGATCACAATTATCCTTAGAGAAACAAACGCCCGATCGAGGAGAATATATGCGAGGTTCTATTGCCGCACCTACCGAAAAAGCACATCGACCGCGCTCAACGCTGAAACGCTTTTTGCAATATTTGGAACCCTATCGCAAAGAGATTCCGATCGCTCTGGGGCTAGTCTCGATCGGGGCAGCCACCCAAGCGATCGGGCCCTTTTTAATCGGTTGGTCGATCGACCATTTAATCATTCAAGGCAACCTGAGCGGACTTCTGCAAATGCTGGGCGTTTTGGCACTGATCTACCTGCTGGGCGTACAGGCAATTCGAGGTCAGATTTTGCGCGTTGGTTGGATTATGCAGCGATTGCTGGCTCAACTGCGGCAAGATATCTTTGTCAAAATTCAAAGTTTGCCATTGAGCTTCTTCGATCAGAGTGAAGCCGGAGATTTGATGAGCCGTTTGCTCAATGATGTCAGTACCGTTAATCAAGCATTTGGGCAAACGATCGCTCAGATGTTAGGTAACTTGTTTAGCATAGTTGGTATTGTCATTGCAATGTTGTTTATTAATCTGCAATTGGGACTGTTAAGCAATTTAGTTGTTCCGTTGATGATTTTTACAACTGGACTATTTGCACGATGGGCGAGAAAGCGATTTCGAGTGACGCGACAAACGATCGGAGATTTGTCTACTAAGCTAGAAGAAGATATTGGCAGTGTCCGAGAGGCTCAGGCATTTAATCGCGTTTCTCTCAACATTGAAGAATTTGAACATCTCAACGCTGCCAATCGCGATGCAAATATTCAAGCAGTTGCAATCACCGCAGCATTTCTACCTTCGATCGATTTTCTAAACACGCTAGCAACTGCGGGTGTGTTAGCTTATGGAGGCTATCTTGCCGTTACCGGAGCCGCTACAGTCGGGGTTGTGACAGCATTTTTGCTCTACGTCCAGCAGTTTTTTCGACCCATTCAGATTCTGAGCCAGTTCTATACCCAAGCACAGTCTGCGTTTGCCGGGTTAGAGCGGATTTTCTTACTCCTCGATGAGCCATCGCAACTTCAAGACGCGATCGACGCGATCGAGATGCCACCGATGCGGGGAGAAGTCACCTTTGAGTCTGTAACCTTTGGATACACAGCTAATCAGCGCGTCTTAAATAGCGTTTCTCTTCACGCAAAGCCAGGGCAGATGATCGCTCTCGTCGGGCCCACCGGAGCCGGAAAAAGCACGATCATTAACCTGATTTTGCGCTTTTATGATGTGACTGGCGGAGCCGTTAAAATTGATGGGATAGACATCCGCAAGGTGACTCAAGCCAGTTTGCGCCGTCAGATTGGCATCGTTTTGCAAGACACCGTTTTATTTAGTGGCAGTGTTGCCGAAAACATTGCGTTTGGCAATCCTCAAGCCACTCATGTTGAAATTGAAGCAGCGGCTCAGGTGGCAAACGTCCACGAGTTTATTACCACCCTTCCTCAAGGTTATGCAACGCTTTTGGGTGAACGAGGCGCGACTCTCAGCCAGGGTCAGCGGCAACTGATTAGCATCGCGCGCGCCGTGTTGATTAATCCCCGGATTCTGATTCTTGACGAAGCGACCAGCAGCATTGACACGCGCACAGAAGCCTTAGTGCAATCTGCGATCGCTCGACTCCTAAAAGGGCGCACCAGTTTTGTGATTGCTCACCGTCTCAGCACGGTGACTCAAGCCGATCAGGTGTTGGTGATTCAGCAAGGCGCGATCGTAGAACATGGCACTCACGCTGAACTCATTGCCCAACAAGGAGTCTACGCGAATCTCTATGCGCTTCAGTTGGGGCAGCGATCGGATGCCGCCGCAATTACTTCTTAAGAAGGATGAACATCGATGCCAATCTCAATAGCATTCGCTTTGGCAAGCATTCCAGGAAATTAACCATGTCAACCGAAGCAGAAAATAAAGCCGTCGTGCGCCGATTTTATGAAGAAGTGTTTAATCAAAAACGTGAAGAAGTCATTGACGAAATAGTGTCTCCTGATTATGTAGATTATGGTCACAATCCGCCAGGGCGAGGACGCGAAGGGGCAAAGCAAGACTTTCGGGGGGCGGGTGCCGTGTTTAGCGATACTCACTTTACGATCGACGATCTGATTGCCACTGGCGATCAAGTGATTGCCCGATGGACAGGAACCCTGACCCACACGGGCGAGTTTGCGGGCGTTCCGGCAACAAACAAGTCACTCAAGCTAGAGGGCATCAGCATTTATCGCGTTGCCAATGGGCAGATTTTAGAAACTCGCAATGGGGTGAACTGGATGCCATTGCTGCAAGGATTAGGAGCGATCGCAGGCTAGAAGATTGGGGGCGATCGTTAGGCAACCGTTTTTGAATCCACTCCATTCTTCTCAGGAGGTCACGCGCCGCATGGAGACCGCAGATTTAATGGTGATCGGCAGTGGTCAGGGCGGCACTCCGCTTGCCAGCGATTATGCAACCGCAGAGCGTAAGGTCGTGATCTTTGAGCGTGATGTTTTGGGCGGAAGCTGCATCAACTATGGCTGCACGCCCTCTAAGGCATTTTTGGCGGCGGCTCATGCAGCAGGCCGAGCGCGACAGGCAGAGAAGCTAGGAATTCAGGCTGAAATTAGTGTGGATTTTTTGACCGTGATGCAGCGAGTTCGCGGCATTCGAGACAGCTTTCATCAAGGCGTTAAAACTCGTTTAGAGTCGGCGGGTGTGACGATCGTCGGTGCCGAGGCATCGTTTACCGCTCTACGAACGCTCAGGGGTGGTGATCGAGAGGTGCAAGCCCGATCGTGGTCATCAACACAGGCACGTCTGCGCTCATTCCTGATATTCCCAAGATTTACTTAATCCGTAATTTCCCTTACACTAATGGTCAGGGTTCCTGTTGAGTTGCTTTTTAGACACATTTTGATATCAGTAGTCTCTGGGTGCAAACCCTTCTTCCTACAGAATCATTCACGCCATGCGGATTCTCTTAGTCGAAGACGATCAGCTTATTGCAATTCCCCTTGCCAAAGCTTTAAGCAGCCAACACTATGTGGTAGATCTCGCCAGTGATGGTTTGAGGGGTTGGGAACTCGCAGAATCGTTTAGCTATGACTTGATTTTGCTCGATGTGCTGCTTCCACAATTAGACGGCATTAGTTTTTGTCAGCGCTTACGATCGCAGGGCAACCAAACGCTAATTTTGTTATTGACCGCTCAAGACAGCAGCACCCACAAGATCAAAGGGTTAGACGCGGGGGCAGATGACTATGTGGCTAAACCGTTTGATTTGCCGGAGCTATTAGCCCGCATTCGAGCGCTGTTGCGCCGAGGCGGATCTGTGTTGCCACCTTTGTTAACCTGGGGAAATCTTCATCTCAACCCCAGCACTTGCGAAGTCACCTGTGAAACTCAACCGCTTCGCTTAACGCCAAAAGAATACAGCCTGCTCGAATTGCTGCTCCGAAACCCTCAACGCATCTATAGTTTGAGTGCCTTAATCGATCATCTCTGGTCGCTAGAAACGCCTCCTGTTGAAGAAACGATTCGCTCTCATGTCAAGGGGTTGCGGCATAAAATTAAACTAGCTGGGGTGAAAGGCGACCCGATCGAGACCGTTTATGGCATCGGTTATCGTCTCCGAAAAGCCGAAGAACTAATTCTGCCAGACCTTAAATCGTTCGATTCACAGACTTTTGCGGCTCAAATTGAGGCAAGTGTCGATGAGATTTGGCGAGACATTCGAGACCAACTCAGCCAGCGGGCCACTGTGATCGAGCAAGCTAGCCTTGCCCTGCAAACCAACCAACTAAGCCAAGCGTTACGATCGCTCGCCGAGCAAAATGCTCATAAGCTCTCTGGTTCACTCGGTATGTTTGGCTCAGGTGAAGGCTCTCGGTTGGCGCAAAAAATTGAAGGTCTGCTTGAGTTAGGGGTGCAGTCTGATCAGATTCAACCGTTTTGCCAACTGGTGGAGGCGCTCAGACAAGAACTGCACGTTCTGGACACAAAGCAGCCCCCTGCACTATTAGCCGATGACGCTGAGGATGACTCTCAGGAGCATTCGTTTTCTTCAGAAGATTCAGACCATACCGCTACTCTCAAAGCTGATAAACAGACAGCGCTCCGTGCTCAGTCACTTCAAGATCTGGAGCGCGCTCTAGAGTTTGCCAAACGAGAGGCGCGATCGTTTTGCCTGGCCATTCTGAAGCTAGATCACCCTCAGCAGAAGGTTCAGGTCAGGAGCCAAATTATTAATCAGTGTGAAGCACTTCTACGCGCTCATTTTCGGGCAGACGATGTGATTAGCTATTGGGGCGATCAAACCTTTGCGATCGGCATGGGAAACACTCCGCGCTGTGTCGCGACCAAACGACTGAGCGATGTGTTAAAAGTTCTCCTTGAGCAAGTCGTATCTGAGGGTGCTTACTCGATTGATGTATCGTTTAGTGTAGGTTTTGCTGAATACCCCCCAGAGGGTGCTGACCTGCAAGCCTTGTATCGATCGGCAACCAATAATTTTAAGCAGACAGAGGCGGCAAGTGGCGATCGAGTCTTGCTCACTTGACGTGAGTTCGACGAGTTTTTTCACTTCGTTCTCAGCGGCTTCTGCCCCCTAAATTCCCCAAATTGGGGGACTTCAAGCCAAGATTTCCGGTTTAAAATCCCCCAAAATTGGGGGATTTAGGTAGCTCTCCCGAATTGATAATCGGAGTGAATCACTTCTATCGAACTCACGTTAACTTGACAGGCAAGAATCTATATCTTGGGATAGGTACAGTTTTTGCCTAGACTACATCCGTAATTTGCGTCACTCCACAAGTTCTGCATATTTTTCTACTAAGTTGAGACGTGAGTTATATTCGCTACTTGATTGGTGATGTCTTTAGTGCCTGAGTTGATCGATTCTGATCAGTCATGCTCGATCGCCATTTTCAAGTCAAAACAACTAGATTAAACGCTCCTTTTGGGTTCCTGTTGATTAACGCTCCCTCCGTGCAAGCAAGTTAGTGGATAAGCCCCCGATTATGGTTAACTCTCAATCTGCAACAATCCGATATTGTGTTGAGCATTTGCAAGCCGTCTGTCATCAAATTTATGAGGGCTGTCAGTCAGACTATCTCGATTTAATTGGTCAGACTGCGACCCTAGCGCTCAACGCGATCGCACTCAGTGATATGCCCTATCACAATCTTGAACACACGATTTTGGTGACTACCACTGGGCAAGAGATGTTGCGCGGAAAGTATCTGCTTGAAGGAAACATTTCGTGCCAAGACTGGGTGCAGGTGATTTTGGCGTTGGTGTGCCATGACTTGGGCTATGTCAGAGGGGTTTGTCAACACGATCGCATTAGTGATCAGGGCTGTTGCTATGCGACTGGCATTGGCAGCCAGACGGCTTATCTACCACTCAACGCAACTGATGCGGGTCTTGCACCCTATCACGTCGATCGTGGCAAGCAATTTATCGAAGAACATTTGAGTGGTCATCCGCTCATTGACGTTGAGGCTATCAAGCTGAATATTGAGTTAACCCGGTTTCCGTTTCCTGACGAGCCGCTTTATCAAGACACCTCAAATTTTCCGGGTTTAGTGCGAGCGGCTGATTTGATTGGGCAGTTGAGTGATCCGTGTTATCTAGAGAAATTGCCTGACCTGTTTTGTGAGTTTGAAGAAATCGGCACCAATCAGATGTTGGGTTATCGGCATCCTAGAGATTTGCGATCGAGCTATCCTAGTTTTTATCGCAATGTGGTCTATCCTTATATTCGAGAAGGTATTTACTATCTCAAACTGACCCGACAGGGACGGAAAACGCTGGCTCATCTCTACGAAAATGTGGCAGTTGTGGAGAACGAATTGGTAGCGGTGTAGCCTCTCAGTTTTGCTCATGAAGTTAGACTATTCGATCGCGGTTTCTAAGCTCAAAGACGCTGATCCAATTCTGGCGGCCGTGATCGATCGCGTGGGTGATTGCACGTTAGATCAAACGCAGCAACCCGGAGATTTGTTGTATTCGTTGTCGCGATCGATCATTTCTCAGCAGCTTTCAACCAAGGCAGCAAGCGCCATTCATCGCCGCTTTCTAGCGCTTTATTCAGGGTTGCCTACGGCTCAGGCGATTTTAGACACACCGGATCAAGACCTGCGCGGAGTCGGGCTTTCACGCTCTAAAGTCCTTTATATGCGCGATCTATCAGAGAACGTTCTCAACGGATTGCCTACTTTAGCGCAATTAGAGACGATCGACGATGAAGCCATCATTCAAACCTTGACTCAGGTCAAAGGCATTGGACGCTGGACGGTGCAAATGATGCTGATCTTTCGGCTACGTCGCTGGGATGTTTTGCCCGTTGATGATTTAGGCATTCGTTCGAGCATTCGTCGCGCTTATCAGTTGGCAGATCTGCCTGATAAAAAAGCGATCGAGCGATTGGGAACAGTTTGGCAACCCTATCGCACGATCGCATCGTGGTATCTCTGGCGCAGCTTAGATTGCCAAAACCTCGGAGGTTTAAGCCACTCTGTCGGTCACGATGCTTGATTCTTGGTTAAAACCTCCGAGGTTTGCGTAAGTCCTATTCATAAGAACCGCTAGCCACTTTGCCACGAAACACAACATAGGAATAGAGATTATAAAACAACATGACTGGAATCAGAGTTCCCACAAAGATGATCATGATCACTAACGAACTGGGATCAGCCGATGCCTCATAGATTGTAATCTGAGTGGGAATGATGTAAGGAAACACCACCAACGCTAACCCTAAAAAAGTGAGAACGAATAGGAGAACCGTCCAGATAAAGGGAGCGCGCTCTTGCTGACGATCGAGGCTTTTCAACAACTGCCAAATCAAGAAAATCCCCAAAAAGGGAATCACGGCGAAAATATACAGCAGCGGTGGCTCAAACAATTTGGTGCGGGCACTTTCGTAAAAGATCGGGGTGCTGATCGTGATGAAAATTGCCCCGACTAGCGTTGTCCAGGCTGAAATCTTGGCAGTTTGATAGTGAGTGGTTTGCAGTTCTCCTTCAGTTTTCCAAATTAGATAAGTTGAGCCAATCAACACATAAGCCTGAATCAGCGTCAGCGCCACCAGCACCGACTGCCAGGTGAGCCAATCCCAGGTGCCGCCGATGAAGTAGCCTTTTTGATCGACTTTGATGCCAAATAAGACGGCACCGAGCGCAAACCCTTGACCGAGAGCCGCCGCAAAGCTGCCCGCGCCAAAGGCAAAGTTCCAGAAGAATTTGCGGTTTGCCTGTTCGCGAAATTCAAACGCCACCCCGCGAAAGACAAACCCAAACACCATCACAAAAATCGGAATGTAAAGAGCGCTCAAAATCGTGCCATAAGCGCGCGGAAATGCGCCAAACAGTCCGCCGCCCATCAGCACTAACCAAGTTTCGTTTGCGTCCCAAATGTTGCTTAAGCTGGTCATCAAAAGTCCGCGTCGCTCTTCATCGTCGGAAGTTAAGGATAAGATGCCGACTCCTAAATCAAAGCCGTCGAGCATGACATAAAGAAAGAGAAACAGACCCAAAACCCCAAACCAGACCTGCGGCAAAAAATACTTCAGCGTTTCCATTGATTTTCCTACTGTTGGGCTTCGATCGGACGCTCATCGGGGACAAATTGGCCAGGGGTGGTGTTGATCGCAGGCTGATTGGCCTCGACTCCTGGAATCGGCAACTCAAAGTTGGGGCCCTTGCGAATAATCCGGCTGCCAAAGTAGAGATAAGACATAAACAGCAAGGCGTAGACGATCGCAAAACAAATCAGTGACGTTAAAACGTTAGTCGCAGGTAGATGAGACGCAGAATCTACGGTGCGAATTTTGTTATAGAGCGTCCACGGCTGACGACCCGCGCAGCGCACGATCCAGCCAGTTTCGACGGCGACATATCCGAGCGGAGCCGAAAACATCCAGGCGCGCATTAGCCAGCGTTGTTTGGCGATATTTTCATCCGATAGTTTGCCGCGTAGCCACTGCAAGGCGGTGATCAGCGTCATGCCTGCCAGAAAAAACCCAATTCCGATCATGATCCGAAAGCAGTAGTAGATTAATCCCAAGGCTTGAGGACGGTTTTCTGGCGGCCATTCTTTTAAGCCGAGCACAGGTTCTGACAGATTTTTTTTGAATTCTAGAATGTAGCCCAACGCGCCAGGAACGCGAATTTCCCAATCATTCTTTTCAGTCTTTTTGTTGGGAAGTGCTAATAAAGTCCAGTCAGCGGGTTTTCCGGCGGGTGAGGATTCCCACTGAGCTTCCATTGCGGCGAGTTTTGCGGGCTGATAGCGATAGACCAATTCGGCGCTGATGTGCCCGACGTAGATTTGCAAAGGAGCCACGATCAGGGTGATGGCGAGCACTAGCTTGAGAGTTTTGGCAAAAAAGGCGGCGTGACGATCGTTCAAAATATACCAAGCGCTAATGCCGCCAATCACAAACAGCGAAGTTTCAAAGGTGGCAAAAAACATATGCGCCACACTAGTTGACGCAGACGGGTTGAGCAACGCCTGAAAATAGTCGGTCACCATAAATTTGCCGTCTACCAGATCGCCGCCTGCCGGGGTCACCATCCAAGAGTTTGCCGTCAAAATAAAGACGACTGACAGGTTTGCGCCGATCGCAACCAGAATTGTAGCTATGTAGTGAATGGCAGGATTGACGCGCTCCCAGCCAAACAGCATGATGCCTAGAAACGCGGCTTCGAGCATAAACGCCCAAGATGCCTCGAACCCCAAAACGCTGCCAAAAAAGTTGCCAACGGCATCAGAGAAGGGTGCCCAATTCGTCCCGAACTGAAACTCTAGAGGAATTCCGGTGGCAACACCGACCCCAAAATTGAGCACATAAAACTTTGCCCAAAAGCGAGCATGGAGATAATAGTCTGGATTGCGGGTTTTGAGCCACAGCCCTTCGATCACGACTAAATAAATTCCCATGCCAGTAGTGAGAATGGGAAAAATAATATGAAAGATGGCAGTCAACGCAAACTGCATTCGTGAAAGCGTAACGGTATCAGACAAAAAATCCATGCTGGTATCTCCAATCCATGAAGGATTTTATGGAATTGCTGTTACCCAATTCGTAGCGAAGATACCAGAATTGCCTGAGTTTCCTAATGATGTTTTAACTTATTGATGTAGTTTGAAATACCAAAATAATCGGGTGCGAAAAATTTGAAGATGAGTTTTACAATGTGTCTTTTGACAAAGCGATCGGGATCACTATGCCATTCAATTGATTCATCAAAACTGATTGTAAAAGTGTTGTTGATGCAGATTCAAAGTTTTATAGAAATTTTTCTGTTAGTCTTGTGAACCTGTAAATTGCTGGCGATCGCGCTCAAGCGACTCTCGGTTTGCAAGCTGTTTAGGATCGTGGATTAAATCATATCGGTTACTTGCAACGCCAATGGGCACGGCAGTGCCATGCCCCTACTTAATTCACGATGCTTAAGGCGACTGCCTCTGCCGCTTTGATGCCGTCAATGCCAGCCGAGAGAATTCCACCCGCATAGCCCGCCCCTTCACCCGCAGGGTAAAGACCCTGTATATTTAGACTTTGACCATCTGCTTTGCGTTTAATCCGAATCGGAGAAGATGTGCGAGTTTCAACGCCTGTCAATACGGCATCGTTCATTGCAAAACCCTTGATCTGTTTGTCGAAAGCAGGCAGAGCTTCGCGGATTGCTGCGATCGCATAATCGGGCAGACTCGAACTCAAATCACCCAAATGCACCCCTGGTGTATAAGAGGGTCGAACGGTGCCTAGAGATTGAGAGGGTCGATCGGCGATAAAGTCCCCAACTAGCTGCCCTGGTGCCTCATAAGTGCTACCGCCTAACTCGAAGGCTCGTTCTTCCAAACGACGTTGAAACTCAATGCCCGCTAGGGGATGACCCGGATAATCGTCAGGTGTAATGCCGACCACGATCGCGCTGTTGGCGTTGCGCTCGTTGCGAGAATATTGGCTCATGCCATTGGTGACGACTCGCCCTGGTTCTGAGGTTGCCGCCACGACCAATCCACCCGGACACATACAAAAGCTATAGACTGAGCGCCCGTTTGAGCAGTGATGAACCAGTTTATAGTCTGCTGCGCCTAACAGCCGATGACCTGCCTGTGCGCCAAACCGACAGCGATCGATCAGGGCTTGCGGATGCTCAACTCGAAAGCCGATCGAAAAGGGTTTAGCTTCTATGTAAACGCCGCGTTCAAACAGCATCTCAAAAGTATCTCTGGCACTGTGACCTACGGCGAGAACGACATGATTGCTGCGGATATATTCGCCGTTGGCAAGGGTGACTCCTCGCACCTGTCCTTTTTCGATATGGATATCTTCTACGCGACTTTGAAAGTGAATTTCGCCGCCCAAAGATTCGATATTGGCACGCATTTTTTCGACAATTCCCACCAGTTTAAAAGTGCCGATGTGAGGTTTGTTGACATAGAGAATTTCCGGGGAAGCGCCAGCGTTGACCAGTTCGGTTAGCACTTTTCGCCCGTGGTGCTGAGAATCTCTGACCTGGCTGTAGAGTTTGCCATCAGAAAATGTGCCTGCGCCGCCTTCCCCAAACTGAGCGTTAGACTCTGGGTTAAGTCCTTTGTTTCGCCAAAATCCGAAGGTATCTGCGGTACGTTCTTTGACTATCTTTCCGCGCTCTAGGACGATCGGACGAAACCCCATTTGCGCTAACATCAAAGCTGCAAACAAACCACAGGGCCCCGTGCCGATAACAATGGGTCGAGTCGTCAAATGCTCAGGGGCTTGGGCGATCGGACTGTAGCTCATGCTAGGAGTGACCATCACATGAGGGTCTTTTTTAAAGCGCTGAAGCAGGAACTTCTCTTGAGTGGTTTCTACATCCAGAATGTAAACGAGAACGATTCCATCTTTTTTGCGGGCATCGTAACTGCGCTTAAAGATTGAATAGTTGATCAGCGCTTCTAAAGGAATTTGCAGCTTTTTGAGAATTGCAGTCTTGATCTCACTTTCAGGATGATCAAGCGGCAGCTTTACTTCTGTTAGTCGTAACATACTCGAATCTTGAATAACCTGGGCTGTGGCGCGATCGACAAGGTTGCCTATCAATGGGTCTTTCATTTTAGCCTGTGAGTCTAATCTTTCTAAAACAGAAGCCCTGATCTATCATCGATCGTTAAACGCCGCTAAATATCTAATGTCCTACTTTCCTGAGAATGCCTTAATTATTCAAAGCGATCGCTCCGTTCTCTTGGAAGTTCACTCGCCCAAAGCGACTGCGGCACGAGAAGCGATCGCTCCTTTCACTGAACTCGTCAAAAGCCCCGAACACATTCACACCTACAAAATTACGCCTCTGAGCGTGTGGAATGCCCGAGCGGCTGGAATGCCCGTAGATGAGATGTTAGCGGCGTTGCAGGCTCACGCTAAATATCCGATGCCCGATGCGGTCGCGCAGGAAATTGATGCGCTGGGCAAGCGATATGGCTTGACTGTGATTGAGCGATCGGATGATGAGATCCATCTCTTACTTAGAACTGCCGATTTGCCCCTCGCAGAACTTTTGTCTCGCAACGATGATGTGGCTCCGCTGCTGACTGAACGCCTCAATGATTGTCTATTTCAAGTCGATCCTGCCTTTCGAGGGCTGCTCAAACAAGCGCTGTTAGCGGCAGGCTATCCGGCTGAAGATTTGGCGGGTTATGTGACGGGAGATGCGTTAACGATCGAGCTTCGGCGCATCAGTCGCGCTGGTGAGCCGTTTGATTTACGGGACTATCAAGAAGCCGCCGCAGACGCATTTTATCAAGCGGGACGGGTGCAAGGAGGAAGTGGTGTGATCGTGCTGCCCTGCGGCGCTGGCAAAACGCTGGTTGGGATGGCGGCGATGATTGCAGTGCAAGAAAACACGCTGGTGTTAACGAGTAGCCTGACTTCAGTGCGGCAATGGCGACGGGAACTGCTCGACAAAACGACTCTTTCAGAAGACTCGATCGCCGAATATAGTGGCGAAAGCAAAAACACAGCGCCCGTTACCCTAGCGACTTATCAAATTTTGACTTATCGTTCTCAAAAAGATCAGCAGCAGCCTCATTTTGAGTTGTTTAACGCCCGATCGTGGGGCTTGATTATCTACGACGAAGTTCACCTTTTGCCCGCTCCCGTGTTTCGCGTCACCGCAGAGCTTCAAGCCCGTCGCCGCTTGGGATTGACCGCCACCCTGATCCGTGAAGATGGGCGAGAAGGCGACGTGTTTGCCCTGATCGGTCCCAAACGCTACGATGTGCCCTGGCGAGAATTAGAAGGGCAGGGTTTCATCGCCGCCGCAGAATGCACGGAGATTCGAGTCCCACAGGATGCAGACGAACAGATGACTTACGCGATCGCGCCCAAACGTCAACAGTTTCGCATCGCTGCCGAAAATCCCCGCAAATTGACGATGATCAAAGAGTTGCTAGAAAAAGAAGCCGGACACCGAATTCTAATCATTGGTGAATATATTGAGCAATTAGAGCAAATCGCTCACTTAACCGGATTGCCATTGATCACAGGAAAAACTCCACAACGGGAGCGCGATCGTCGCTATGAACAGTTTCGCCATCAGCAAATTGATGGATTGATCTTGTCACGAGTCGGCAATTTTGCACTAGATTTGCCTGATGCTGATGTGCTGATTCAGGTGTCGGGTAAATATGGCTCTCGGCAAGAAGAAGCCCAGCGGTTAGGACGGGTATTGCGCCCTAAATCGGATGGTCGCGTGGCTCAGTTTTATACGCTCGTGTCACTGCGAACCTGTGAAGAAGAATTTGCCCGTCACCGTCAGCTTTTTTTAGCCGAGCAAGGCTACAGTTATCAGATTCAAGTTCTAGACGAATAACCGCTTCAAAACGGCGTGTCCACAGTTAGCTGAAGCGTTTGTTTAGACTGCGGATGTTCAAAACTCAGTTCTCTTGCATGGAGATGTAAGCGATCGCCACTCGCTCCATAAAGCCGATCGCCCAAAATTGCCACGCCTAACCCTCTACGATCGGCGGCATGAACTCTAATCTGATGCGTTCGCCCTGTGACTGGAGAGAATTCCATTCGAGTTAAATTTCCCGTTCGCGCCATGTGCTTGAAGTGAGTCACGCTAGGTTTGCCGCGCGGTCGATCGACGGTTTGAATCGGTCGATTTTGTGGATCTCCCCACAGTGGCAGGTCAATCACTCCCTGTTCTTCAATCACCGATCCATTCAGCATCGCCTCATAAACTTTGTAAACCTGACGCTGCTGAAATTGCTGACTAAGTTGACGATAAGTTTGACGATCGCGCGCCAATACCAAAATTCCAGAAGTGTCTCGATCGAGCCGATGCACTGCCATCACAGATTCGCCATCTGGTAGTAAATGACGAAGCCGACTCAAAACGCTGTCTTGCACATCCCGATATCGACCCGGAACCGAGAGCAATCCAGGTGGTTTATTGACCACAATTAGCCATTCATCTTCGTAGAGAATCGGTAGCGTTTGGGTGAGTGCGATCGCGTCTCCCTGCGGCAATCCTGATAGCAAAAACCCCATTAATGGCTGACAGCGTTCTGCACAAGCGCCATAAAACGCTCCCTGAACTTTCTCCTGATTCGTCGAGGGCAAACCCCACCAAAACTCAGCCATTGCCAACGGTTTGAGATGATGAGTCGCGGCATAGTGCAATAGTTTTGGCGCACAACAATCGCCCGTTCCAGTTGGCATTGAGCTTCCTGAGATCAACTGTTGAAGTGAGAGTGACTTGCCAGCAAAATTGGTTAGCCAGTAATGAGCGTGCATCTGAGTTTGAAGCTGTCGAGACAAGCCTTTACGCTGTTGTTTTAGTTCACGAATTCGATTGTCTGCTTGTTCGATCGAGGATTTAAGCGGCTGTAATTCAGCGTTTTGCTGACGTTTAAGCTGTTTGCGATCGATGCCATCTTGACGGCTTTGCTCATTGAGTTGCTCTGCTATTTCTAGCGATTCTGCTGCAACTTCGGTCAATCGCTGGCGTTGCTGTTGACGTTCATTTTTGCGTTGATTGTGAAGCAGCGCGAGTTCATTTAACTGCGTTTGAAATTCTTGAAGCAAAATCTCGTACTGCGATCGCTCTGGCAAATCCTGTAAAGCAATTAATTCTTGCTTAATCAATTCTAAAGTTGCCAGCGTATGAGCCTCTTCAAAGGCAACCCGATCGCGTCCTGGAATCGGCGGCACCCAGCCTTCGACAATCCTGTTGCCATTCAGAAGCCCAGAAAATGCTTTAAGAACTCGCTGTTCACCAGAAGAAGTCTCGACAAGTAGAACTCCGTACATTTTGCCTTCTTGAGATTCGCCCAACGATCGCATTAGCCCTTGGGCGATCGCTTCCACAAACAACGTGCGAGGCAGTCGCAACTGCTCACCACTTTGAGGACAATAACCCTCATACCAATAAGTGGGTAAATCACTGATTGCACAACCCAACTCAACAAAATCTGAAGGTGAATCAAGACCCATTTTGTCAAATCCAGGGGTCATCGTCTTCTAACTCTTCATCCTTCAAAATTTCGGGAGGTTTAGCAGGAGGGGCAATCAATTCTTCATCGTCCCAACTGTCTAGATCGGCTTCATTAATAATGGGTTGATAACGCTCTTTATTTTCAACGGGTTGAGCTTGAACGTTAACCGTTGGCTGAACAAAGTCTTCATCGTCCCAATCTTCTAAAGGATCAGGTTCAGAAACGTCGGGAGGCTCGATCGTCACCTCCGATTCATCCCATTGCTCAACCACATCGTAGGTTTTTTCTCTCACTTGTTCTGCTAAAGTTTGAGCCTTTTCTCTCGCTTGTTCTGCCAAAATTTGTGCCCGTCCTCTTGCAGTTTCGGTCGCGGTTTTGGCTTGAGTGAATAGCGATCGTAACTCTTGTGTCACTTGACTTTTTTCTTCTTGAAGAAAGCCCGTCATTTTTGTAAGCTTTTCTTGAATGCCTTCTCGATAGAGGGTGAACGATCGTACTGCTTCTTCAGACACTAACACTCGTCTATTTCCAATCTTCAAAACATAGTTAGATGGCAATAAATAAGCGCTTCCAGTGATTCCACTCCAATCATTGGCTACAAATAAATAATGCTCAATTTCACCTGTTCTCAAATTGAACAGATAGTCGATAATTTTCCCTACTTTGTTTCCTGCATCTGTCCAAACTTCCCAATTCACTAAAGTTTCGAGTTGCCGAACTTTTTCAACATCTGTGTCAACAGGTCTGGAGTTAACGAGAATGCCATTGCCGCCGATCGTGTCTAACTGATCTAAATTAAATGCCGTTTTTTTCTGCCCCAGCCAGCCCGACTTGCAGATAAATCCTAAAACCCGATGCACTTTGGGATACATCCACAGCACTTCGACTTGTCCTAACTCTGCCATTGTGGAGCGATCGAGGACAAATTGATTCAATAATTCACTCTGTTTAACAACCTCTGGCTGCTGTGCCATATCAACTCAGACACCATAAAGTCTTACTCTCTTTAGTGTATCTTGCCATCCATCAAATTAAGACGCTGAATTTTGTAGCGGTTGACATAGCTTCCTCTGATTTGGCATACTGGTTAACTGGCTGTCTATCCCTGCTCGGATCAGGTCGGACACTCGAAAAGCGGTTTTCCGCTACCTGTACGGCAACTTTTTAAGGACAATTTCATGACTGCATATGCAATTATCGAAGCGAGTGGCACCCAAATGCGCGTAGAGCCAGGTCGGTTCTATGATGTCAACCGCCTCGCCAATGAAGTCGATTCGCAACTGACGATCGATAAAGTTCTCTT
This sequence comes from Phormidesmis priestleyi ULC007, assembly GCF_003003695.1. Lineage (NCBI taxonomy): Bacteria > Bacillati > Cyanobacteriota > Cyanophyceae > Leptolyngbyales > Leptolyngbyaceae > Phormidesmis > Phormidesmis priestleyi. The sequence continues at coordinate 184,961 of NZ_PVWG01000008.1, forward strand.
CGTCAAAAATGAAGGCGATATCACCGTAGGTCAACCCCTCGTAGCGGGTGCAACGGTTGAGGTAACGGTACTGAGACATCTGCGAGGTCGCAAGATTATCGTCTATAAGATGCAGCCCAAGAAAAAGACCCGCAAAAAGCAAGGTCATCGTCAAGAACTGACGCGCATTATGGTTAACTCCATCAGCCTCAATGGTGAGGTGGTCGATTCTAAAGAGGAACCTAGAGTTGACTCCATCAGCCTCAGTGATGAGGTGGTCGATTCTAAAGAAGAACTTAGAAGCTAAACCCGTTTGCGGTGAATGGCTTTTAACTAAAATCTACACGAACTGTTGAGGAAATTATGGCTCACAAGAAAGGTACAGGCAGTACTCGCAACGGACGCGACTCTAACGCTCAACGTCTAGGTGTCAAGCGCTACGGTGGACAGGTTGTTCTCGCAGGCAATATTTTGGTACGTCAACGTGGCACCAAGATTCACCCTGGCAATAACGTGGGTCGCGGGAGTGATGACACGTTGTTTGCGCTTATCCCTGGCGTTGTCACCTTTGAACCGATGGCAAAAGGTCGCAAGAAAGTCAGTGTTTACGCGAAAGTCGAAGCTGTAGCTGAGGCGACTTAAACGGCTTAACGTTCCGATTGAGCGGCTGTCAGCAACCTCTGCATCCACACTGGGGATTTTCGGCAGTCCGCTCCGGCCGAGTTATTATGCGGCGGCTTTACTCACCACGCTGCTGTTTTCAGACTCTCCACTTCTTGAAAATGAGCATCGCGTGTTACTAAAATTACAGCGTGTTGCAGCGCAAGGGCTGCAATCCAGACATCATTCTCAGGTAACGGACGGCCCTTGAGCCTTAACTTATTTTTGACCTCACCGTATTGCCGTGCGGTTTCAGCGTCACATACCAATATTGTGCTGCCAGCAACTAATTCATCAACTCTTGCTAAGTTTGCTTCAAATCGTCCTGACTTTCTGGCTCCATAACACAGTTCACCAATGACAATGCTTGGAATGAAAACTTCACTGGCTTGAGCAAGACTGTCTTTGACGATCGCCTCATCTGAAAAAAGCGCAATAACGATGTTGGTATCAAGCAAAAACCTACCACTCATCAATATCTACCTGCTCACAATCTTGCTCGATCGTCTCACGCATTAACTGAAGGTCGTCTGAGGGAATTGAACCAGCGAAACGTAACAATTGCTGCCCTGGTATACCTCGAACTTCCGCTTTTACTAGCGATCGAACGAATTCAAGCACCTGCCTTTGCAAGGGCTGAGGCATAACTTTCAACTGTTCAACAACCTCGTCGATGATAGGAATATTCATGTTGCTCTCCTTGTTATCATTCTACAGCGCTTACCGGGAGAGGCGGTAGGAGAACAGGCTCTAAAGCTGATCGAGGGTTACAGGGATTATCTTTACCAGGAACTTCAGCCGCATAACGGCTCAATCAGAGGCGACGAGAAAGCCAGAAACGAAGCGCGAGGACTTTGCTCGTCCGCTGCATTGGAGTTGTTATGCCGTGTCACCACGAGTAGCTTCCCGCAGGATCTACCAACTTAATTTTGTGCAGGATTGTCAATTTGCTGCTGAAGTTGCTGTAACTCCTCAAGCGATAGCCCTGTTATACGAGCGACAGTTGCGATCGGTAAGCCTTCACGTAAAGAGTTAGTAGCAATCTCTCGTTGTTTCTTGACCTCACCTTCTGCCAGAATCGAACGATAAACAGTAGACTCTTGCATAACGTCCCTCCGCAATACCCGATAAATGATCTCGTCTTCCAATTTTAACCCAGCTAAAATCCCTGATGCTGCCATCAAGTTTGCCTGGGTTCGAGGATCTGCAATCTGATCAACTCTCTGGGCAGCTTGGCGCAACGTTTCCTCCGCATCTGCACTTTGAGCCAGAACTGCAAAGGGAATCAGCCCCGGATATTGCAGAAAGAGTGAAGCAGGTTGCTCCCATAAGCGAATCACATCAAACTCATGGCGAGTGCGTTCCATCGTAAAGCTGGTCTGATAAACCAAAGGGGATGCAGTCTGCTTGAGGTAAATGACTACTTGGTGCATTGGCTTCGCCGGATCTCTTCGGTAGCCTCGCAACCGATAATCCGTCACGCGAAACGGAATATTGTCTTTCGGAAGCGTTTGAAACTCGATATGCAAAATGGCTTCGTCTGATTCCAGGAAGATCAGGGCATCAGCGCGAATCGGATCAAGGGACAGTTCCGAGGGTTGGAGTTCTGTTAGCGTAACAGCTTTCCCCAGTAGCCAACTAGCGAAGTCAGCGGAGAAGTGTTCAGCTAGAAATCGACAGGTATCATCGTACATAGAAATAGTAAAATTGTACGCTCTGTACGACGAATCTAGTTTTGAGCAAATCTAAAATTTGATGATGGTTGTTGCGAAGCGATCGCACCTGAGACTCACAGAGTGCATCGCAGCGTTGGGCAAATTCTTCCTTGCCATAGCGGGGTTGTCGAACTGCCGTGGGTTTAACCTCGCTGCGACTTGACCCCTTCATTTTAGCTTGAGGAGTTGATCACTAGTTTCAGGATTTGTGTTGGGTTTCGTAATACTCCACCCAACCTACAAGATCAGCTTTGAATGGGGCAAAAATCTTGCTAGTCAAGCATCTTACACGAATAAGTGATTGACCTCGATAACGGGCTTCTGAATTGCATTACTTTTTTTGACCATCTTCAAATCCTCCCATGCACAGCTTTACAACCCCATACAGTAGAATACATCCCCAGAAAAGCCACGACAAATTAAAGCCAGAAGAGCGAGGTTGATCAGCAGTATTGATGGGGACAAGGCTTTGAACGTAGCAAACAGGCTCTCTACCTCCCGTTCGTTCATAAGCAGATCTGCCACCACAAGAATAACCTCTTGCGTCTATGTCATAAGGACAGGCGCAGTATCCAACTCCAGGCTCTCTCACTGGACTGATAACCGAAGAAAAACTGACTTTGGATTTCTGCTGGCAGCCAACTAGCCCCAAAATGACTACCGTGGAGACAAACACAACAATTATCAATCTCTTGAACTTTACAACCATTTCTACGGCAATCCAGCAACTATTTCCTAGATTGCCCAACTCTTCACAACGGTCTAACTTCTTTTTAGAGAGAAACTTTCCGCATATCCATCTCAAAACGGGTGGATCGGCAGAACCCTTCCGCCTACCACTCTCAATCCGATGGATCGACAGAAACTTTCTGCATATTACACCGCCCCAGATGGATCGGCAGAATCTTTCCACCTATTCCCAGGGGCTTGCGGGGACTTCTTAAGCATTAACAAGCACAGGGCTGTTGTTGAATGCGAGATCGCACTTCTCCTTCTCAAAAAATTAGCATTCCAAAAAGCAATAAACTCTTGTAGAATACATCGCAGTGATGGAGCAATGCCCCGAAATCTGATCGTCCAAACAGGGCAAACGCATCTTAAAAATTACTGAGAATGAGTTCTAGGGTTTCGGGTGTTGATGCGGGAAGATCAACGCAAC
>NZ_PVWG01000090.1:0-5333 GCF_003003695.1 Phormidesmis priestleyi ULC007
ATACCATCTTTCACGGTTGTCATCAGGGGTCACGACCCACTCAGCCTTCATCTTACAACTGATTTAGGATTGCTATAGTTGCACATTTAGCAAATAACGTAAAAGGAAATGCAGACTTATGCGCCTATTTCTTTCTACAAGCAGAACGATTACTGAATAAATCAGGCGGATTTGGACTTGTTGCGACAAATACGATTGCTCAAGGTGATTCTCGCGAAGTTGGATTAGATCAATTAACTGCTAGTGGTAATGTGATTACTCGCGCTGTACCTAGTCGCCCTTGGGCAGGAACCGCAAGCTTAGAAGTTGCATACATTTGGTTATATAAACAGCAATGGCAAGGCGAATATACCTTAGATGATAAGATTGTTGCTGGAATTACAGCATTTCTCACAACACCTGGAAAATCGCTTGGCAATCCTCACCAACTCATCGCAAATCAAAATAAATCCTATATTGGCTCATATACTTTAGGCATGGGATTTGTTCTTACGCCCGAAGAAGCACAGGTACTCATCGACAAAGATCCAAAGAATCAAGAAGTGCTGTTTCCCTATCTTAATGGTGAAGATTTGAACTCACGCCCCGATCAATCTCCGAGCCGTTGGGTGATTAATTTCAAAGATTATCCGTTGGACGCAGAACATGATGATTCAAAGAAGCCGAAAGGTGCGCCCTATGCGTCGGACTATCCTAATTGTTTGGCAATTTTGCGAGAAAGAGTAAAGCCAGAGCGATCAACTAAAGCAAAAGATGTTGCTGCTGCTCCTTGGTGGCAATTTTGGCGCATTCGCTCAGAGCTTTATGGGTTGATCGAGGAGTGTGATCGAGTTTTGCTTAGAGCAAGAATTGCAAATATGCACTCGGTTATATTCGTTCCCAACAACTGGGTTTATAACGAAAAATTAGTTGTTTTTACAGATTGTTCCTTGGCAATTCTGCAATCCAACATTCATGAAATCTGGGCTAGGGAATATAGCTCAAGCCTGAAAAAGGATATGCAGTATACTCCTTCCGACTGCTTTGAAACCTTCCCCTTCCCCACACCCGATCCCTCAGACCTCAGCACCCAATTCCCAACCCTCGACACGATCGGCGAAACCTACTACACCCATCGCCAGTCAGTAATGCGCGATCGCCAAGAAGGGCTGACCAAAACCTACAACCGCTTCCATAACACCAGTGAGATGGCAGATGATATTCAGAAATTGCGATCGCTGCATATTGAAATGGATGAGGCGGTAGCTGCTGCGTACCAAGCCACCGTTGAAAATTGGCACGATCTCGACTTAGAACACGATTTCCATCAAACCAAACAGGGCATCCGCTTCACTATCAGCGAAACTGCGCGGCGGGAAGTGCTAGATCGGCTGTTGGAGTTAAACCATAAGCGCTACGCCGAAGAAGTTGCCCAAGGCTTACATGAGAAGAAAGGCAAAAGTAAAAAAGCAAAAGGTAAAACTACTAAAAAGCAAAAAACAACTGGAGACGACCCCCAGGAAGAGCAAATCAGTCTGTTCTAGCCGCCTCGTTTGATAAAGTGAAATCAGAAATGAGGAAAACAAGGCATGGCAGAAACCGTCAACCTCGAACAAACCCTACTAGAAACAGTGCGATCGCTCTCTCCATCCAAGCAGGAAGCCGTCCTTCACTTCGCGCGCTCCCTTAAAACTTCGCAGAGCGAATCGCTCTCTAGCCACACTCAACAAACCCCGCCACCGCTCACGCTTTCCCTTCAACAAATCGCCAAGCTGCCCGTTCGCGATCGTAATCAACTCCTCACACCCTATGTTTCTGCAATGGCAGAAGACTTTCAGACTGATCCAGAACTGACTGAATTTTCAGTATTGGATACAGAAGACTGGGAGGATTAATTTTGTCTGTTCCCAAACACAGTGAAATTTGGCTCGTTGATCCCAATCCCACCAGAGGGCAAGAAATCCAGAAAACTCGACCTGTTGTTGTCATCCGCTCAAACGTTTACCAGCCGATTGCCATCCGAATCGTCATTCCAATCACAACCTGGCAAGAAAAATTTATTACTCGTCCCTTCATGGTGAAAATTCCTTCAACCTCTGATAACAGACTCGATCGAGACTCTGCTGGCAATGTTCTGCAAGTTCGCAGTGTCTCAACCGAACGGTTTGTAGCTCAGATTGGGCACATTGAGCAAGATCAACTCAAAGAATTATTAGCAGGTTTGGTCATCTGCGTTGAATATGATCCAGATGCCTAAACCCTTATGGTTGGCGAGACCTCGACTTAGGGCACAGCTTCCACAAAACCAAACAGGGCGATCTCTTCACCATCAGCGAAACGGCAAGACGGGAAGTGCTCGATCGGCTTTTGGAGTTGAACCACCAGCGCTACGCCGAAGAAGTCGCCCAGGGTTTGCACGATAAGAAAAAGGCAAAGGGCAAAGGGCAGAAGGCAAAGGGTAAGAAATCAGGGGCAATTGAGCCAGAAACCGTGCAACAAGGCGAATTGTTTTAAACTAGAAACAAGCACAGCGGAGATTGACCGATGCAAAGCATAGCCAACCTTGAGCAAACCCTTCTCGAAAACCTGCGGCAACTTCCTCCTGAAAAGCAGCAGGAAGTTCTAGACTTTGCTGAATTTCTCCGGCAAAAAACAGCTCCTAAAAAACCGCGTCGTAGCCTCAAAGGCTTGTGTGCCGATCTCAACATCCACATCACCGAAGAAGACATCGCCGAAGCTCGCCGCGAAATGTGGGGTAATTTTCCTAGAGAGTTTCCAGAATAATGGCAGTTGTGATCGATACACATATCATCGTCTGGTACATCCTGGAACCAGGGCGATTATCAAACCCTGCATCTATTCTGCTTGAACAAACCGTAAATGATGGAGAGCTAATCTACCTTTCAGCTATCTCGATCGTTGAAATTTGCTTCCTCATCGAACGAGGGCGTTTGCCTGCAATTGTTTTAGAGCGCCTAACTGAAGCAATGAATCAACCGGATAGTAGCGTGGTACTGGTGCCACTCGATCAAGCAATTAGCCTGACAATTCCGCAAATCGATCGCACTACCGTTCCCGAAATGCCCGATAGAATTATTGCTACAACCGCACTACACCTCAATCTGCCTCTCATTACTCGCGATCATCGCATTCAAGCTCTGCAAAACATCCAGACCATTTGGTAATTCTCTCATTCGAGCACACGCATCATGACTGAATTGATCAGGCGCTCACACAGTGTCTCCAAAGGAGCATCGCAGATTCCAGTTCCATCTGAAGACATTGCTAAACTCTGTCAGCAGTATCATATCCGTTGGCTTGCCCTCTTTGGCTCTGTGCTACGAGATGACTTCCGCCCCGATAGCGACATCGACATTTTGATCGAATTTGAACCAGGACATACCCCCGGTTTTGCCTTCATTGATATTCAAGATAAACTTTCAGAACTCTTCAAGCGAACCGTTGACCTAAATACTCCTCAAGATCTCAGTCGCTACTTCCGCGATCATGTGTGGCAGAAGCCGAGGTTTACTAGGGACAGCGGGGATGAGGTTCGCCTGCGCCATATGCTGGATGCTGCCCAAAAAACGATCGCCATCCCGGATTTCAAAAGCGACGCTTTGCTTAGCCTTGCCCTCACCGATCTCTCAACGCTCCAACTGCCCGTGGTTTCGGAACCTGAGCGACAAACGATCGTGCTGCAATATCGGCGGTTTGCTTTCCTGGGCGATCGTCTACTTGATGCCGTTCTGGCAGGCTATCTTTTTACTACTCACCCAGACTTAACCAATCAAGATCTCGATGACTGGAGGCAAGAAATTACCTGTCGTGAATCCTTAACTGAATTCGCGATCAAGCTAGGGTTGTCCAACTTCTGCTCATCCTGGAATAAACAAAACCGAAAACCGCCTGAAGAAGAGCCGGGTGTCTATGGGGAAATGTTCGAGGCTCTAGTTGCCGTGATTTACCTGGATAGCGATCGCAGTTTTGAACGAGTTTATAAGTGGTTGTGCGATCGCTTCATCCAAGAAGCTGTTGAATCTTACGAGGAAGATGCTGATTTCGATGACGATTTCGATACCACTGTTACGACCAGAGACTATCTGGACATGATCGGCTTAGATGATTTTTCTGATTATGGTTGGGCACCCGGTGATGACGATGACTAAATCTTGACAAGACGGTTCGTGACTTGTGCTATTTAGATGGGAATTCTAACAAGAACGCTAGAGTTCGTGTCCTATGTCAGGCTCCCTTCAGGTATTAAAACCGTTGTTCAAGCTAAGTCGTCGTCGTTTCAATCAACTCACTGCCCTGGCAGCAATCAGTATCCTGGCTGGCGGACTAACTTCCTGCAGTGATGCCCCCAAGCCTCCTCTAGTTGTTGTGCATCGGGAGACGTATCACATTTTTATTGGTAATAAGCTAGTTCAAGAGGGCGGGGAACAAACTGTGACCCTAAAATCTGGCATTATAAAAACAATTTCTATCTCAAGGCGAACTACGGAAAAAACAGAGACTACCCTGAAGAATGCTGCTCTTGATGGTGGTGACGCAATTGTCATTCTACATACTCTATATGATCCTCAGATTGAGATTGATGGAGTAGTTGAACAAGCAATTCTCTCTACCCCCTTGCTGAAAGCTACTCACGATCGGTGTCGAGATGTTTATCACCAAGTTAAGAAGGGCGATCGTATCCGCGATCCTCAAGCTCTCGATGTCCTTGATACCATCGTGTCTGGCTCATCCAAAATAAGAAACGCAAAGAATGGCAACTTGATTCAGCAACGGTATAGGCTCGCAAGCCAGAACTCTAGACTGGTTGAGTTACAAACCTACCTTGAAGTAGCTGTTGATAGATCTGAAATTCCCCCAGAGCGAAAACAGCAACTCAAAGGAATTTATCAATATGTTCGAGCAGGTGAAGCACTCCCCAGTGTTGCAGACTTGGATGCTTTGACAGCAATTGATGCAATTGTTCAGGGTTCTACTCTGCCTGTTCCACTCCGACAACGTTATGCGTTCGCCAGCGCTCAAACACGAGCCTTTACAGCAGACGAAGCGATTCAAAACCTTATCCGCAGTAGTCATCATGCTGAGGGTGAGGCAGGTTCCTACCTCGAAACTTATAACCGAATATGGTTGGGACTAGATATTAAGAATCAGGTTATTCTCACCAGCTTAAATCTACTCATTGACAAGTCGAATCTTCCACCAGAGGTCAAAACGATTTACAAGTTAGCCCACGATCGTTTCTTTAACCAGAATAAGCAACTTGAGTGTTGTGATGTCGAGGGAGAAAAATCGAAGTCCTTCTATGGCGGGATGAACAGGAGTGAGGAATGCGGGAA
>NZ_PVWG01000091.1:0-4370 GCF_003003695.1 Phormidesmis priestleyi ULC007
AACGCAAGAGGTCAACCAGTGGTTTCGTTGGTACAATCAAGTCCGTCCGCATCAAGGATTAGATTATCAAACACCAAATCAAGTATATTGTGATAATCTAAAGAAACAAATGGAATGACAAAGCAATCGAGACCTTAAACACGAAGGCGAACGGATCTGAGAGTCTCAATCCCTAGCTTATTCACCCCCTGAAAACTGTCTGGTCTTGGGGGTTCACTTCACCATTGTCTCGCCGGTGATTGCCAACGTGTTCCTCGACACTGTGCTCGACCAGTGGTTTGTCACGGTCGTCACCCAGCACTGTCGCGGGTACTGTGCGCTGATCCGGTACGCAGACGATAGCATTGCTGTGTTTGAGTGTGAGGACGATGCACAGCGCTTTATGCAAGTCCTGCCGAAACGACTGGCAAAGTTCGGACTGCGACTCAATCAGGAGAAAACTCAACTGCTGGCATTTGGCAAGCGTCGAGCCTGGCAGTCCTTCAAAGCGGGGGAACATCTCCCCAGCTTTGATTTCCTCGGCTTCACCCATTACTGGGGTAGGAGTCGCAATGGGAAAGCTCGATTGAAGCGCAAGACCTCGAAGAAGCGATTTCGCCGTGCCCTGGTGTCTATCAATCAATGGTTGCGCCAGGAACGTAACGCTCGTAAGCTGCCAGAACTCTGGCAAGCATTGGGGCGGAAGCTGCGGGGACATTTCAATTACTTTGGAGTCACCGATAACAGTCGGGCACTTTACTGCTTTGAACGGGCAGTCCACAGACTGCTGTTGAAGTGGTTGAATCGCCGTAGTCAGCGCCGTAGCTTCACGTGGGAGAGCTTCCTGCGCTACCAAGCCAGATATCCTCTGGCTAAGCCAGGTCGTCTCGTGTCACTCCATCCCACCTGGTAAATGACCGAATGAAGAGGCTTGTGCGGGAAAACCGCAGGCAGGCTTCTGTGGGGGTGAAGCTCCTGACTGTGCATGGCTGAATCTTGTGACACTCTCGTGTTCCGAAAGGTGAGAGCAACCGGGAATACAAAGCAAGCCTAAACATTGGCAGGAGTCTTCTCTACCCGACCTGAGACCCCTACAACAAAAACGCTGAGGCGTAACCCATTCCCACTTCAGCCCTAGTAACGATTCGTAGGAGATAGACCAAAAAACTTAACCCAGGGCAGAGCGCGAACTCTTCCTGGATGCTCCACAGCAGACTTAAACCACCTATGGAGACTCTAATTATGTCCACAAGATCGACCGATAACGCATTTCCTGTTCACAGCACTGACTTCTTTGAGGGATCGCCGATCGGCACCACCACCCATCACGGGCTGACCAAACGAGAATACTTTGCAGCGATCGCACTGCAAGGGCTACTCGCTTCCACCCACTGGTCTTTCGGCTTGAAAAGCTTTCGAGTCAGCCCACTCCATCAGATGCAGACTTTGCAGCAATTTCCGTTCAGCAAGCGGATGCCCTGATCGCAAAGTTGTCAGAGCGAACTGAATAATCGAAAGGGCGATCGCCTCCAGGTGGTGGAGGCGATCGCCCTTTTTTGCTTGCCCATTAACCAATCCCATCATGAACCAAATCACCAAACTTAAGCCCGTCCCCCGGTGGGAGTCAGTGCAGACAGACCGTTACCCGATCGTCAACCAGCAGGGCATCGACTATCAGTTAGTGCCCCTTTCCCTGATCGAGAAGCTGAGAAGCGATCGTGAAAACCTTGTCTGGTTTGCGGTGGAACGGCCGCCATCGCGATCGCCGCCGCCGTCGCCCTGGTCGCTGGGGTGTTGCAGGTGCCACCGCCGCCAAGAAAGGGGCAGACGTTGCCAAAGCCAAAACCCTCTACGGTCTGACGGGCAAATATGCCGGAATGGGCTACAGCTTGGGCGCGGCTCACGACGAAGCCCAAGTGCGAGTGAGGGAATATCAAGCCCTGCACACCGAAGTTAACAACCGTTGGAAGTAAAACTAGGAGTTTAATTCAATGATTCGGATGGCTAGATTCTCCAACTATGTTGGGTTGGGTCTAGCCATTAGTTCGTTATTGGGACTGATGGCTAGACATCTCGCTCCTTTGGGCATCGGCGTATGGGTCACACTGCTGCTACTGCTGGCAGGGTTGGGTATTGCCCTGATCTCTGGCAACCTGCTCGATCAGCATTTTGGCTGGGTGCAAGACACCTCGCTCGCACTCGCGATCGGACTACTCGGAATCTTCATTATTAGGAGCGCGATCGGATGGCTAATTCTGGCTTAAAGCAAGTTGACCCCGGTTTGCCGTGGGACCTGATCAACTCCCTGAGAGAGCGAGAAATCGCCCACCGACTGATGAGACAGCATCATCTCAACCTGGCAACCGACGATATCGAGTTTGATGGCACCCTGCGAGAGTTGCAGTCAATGTATGAGCCAGAAGCGGAAGGAACCACACCTCACGCTCAACTGGCTCTACCAGGCAAAGCAGCCTATCTCTTAAAAGTGCAGCAAGAAGCCATGCAGGCGTGCGGTGATATTGGCTGGGCTTTAATCGAATATGTGAGCGGTCAAGGTGCCCAACATTGCGAGAAAGATGGCTGGATTTCAAGTGAGAAATTACGCGCCAATTGGGGCAAAAAATTCGGCTTAAACACTGAACATATGAAGAGCTTGCTATCAGCATTAGTCAACATTCAAGTAGGAGAATGGCGCGATTCTTCCCTCAAAGAATGGCGGTTAATCCTAACACTTTGAACCCGTGCCAAAATTTCGGATCGGACGATCGGATAATCGGACGGATTTTCGGATACCTAGTCCGATTTCCGTCCGATCCGAAATCCGAAGGTTTGTCCGATTTTGTCCGATCTCCTCATCCGAAAATTATGCCGCTCCACAAACACCCATTGAATGTAATAAGAAAAACCTCCCTAGAAGTAATCTAGGGAGGTTTATCATTGAAAAATGTTGTAGTTCCTATCATTATGACTGACCAACCCTCAAACGGACTGCCCGATCGAGTTGAACGTTTAGAAGTCGATATGCTTGATGTCAAAGTCTCGCTCAATCGACTCATCGATATCTTTTATCAAAGCGACGCTAGAACCACCGATGCCTTAGAACGAACCACCAACGCGATCGAGCGACTCTCTGAAGCCCAAATCAGAACACTGACGATCGTTGAAGAGATGCAATCTGAAGTGAGAGGACTGCAAACCGAAAATCGGCGTATCTGGCAAGTGATCAGCGATCGACTTGGCTTGGAGTAATGACCTTCGATCGTCCTTTCCTCACAACTTGGGAATCATAACAAAGCCCCTCTCAGTGCAACTTGAAAGGGGCTTTGATTTGAATTCAATCCATCATCTACCCCAAGTTTACCCATGCCGGACGATCTGTTTAAGCTTTGCATTGTCTTAGTTACGATTCTCGGTAGCTGTGTCTTGCTCTTATTCGCGCTCAACGCTTGGTACGATAAGGCGGCTCGAAGCCCAAAATCGAAGCGACGATCTCAAAGGTCACGAGTCGTCTATCCATCTAAGTTCCGACCTCGCAATTTTGGCATCCGTTCCGATCAACCTTGGATGATGGGCATCGTCGGCATGGTACTACTCTCGGCTCTTTCAACCGCGTTTTCACCTGCTAACAGAACTACGTTTGCTCCAAACACTGAAGACTACATCCCCATGCCTCCCCCACAATCAATGGGTGCCACTGGCTCAGACTTGGTTCAGCTTTCTATCACAAACTCCACACCTGAAGAAATGCGAGTTTTCTTCAAAGGTGTTGAAAAACAGTCAGCGATCATCCCACGATGTCCAGAATGCCAAGTCTACGCAGTTTCACCTCTCAACTGTCCTACCAATGGCGTAAATCAGACCTACACTCTTAGTTCAGGTGAATATGAGATCGATATCCTCTTCACAGGTGCCAACACCAGACCTTACCGAGGGCGTTGGACGCTAGAGAAAGGAACTATTTACAAAGATTGCTTTACTCTCACCTACGGCACGCCGCGACACGACGATCGACGGCAATGGTGAGTTTGTGGAATTTAGAGCACGATCGTCACTAATCCGGTACCAATCGTTAGCGATAGCGGGACCAACCGTCAGCCATGTGAATGTTTATAGATGGACAGTCAGTAAGGAACTAAATCTATGTCAGCTTTACTCAATGTCAGCTTTACCACGATCGTACCTGGGAACAGTTCAAGCATATTCAGAAAGGCTTGGAAGGTTCTCCCGGTGTGCGATTAGCTTTCCAGGACGGAGTGGTTGAAATATTCACGCCAGGACAGGCTCATGAGATTTTTAAGAACATTATTGGATTTCTACTAGTAGACAGTCAATGCAGGAATGATGGATAATGAAGACCCACCGTTCCCCTACCTGAGAACGGAACCATGCCT
>NZ_PVWG01000092.1:0-4151 GCF_003003695.1 Phormidesmis priestleyi ULC007
TCCTCGGTCGGGTCGCCCAGGTGCCGAAACTTGCCGCACTTCTCCAAGGTGGTTAAGTCAATCAATACTTTCAGGGGACTGCCAGAGCCTGGAAGATGCACTCTCATCTGCTGCAACACCTGGTGGCGAGTCGTTCTCAGCACCGAACGAGTTGACCACTCGGAGTGATTCAGAAAGCGGCTCAACGCGCTAGCAGATTTCGTCTGGCACCCCTGAGGGACAGGATGACCCTGCGCCTCTAAAAACAGTCCTAAAAGAGAACTGAGACTAGCGTGCTGATAGGGGCTAGGCATCAAGTGAAGCAGGGCGTACACTAATCCTTGGGCGTGTTGCAAGATGGTTTCCATAACCGTCCTAATTCAACTATTTCTACGCCCTTTCTTACAGACTTTTAGCCGTTTTGCAACTCCCTGTTGAGACTGCTGCAAGATCTGAGTTTACCTAAACTTCAAAACTTTTTTCTAGTAATGGGTCTCATTTTAACCCAGCTCTTCATCGGTCAAATACTGCAAATTGCTTACGTTCGCTAACCTCGTTTAGCTAAACAGAGGTTGATCGCCCAGCCACAAACGAGTGAATCACCCAGTGCGAGAAATCAAGTTATACCCGGTATTGAGATTAAAGATTGTATAAAGCTTCTAGCCCTCCAATGTAATATAAAGCCGATCTTAGATATTATTCGTAAGAAGTAACACGTAACTACTGAGACAGATGACATAGTTGAAACCCCTCTTAAAACAGTATCGCCTTTGCTCTTCTTGTGATTCTTCGCTTTGGCGAAATCTCCCTATGTAATTTTTTTTACCTAGTTAGGAGGAAGCTGCTCTTTCTTAAATACAGTGACTTTTAGATAGGTAGGTCTAAGAGCCTAGCCGAAAACCTCTAAATTTATGAGATACTGGGCTGGAGCATGTTTCAGCTATTGATCAGTCATGTCCTTCACAGAGATTGACCCGTTATTTCTGCTGCCTGATGAAGTTTGGGAACGAGTGAGTCCCGTCATTCCCGCCGACCGTCCGAAGCCGAAAGGCGGGCGACCGAGAATGGAGAATCGGCAGGCATTGAATGCCATTTTTTACGTCTTGCGAACGGGGTGTCAGTGGAACGCGATTCCGAGGAGTTTAGGCGCATCCAGTACAGTGCATGACTGCTTCAGTGAATGGGTGCAAGCAGGGGTGTTTGAGCGACTGTGGGAGGAAGGGCTAAACCAGTACGCCGATGAGGTGGGGATTGAGGGGGAATGGAATGCAATGGATGGGGCAATGGTCAAAGCCCCGTTGGGGGGAAAAGTAACGGGGCGCAATCCTACTGACCGAGGCAAATCTGGCACCAAGCGAAGTTTATTAACGGATGGCAACGGGATTCCCATCGCGATTGTGATTGAGAGTGCAAATCGGCATGATATGAAATTGACCGAGGCAACGCTTGCGGCCCAACGGATTGTTCCAGAAGACTATCCTGAAGGAGAACCTCGAAATCTCTCGATTTAGACGCGTGTTGATCCGCTGGGAGAAGAAGCCAGAACACTACTTAGCAATGCTCCATTTATCGTGTGCTTGCATTGTAGTGCGGGCAATTCAGGTTTTCGCCTAGGCTCTAAGTATTGCTACTCATTTCGACTGAACGGTTCGCACACATACTCCAGACGCTTGTAGGGCAATTCCAGGACTTCAATTAAACTGCTTTGATGACGAGCCACAAAGTCTTCTAAGGCGCGATAGCCGTCACAGCCGCTGAGCGTCCCCATGATCACTAGCAACAGGACGACCCAAAGCGGATAGCGAGGTTGAGTGCGGAAGTCGGGAATGGTTTGAAGATGGGCAATCAGGCTCATAGTTGGAAGGGAAATCAGAGACTTCCCCTCTATTCTCCTTCTTCTCCTATCAATAAATCAGCCCTGCCCCAGCATGGGGGATTTAGGGGGCGAAGATCTCAGCCATGACGAATCAAGAGATTTGATGACAAGATTGACAGGTTATTTAATCCACAATCCTTAGTCTCTCAGGATCATTTATTTATTGGAATACTCTTACGGTCTGTCCTACCCGAATTGAGGGGTTTCCGCTGCTCGTCCAGCCTACTCAGGGTTCGACTTCCCTTTGACCCTCAATCCGTTTTTATTCGTTCCCTCGGTAAGATTGTTCATTCCGTTAGGTAGAGCCATTTCAACCACTGGATTCCCTAGACTCTTACCGCTGTTAAGCTTACTACGCGGTGGGAATGGTCTCCAGTGAAGTAGAGGTCTTGGGTGGTTGTGCCTCGCTTGGACATAGGTTGCTTTTCTAGGCTCTGTTTCACCTTGGGAATTCCCTATTAGCGCCAGTGTCATTTCACAACAGATGTCTGATTGCGCTCTGTTTCCAGCTTCACTCTCCAAGAATCGAGCTTGGTCGGTGTGGGCAGATCAGGAGTCATACCTGAGTCTGGTAGGTGGGGCTTGCACCCACATCAGACCGAGAGCTCAATCTCATCCATGGCTAGACTTGACTGGAGAGGTTATTTACGGTTTTATACCGTGATTCATTCTCAACGAATCGCACAAGCTTTTGTCCTGTACTTAGGGTGATACCATTCTTAACCTGCACGGCGATTACGATTTTTATCAAGAGAAACAAGGCAGTTGCAAGGGTTTGCAGGAACAGTTTTATAGTGCTTCTCAGAGTTGGGGTGAAGCTCTCAAATTTGTCTTAGAAGATATTATACACCTTTGACTCCGATACTTACATACTGTTTGACTATCAAGATACGAACGCATTAGGTGAAATCCACTCAATGTTTCTGCCAACCACTCGTGATTTTGCGCTAAACGCCGGAAACGTGACATCCAACCTGTATTCTTGCTGCGGAGCATCTTTAGGCATCAGTGTTAAATCAACACTTCGGACAAATTTAGGCAGCGATAATGCCGTAGTCACAAAGGGTTGGATAGTTGGGGTGGGATTTAATCAAAGTTGGCTTCAAGTCTAAGGTGGCAATAAAGCGTTCGAGAAGATGCTGATTGAGCGCCCGTCGCTTCAGCGTTGCCATTGAGAAGGGAATCGGTTCTTGTGGTGGATGTGGTCGATGGGGTGGATGAGTTTCAACTTTGGCTAAGTTAAGTGCCGTCAAACAGGCATTGAAGAACTCCGTTAGTGTCATGAATTTTTCGCCACAGATTTACGGTCATGTTTAGCATGATCTCGCTCAATCACCAAGAAGAACACGGTTAGGCAACTGGTTTCGTGAGGAAATGCTCCGATTTCATCCGATTTGGTACGAAACTCCCGAAACAAACGCTCTAGATGATTGGTCGTGCGAATATGACGGTGCAACGTGCGGTCAAATTGATAGAACGTCAACGTCAGATCGAAATCCCGTTGAAAGACTTGTACAGCTTTGGGTTCTAGCAGTTGCCAGTCAATAATAAACTGTTGGAGTCGCTGCTGAGCTGGTTCCATACTGTCTGCTTCGTAAATCTGGTATGCCTCAGTTGTGATTTCAAAGCGTCGTTGCCGTTTTGCTTCCTCCGGTTTGAGTGGTTGGTCATTGGCTAGTGTCACGAATTATTCGCGGAGGCTTTTCGGTTGTGTTTGGCATGATCGCGCTCCAGCACCATACAAAACACAGTCAGACAACTCGTTTCATTTGGAAACGCACCAATCTCATCGGACTTCGCCCGAAACTCACGGAACCATCGCTCAAGATGATTCGTAGTCCGAATATGGCAGTGTAGGTCGTGAGGGAATTGATAGAACGTCAGCGTTAATTCACTATCTTTGAGGAAGGTACGCACCGCATCTGGTTCGAGCAATTGCCACTTTTGAGCAAAGTCTTGCAACGGTTTCTGTGCTTGATTGACATCGGTTGCCTCGAAAATATCATCCGCATCACTCGTGATTTCAAACCGTCGTTGTTGCTTGGCATCAGTCAGTTTGAGCGATTGTTTTTGTGCGTCTAGTTGCGGTAATTGCTCATAGTTTAAATGCCGTGCGATGCCTCTAACTTTGTGTGTAATACAGCGTTGTTGGTGGGCATTCGGAAAGTAAGCCGCAATTGCTTGAGGTAATCCTAAACTCCCATCACTCCCGACTAGCTCTAGTAGACAGTCAATGCAGGAATGATGGATAATGAAGACCCACCGTTCCCCTACCTGAGAACGGAACCATGCCTGC
>NZ_PVWG01000093.1:0-4064 GCF_003003695.1 Phormidesmis priestleyi ULC007
CGTGTACAGTGAAAGTTGTAAGCACGGTTCTGAGGGGAGGGAGGGAGATATATCTAAAACTCACTCCTTTACCCGACTTCGGCAGCAGGTATATGCTTAAGCGTCATCTCATTAATCCACTACAGAGTCGGTAAGCTTCAGATATGAACGAAAAAATTCAAGATTACGTTGTCGCACAGACACAGAAAGTCGTTCAGTTTCGCCAAGCATTAACTTCAGAATCTGATCGTGGATGTGCGCTGTTTGCGGCTGCGTATTTAGATGTATGTCTTTCAGATCTGCTTTATGTATCACTTGTGGAAAACAAGAATATTGATAAAGATCTTTTTGAAGGAACTGCACCTCTATCGAATTTCTCATCCAGAATCAAACTTGCCTACTACTTGGGACTAATTTCAAGAAATTGCAGGCGTGACCTAGATATTGTCAGAGGTATTAGAAATGATTTTGCACATAAGCCAGAGATCATTTCATTTGAAACTCAGTCAATTCGTGACCGTTGTAAGAACTTGTCCTTTTCTTACCAGGAAAAGGATGCTGATCCGCGTTCACATTTCACGGCTGCTGTAATGAGAGTTTTAAGTCATATTCACATTGCTACACTTACAACTACACCCCACAGTGAGAAACCTGATGACACACCCTCTGAAGAAGATAAGAAAGAGCATCGTGAGCTAATTGAGAAAATCGTAGAAAACGCAGTTCGTGATCCTTCTGTACAGGAAGAGACAAATGAGGAAGCCTAACAATCCCGCTGCACCGGAACGAAGTTAGATCGTCGGTGAGATACAAAAGTTATCTGCGTCCGGTGAGCGGGAACGTTAGACCGCTAGATCTCGGCGGGGGCAGTTCTGCTAACTCGTCTGTCTGTAAAGCTCAAAGCCAGTTCACAACATTGTGGAGGTAGTTGCAAGTTGGGTAAGTCATTGAGGGTTAAGTATGCCAGATAGAAGCACTCCTAATCATGCGGCTTTTCTGTCAGATGTTGTGCGAGAAACTGAATGGTACGCGGATCAGGCTTTGGAAATGGCTAGTTGTCACCGCAGAGCATCCGACGCTTACGGAAATGTTCATATGCTTTTTGGGTTGCCAGCAGCAATCTTGGCTAGTATCTCCGGTATATCTGCATTTACGCAAAATTCCATCATAGCTGGGATTACAGCCTTTATAGTTGCAGGGATTACCGGAGCAATGTCTTTCTTAAATCCTGCTGAAAAGGAGAAATTGCACTTTGAGGCTGGAAATGTTTTGGATGCTTGGGCAACTAAAACTTATCTTCTGATTAAACAGGGGCGAGCAAACCTCATCGAACCATCTGACGTTATCAGTCAATGGGAAAAGCTTATGGAGGAGCGATCACAACTGCTAAGACAAAGCCCGCGAATACCTACTTGGGCTATGTCAAAGGCAATGAAACGTTTTTTAGATCCTTTTAATTCTTCTAAATAGTACTGTTATAGGACTTACGCATTGACAGGAGAAGAAGAATGTGGTGAATCTAGGATAGTCTTGTAGCCCGCAGGAATCAGTCGTGAGAGAACGGTCTAAGCCCTCAACTGCCAAGTGTACTTGCTCGCTCTACATCTTATTTTTATTGGCGGAACCCAAGTATGTGAGTTGTGTTCGTCTATCTGAGGTGATGGAGGGGTTGAGTCACGACAGTGTGAATCGGTTTCTGCTACGGGAGAACTACAAACCCCGCGATCTGTTTAATGAAGTCCTAGACCATCTGATTCTAGACGGTGGGGTTGCGAGTGTAGACGATAGCGTGTTGGATAAACCTTACCGCGACCCCCAAAGCACTGCCCTGATGGGCTACTTTTGGTCGGGCAAACACAAGCGAACCGTGAAGGGCATCAATCTAATTACCTTGTACTATACCGATGTCACGGGCATTTCCTATCCGGTGAACTTTCGCATTTACGACAAACAGGAGGGCAAAACCAAGAACGAGTATTTTCGCGACATGGTGGCAGAGGTGAAAGCTTGGGGACTGAAACTGGCTTGGGTGACGGGCGATAGTTGGGATTCAGGAATTGAAAATCTGAAGTTTCTCAGAAACGAGAAGGTGGGTTTTCTGTTTGGTGTGGCTGATAATCGTCAGGTTTCTCCAGAACGCGGGATTCAGGTACAGGTGAAAACGTTAACGATTCCTGAATCTGGGTTGGTGGTCTATCTCAAGGAGTTCGGGTGGGTGAAAGTGTTTTGCCAGAGCTTCAAAAACGAGGATCGGTATTAGATCATGCACTTGCCCGACGATCTGGAACTAGCGCAACTGAACCGCCAAAACTTCCGCCAGATTCACGACCGTCATTGGCAAATTGAGAGCTTTCATCGAGTCATCAAGCAAGTGTGCAACATTGAACGCTTTCAAGTGCGAACGGAGTCTGCCATGAGAACCCATTTTTTCTGTGCGTTGCAAGCCTTTTGTAAGCTGCAAACGATGCGAGTTGAAGGCTTGATTGATAACCTGTATCAGGTGTCGCGTCAGTTATTCGTGCCCGTGATTCGTCAGTTCATCTTGGAAAACCTCTCCCAACCGATGGCTCACTGACCCCAGACCTTGCTACTTTTGTCAATGCGTAAGTCCTAAATAAGTTAGTTTGATCATAAGTTGAGGAAGCCAGAAAGCCATGACAAACCCTTTGCAACCCCAATTTGTGGAAGTCCTTACCCTGATTAAAGTTGCTCAGCAAAAAGTCATCGCTACCGCTAATCAAGAACTGATCAGACTGTACTGGAGCGTCGGTAAGTACATCAGCGATCGCCTAGCTACGAGCGAATGGGGGCAAAAAACAATCGAACAGCTTGCAACTTTCATTCAAGCTCAGGAACCCGGTATCAAAGGCTTTGAAAAGCGCAACCTTGAAAGAATGCGGCAATTTTACGAAACCTATCCTGATTCCCAAATTACGACCGCACTGCGGACGCAATTAAGTTGGACGCATCATCGCATTATTATGTCACGCTGTAAGACCGAAGCCGAGCGCCTCTTCTACCTTGAACTCGCCATCACTGAACGCTACAGCACCCGCGAACTCGATCGTCAAATCAATAGCGGCATCTTCGAGCGCACTCGCCTTGCCGATGCTAAACTGCCACAAACTAGCCATCCTAAACCGCTCTCTGGAATCTTTCGCGATAGCTATGTCCTCGACTTCCTTAATTTGCCTCACAGCCACTCAGAAAAGGATCTGAAAACCGCTCTTGTAGCCTGTCTCAGAGATTTTATTCTTGAACTGGGTCGAGACTTTACCTTCCTAGGACAAGAATACCGTCTACAAGTCGGCAGCAGTGACTTCTTTATCGATCTGCTCTTCTTCCACCGTGAACTTCAAAGCCTTGTTGCCTTTGAACTCAAGATCGATAAATTTCAACCCGAATATCTTGGTCAACTCGAATTTTATCTTGAGGCACTTGACCGCGATATCAAAAAGCCCCACGAAAATCCTAGTATCGGTGTTTTGCTATGTCGCGATAAAGATGACGAAGTTGTTGAATATGCGCTCAGTCGTTCGATCAGTCCTACTGTTGTTGCCGAATATGAAATCAAGCTGATTCCAAAAGAAGTTCTACGGAGGAAACTGAACGAGTTCTATGAACTACTAGCAACTAAAGAGGAGTCATAATTTTAGGATGGGTGGGTTGTGATTGCAGAGTTGTTGATCGTAGTTTAGAGGCTATTTGTGAGGCGCGGTCTAACAACACAGTGGAGCGGACGGTACAAAGTCTTCGCGCTACGTTCTAGTTCTTTCGCCGTTAGACTTCACCTTTTGGGAGTTACGCGGGATGCAGGTTGAGGATACTGTCAACGATCGCCCCTTAAGAAAACTGCCCAGCGATCGACATCGAAACGGCAAGCAATGATATGAGCTAAAGTCAAGAGGCTTACGATTCGCTGGGTATGAGTGAAACCGTCTACATCGAAACGAGTATAGGCTATCTCAGATCTTGCAGCAGTCTCAACAGGGAGTTGCAAAACGGCTAGGTAATGTTCTAGACGTGTTGTTCGTGTCTAAATGGGGAATCCGAATATGACGCGATTAATGAACCGTCCAATCACC
>NZ_PVWG01000094.1:0-3824 GCF_003003695.1 Phormidesmis priestleyi ULC007
GGGCTAATCCCAAGCACCCGTGCCGTATCGCGAATTCCGCTCCCATTCATCGCCATATCGCTGATCTGCTGCTTCACATTGGGGAGCATAGGCGACCTATACCATGTAGGGGCATAAACTTCACTTTTCGGGTATACTCACTGATGTAGAAACAACGTGAGAAAACAGCGGGAGGTTCCCTTGATTGAGATCTCATTCAGCGAAGCCGAGATCGCAGCCCTGCACTATGAACGGTTCCATCATCCCCATCCGAGAGTCCAGCGCAAGATGGAAGCTTTGTATTTGAAGAGTCAAGGTTTGCCTCACTGGGAGATTGCTCAACTGGTACAGGTGAGTCAGAACACCTTACGGAGTTACCTCAAAGACTACCAAGCCGGGGGCATTGCTGGACTGAAAGTGTTGACCTTTTATCAACCCCAAAGTGAGTTGAAGCCGCACCAAGCCACATTGGAAGCCCAATTCAGGGCACATCCTCCTCAAAGCTTGGCACAAGCAGCGGCGAAGATCGAGGCGTTGACTGGGATTCGGCGCAGTCGTAGCCAGGTACAAGTGTTTCTCCAAGGGATGGGCATGAAGTGCAGACGAGTCGGCGTGCTTCCCGCCAAAGCCGACCCAGAGCCGCAAGAGGCAGATAAAAAAACCAGTTGGAGCCTCGCCTAGAAGAGGCAAAAGCCGGCAATCGAGCCGTGTTTTTTGGGGATGCTGCCCATTTTGTTTTAGGAGCGTATCTGGGGGTTTTGTGGGGTTTCGAGCGCTTGTTTGTCAAAACGGGGTCAGGACGACAGCGCTTCAATGTCTGAGCCGCGATGAATGCCCTCACCCACGAACTCGTCCTCGTGACAAATGATGCTTACATCAATGCCCAGAGTGTTTGTGAGTCGTTAAGAAAACTAGCGGCGTTAGGACTGAGTATCCCGATCACCCTGGTGCTGGACAATGCCCGTTATCAAAAATGTGCCCTCGTCACTGAGCTTGCAGCATCGCTCCAGATTGAGTTGCTCTACCTACCGCCTTATTCCCCCAACTTAAATTTGATTGAGCGGTTATGGAAGTTTGTTAAAAAGCAGTGCTTGTACTCGACCTATTATGCTGACTTCGCTCAGTTCAAAGCCGCCATTTCTAGTTGTCTTGACCAATGCCACACGACTCATAAGCAGGAGTTAGACTCCCTACTAACGCTTCGCTTTCAGTCCTTTCATAATACGCAATCTATACCCTGATGCAGTATAGTTCTGGGAAGAATTCAGACGTTCAACGCGCAAAGTTCCCAGAACTTTTTGATGCCGTGGCTCAGGCAATCTCTCATTCTCCCGGCTCCCCCTTACCGATCGCTTTAACGACAGCAGTCTCCGAGTTTCCCGATCGGGTGCAGCCCGCGATTGTCTACCTACGACATCAGCAGCAGCGACGTGCGATCCAGAATCCGGTTGGCTATCTGTATCGAGCGATCGTCGAGGGATGGAATCTACCACAACCTAGCGATGCCGCAACGCCTGCTGGTTTTAGAGACTGATTTAACTGGGCAAAAGCGAATGGGTTGGCAGTAGCTGCAACGGTTATCGGAGGAGTTCATCAAACATTGCACGTTGAGGATGGTTGGTTGCCTACCGAACTGTTGATGCGACGGCATTCAGTAATGTTTCCATTCAATTGATTGCCTCAGCGAGTGGAGACACTCCTATTGGATGTTGATCGCATTTCTCTAGGTGCAAAGTGGAACAATCACGATCGCTTTGTTGGGTGTTCTGTCACGACTCGCTGCAATTTATCTAGAGGCAATCTGTTATTGAAAAACTGGTTTGGTTAAGGGTGAAAAGTCTGAAAGCCATAGTAGGTTGAGTGAGCAGTTCGTAGGCTGCTGAAAAAGTGGCGGACGAATTTTTTAGAATTAATGGTTTTGATTTTTGATTAGATTATTCAGTGGTATCTAATTGCCACCCGGATATATTTAGAAGCTTTATCTACTTAAAGAGTCGGTAATTACGGATGACGATGTGGGGGAATTAAAGTTTACATTTGATACATCACTTGTTAAAGCTAGACCGTGAATGAGACTCAAGATATGGCTGAGTTAGTGGTGCGTTTGCGCCAGCGACTAAAATTGACGCAAGAGCAGCTAGCCGCACGTTTGGGAGTTACTTGCCCGACTGTCAATCGCTGGGAAAATCGAAAATCGCGCCCTTCCAAACTCGCGCTTAAGCTAATCAAATCGACACTTGAGCAGCTAGGAGCAGAAGATTTACTTACTCAGTATTTTCCTCACTGAAGTTTTTGACTAATTAGAATAGCGATTGAGTTGTTCAGAATCTTGCGATTAGATGACATCAAATTTCTGATGTTGTCTCTAATTTTACTTGCCAAATTTTAGCAGTCAATCGGTGATCTAACTGCACATAAATTGTTTAGGCTGCCTAATCTTTTGGGGTGATGCTGATAGTTTACTGTGCAAATTGACTCACAGATTTTTGCAAATTTGTCCACAAACCTATCAACCGTCTCAAAAATTGTATGGCTATTAAATCGACTTGTACCAAAACGGCTACGGAAACAGAGATCCGAGTCGAAGCCTTGAGACAAAAGTTGGGCTATCCGATTAAGCAGCGCGATCCGCAGGGGTCTGACTTCTGGTATTTGCATCCTGGTGTGAGTGAGGCGGATGCGGAAGAAACGGCTCCGATCGCCATCGGGTTTTTCTCCGAACTGAATGGCTTAACGGATGAGCAGGAAATTCAACGCCTTCTATCTGTAGCGACCCGCAATCATAAATCATCAAACCCGCAATCATCGCGATTTTGAACCCACATTAACTGCAACTATGCGGTCGCTCAAACCCGAATTAACTGCAACTGAACCCAGATTAATTGCAACTAACCCACAATCATCTGCTCTAACCCACATTAACTGCAACTATAAATTGAGTTAGGTAGACTAAAGAAAACGTCCGTTTTCTTTAGTCTGTCACAGAACGACTTACCACAATGGCAAACCGCCATTTGCTTAATAAAGTAACCCAATAAAGAAATCAAAATCAAGATATACTTGTCATGAATGAGTTTATTTACTTTTTGTCGTGCTAATTGGTTATGCTCGTGTTTCAACTGACGACCAACTCCTCGATCTTCAGCAAGACGCACTGACTAAAGTTGGCTGCGAAAGAATTTTTACAGATTGTGAAAGTGGAGCCAAAGCTGACGCGACGCGGTTACGATCTGCGGGGCTTGGCAGACCAGTTTCATGCAAAACCAGCGGAGATAAAGCTACTATTTCGGGGGCAACTCGATCCGGCGCGGACGAAGGAGTTAACCGACCAGATGTTAATGGCTGGGTTGCCAATCTAGCTCTGTGATTGAATTTGGGCACCTCAATTTATAGTTGCAGTTATAGCGGTTTGCGGCTCAATGGAGTACATTAGAAGTAGAGCAGTTGTCACTCAGGATTTTAGGATGAAAGCTTATTCTGTAGATCTGCGTCAGAAAGTGGTGGATGCCTATGAGCAACAAGAAGGATCGCAACGGGAATTAGCCAAGCGATTCAAGGTCAGTCCCAATTTTGTGCGCCTCTTGCTCAAACGTCATCAAACCGAAGGAACGGTTGAACCCAAACCCCACACGGGCGGTTTTACCAGCAAGTTAGCGAATCAACTCCCCTTGATTGAGCAGTTAGTCGAACAAGATAACGATGCGACCTTGCAAGAATTGTGTGACCAACTCGACCGACAGGTTCAGATTCGGGTCAGTCCCAGTACCATTTGCCGTACCCTGCAACAGTTGAACTTAACGCGAAAAAAAAACGCTGCACGCCAGTCAAGCTGAAACAGAGCGAGT
>NZ_PVWG01000095.1:0-3546 GCF_003003695.1 Phormidesmis priestleyi ULC007
CGACAAGCTAAAAAGCCTGATGAGTTGGAAGTTTCAATCCTTCAAAAAAGTCCAGCTCTTAGCCGATTAGAGTATAATTTGCATACGATCGTGCGGTTGCCGAATGGGGTGTTTGCGCCTTACACGTCGATTCCGACGAATCTGCTATTTTTTGATGCGTCGGGGGCAACGGAGGAGATTTGGTATTACGAGGTGCCGTTACCAGAGGGGCGCAAGAGTTTTAGCAAAACGAAGCCGATGCAGGAAAGTGATTTTGATGGCTGCTTTGCCTGGTGGAACGACAGAACAGAAAATACACAGGCTTGGAAGTATGACTTTAAGGCAGCTTACGATAAAGCAAAATCGGAAGCACAACCGCATTGGGATGCCGCGAGAACAGCAGAAGCGAATGCAAATCGAAACGCTAAGAGAGTTAAAGAATTAGAGACGCAGATTCAAAATATCAATGCCTCTTTACTTGATTTTTCACCTGCGAAACAACAAGCGAAAGTTAAGCAGCAGATTCAAGATCTGAAAGAGGAACAGAAACGGACTCTGGCAGAAGAACGACAAGAACGAGAGATTGCTAAACAGGAGCAAACAAAAAGGGATTCGCTGTACTGGTGTATTTACAATCTGGATCAGAAAAACCCGATCGCCCAAAATGATTTTGAGCATTTGCCGCCTGAACAATTGGTAGCTGACATCTGGAGAAAAGAGCAGCGAATTTTAGAGATTTTGGGGGAGATTAAGGATGTGCTTCAGACGAAGCCATCGAAGGAGAATTTGTGATGGTGGAAATTCCCTAAGTACAGGACAAAAGCTTGCAAAAGGGGGTTAGGAAAGGGTTTCATGCAAATAGTGAGTTCACAATATGAAACCCTATGCATCAGATTACCCAATTGCGGCAGACATTGCAGCCCTTGCTAGGCTGGCATGGAGCACGAGTCGCCTTTCTGTCCTTATTTCTGGTTGCCCTGTTCCGGGTGAAGACCGTGAACCTAGCAGAGGTGGCAACCGGGTTTGCGGGAGGTGCGAAGGCAGCCTCAAATTATAAACGCATCCAACGATTCCTGCGGTCGTTTGAGCTTAACTACGACCAGATCGCCCAACTGGTGGTGAGACTGGTCGGGATTCCGAAGCCGTGGGTGTTGAGTGTAGACCGCACCACCTGGGAGTTGGGGTCAGTGACCATCAACATTCTGATGTTAGGGGTCGTGCATCAAGGGGTCGCGTTTCCTCTGTTTTGGCATCTATTAGACAAGCGGGGCAACTCGAACACGCAAGAGCGCTTTGACCAGTTGTCGTTTAACACGCTTTTTGTCCTGATTAACACATTAAGTGTCACCCTTGAAAATCACTGAAAGCTTTATCCAGTAGTCTTTTTAAGACTACCTTCTCAAATTTTAGAATTAACACATTAGATGTCCGAAGTGTGCAAAGCACTCGATCAATGCCTGGATTGGACGTTTAATGTGTTAACTTCCGATCAAAAAGCAGAGATGTTTCTGGTTCTGTAGCACTGGGGAAAACGCTAGAGCTTTGCCCTGTTTACGTTGCAGGTTTCTCCCCGTAAAGTAGCGGACATTTAATTTGTTAACGAGGACAAAGAGCGTGTTACGCGACATCTGGATAAAGATATTGTGAATCTGATCAAGCCTAGTACTCAAATGCTACGTAGATCTGCGATATTTTAATAAAGTCTTCTGAGAATAATTTTACTCAGTGTTTCAGAAATTTTCTGAACCATTTGCTAAGTGTTGGACTACTAGCGAATGATGAAAGCGCTGAAACCTTGCTGGTTAGGTTTTTTGTGTTCTCGCAGCCGTACCAGGCGAGATAGCTTCTATATGGAGCTTTCAAACATCAGTGTACTTTTAGAGACTAGTATCCTCCATTCTCGGCAGATTTTGATAGAACTTCTAGATTATCCAAGGCTAGCATCATGATCTTCAACGATATTCCTCCCTTCAAGAATGTAATTGGTCTCCCTGTCACTGCTTTTACGTTTGATGACCAGATATCTCTCATATTGAAATGGGCTAAATGTTTAGTCAGTAGAGTTGTCTGTATTGCGAACGTTCATATGTTAGTGGAGGCATATCGAGATCCAGAATTTGCTCCTGTGTTGCAAAATGCTGACCTAGTAACGCCTGATGGAATGCCTCTGGTTTGGATGTTGAGGTTAATGGGAGCCCCAAACCAGGATAGAGTTGCTGGGCTGGACGTTCTGTTAGCGTTGTGCGAACGAGCATCTACAGAAAACATCAGTATTTTCTTCCTAGGCTCCCAGTCATCCATTCTAGAAAAAATGAGGTCACAGCTAGAGCAGGACTTTCCGAATCTGCAAATCTCGGGTATGGAGCCGCTTCCCTTCCGCCCCTTATCAGAGAATGAAGATAAGGCAGTGGTTCAAAAACTGAATGAGAGTGGATGTGGTCTTGTGTTTGTTTCCTTGGGTTGCCCGAAGCAGGAAATTTGGATGTCCAAACACAAGGATCAGGTTCAGGCAGTCATGATTGGACTTGGGGGTGCATTTCCAGTCTACGCAGGGATTCATAAACGAGCTCCCCAAGTTATTCGTTCCTTGGGCTTGGAATGGCTTTATCGATTAGTGCAAGAACCTCGTAGGCTTTGGAGCCGCTATAGCAGCACCATTCCAATCTTCATCTGGTTAGCGTGCAAGCAACTAGTAACCTCTGATCGAACAACCATAACGTAGAAAACGTAGGACTGCGTGCCATGCACCTTTTCCTGGGTTCATTGTTGTAAGGTTTTCAGTGCTTTCGTTTCATATCTATTAATTAATGAGGAGATGCATGACAGAAAAACGTGCTCTGATTACAGAAGTTACTGGACAGGGCAGCTCATATCTGAGTAAGTATTTTTGGAGAATGGGTACGAAGTTCACGGTATTATCCGACGCACCGCTACCTTGAATACAGACCGCAGCGATCGCATTTATGAAGATCACATTGACGACCAAAGTGTTTGCTTGTTCCTGCAGTACGGGGATTTTACTGACAGCACTACCCTACGTCGAGTTTTGGAAGAGGTGCAACCAGTTGAAATTTATAACCTGGGTGTTCAATCTCATGTCTCCGTCAGCTTTGATTCACCCGAATATACTGTTGATGCCGTTGGGCTAGATACCCTTCGCTTACGCGAAGCGATTCATGACTACCAGCATCGAACGGGGATTCAGGTTCGCTTCTACCAGTCGGCTTCCTCGGAGATGTTTGAGAAGGTGGTGAAAAGCGCCGATGCCTGGATACGGAAAGGGCAAAACAAGCGTTTGGGTTTGAGGAAGGCTTGAGAAACACAATCGAGTGGTATCGCAAGCACACAAATTAAAAAACCAAATATCCCTACCTGTGGTTCAAAATCTCGTTAGGACGCAATCGTGGTCAAAATTCCGATTCAACTTAAAGCACTTGACTTTGTATTATAAGGATCTGGGTCATGACAACATCTAATTCTTCATTAGACCTGTTGTGAAATAAGGCAGAATATATAGAACGAGTGAGTGGAGACGGAAGGATGCTAGATGTAGATCGAGTGCTGCGA
>NZ_PVWG01000096.1:0-3317 GCF_003003695.1 Phormidesmis priestleyi ULC007
ATTCCGTTCTCGATGGCAACGGTGAAGCGACGGGCGCTCAATCAGCATCTTCTCGAGCGCTTTATTGCCACCTTAGACTTGGAGCCAACCTTGATTAAATCCCACCCCAACTATTCAACCCTTTGTGACTACGGCATTATCGCCGCCTAAATTTGTCCGAAGTGTTGATATCAGTTGAAAATCGAGTTAGGCTCGAAGAAGAATTCATACAAATCAAAAAAAATATCTCGGATTTGATTTATCGAATTTTTGAGTTAAATGAGGCAGAGATAAATTTTCAGCTTCCGTATGAAACAGCTTTTGAAGATATTGAGTTTGGTGGTAATTCTAATTTAAGAACAGAACTACATCAAGACGTTCAGCAAGATCGTTTTACAGTTCTAATTTTGAACATGATAGGTCATCAATGGCATAAGCAAATTGAGGCGGGCGAACCTGTTCCAGCCTGGGCATATCAGGATGGTGTCATTCCCATTAATAAAGGAACCAATAAACAAGCATTAGGCGACCGAGTTCGGGAGCGCATTGGTGCCGAATTTCCCAACCACACCGTTGCTATCATCGCTGCCGAATTTGAAGAAATCGTTGGCATCAGTCTAGAAAAATAGCTCAGTAGTGCCTTCTTCAAACGCCACAGCTCCCAATTCAAAAAACGCCCGATCGCATGGCAAATCGAGTCCTCCCCCATCACAGGAAGCCGCAGTAATCGATCAAACCCCGCATTCTCCTGCCTGCTCTACCACCACAAACTCGATGCCGACCTCCTGCCCAAGCTCCGCAGCCAATATGTCGGCATCCTCCGCCAGAGCTACGAAACCGAACTCCGCAACCTGGAAGCCAGATCCCAAGAGCAGCGTTCCGGCGATCAATCCGCCCGCATCCTTCACCTCCCTAACTGGATCGAAGAACTCAAAACCCTCGAAGTTAGCCTCTACGAAGTCAGCACCATTGGCTTTGGACCCGATTTCCTCAAGCCTCGTCTGCGCCAACTGGCGATCGATGATGCAACCCTCTGCCTCAAAGCCCACTGGCTCCGTAAACTGATGTCAGTCATCCAGACCAATCCCCTCTCCACCTGGAAAACGGCTGCTACTGCCACCGAGCTTCACGACGACTTCCCCCAGTGGATCGAAACCGCCTTCAGCCACCTCGACCACCACTGCTCCCAAGTTGGCTTTCCTCCCCTCAATGCAGAAGACTTAGAGCAAGACCCCACCGCATCTGATCTGGCAAAACACATCTGCCAACATGCCAAAGCCATGCTCAGCAAAACTCTCAATCTGGCTTGCTCAGAATGGTGGTCAAAATTCAATCAAACCCTAATTGCACCCCTAAAGCAGCAAATTAAGGAAGCCGAAACCGAGGCAAAAGCACTCAAAGAAGAAATCACACAACTGGGAACCCAGAAAGCTGATCAACGCCGCACCAAAGTTACGGTTCGACTTGCAACCCTCAAAGCCGACATCAAAACCTGGAAAGCCACCATCAAAGCCATCACTGAAAAAGGCAACGCGATTCGCAAAGCCATCGAAGCCTGGAAATGCCCCGACTCCGAAACTTGGGAACCTTGGTTAGCCACCCAACCCATATACGACCAGATTTCTAGTCTGGACGATCGCCGCACTCCCCCTCAACCTATTGCCGAGTTCATCGCCCAGGAAAGCACCTACACCCCTGACCTCAACGACGGCGTTCGCGTCAACATTGCCCCCCTACAACGCAGCGGACTTCTAGCCAACGATGTCCTCGCTGCAAAAGATGTGAACAAGGCAATTGGCGATCGCGCTGAATGGCGAGCCGACGAACGCCGCTGGTGTCGAGAAGGCAAGCTCCCCCAACCCGGTTGGTGGAAGATAGATACGAAGGTAGATATACTGTGAAAACCTTGCTAGCCTATTTTGAGAATGATTGCTACTGACAGCCTCCGCTCCTGGATTCGCCAGGAAATTCAGCAAGTGCTCCAACACAAAAGTGCTCAGCCACCTTTACTGGTTTGGTGTGATCCTCAACGGGTTTGGAAAGATTTGCTACAGGAGGCAGCAACAGACAACACATTTGAGCTTTGGGCAGAGGATGTTCACGAACTTATATTGCGCGATCGCTTCTACAAAACTCCTCGTGCTCCCCGTGTCGTCTGGCTCCCAGTTCGACAAGACGAAATCACCTACTTCAAGGTCTTTGAGCTTCAGGCAGAAGAGGTCAAGCAACTCAGCCTGCCAGAAGCCCTATCCCAATATGGAGTAGACATCCCCTCCGATGCCTTGGTTGAACTAAACCCAATCCTGCCTGCCCACGCAAAAGAGTGGCTAGACTATCCTAAGTCTGCCTGGAAAGAATTAACTCCTGGCAATGCCAAGGAAACGCTGATCAACGACGATCGCGTTTCGGAAATTTTGGCAACTCCGAGTCTTAGCTTTGACAATTTGAAAGCAAACAACCGATTTGGAGTATTTGTGCGCCGGGTTGTCGAAGATTTTGGGCTACCTGAACCTCAAGCTGATAAGCCTGAAAACTGGAGAATTCAAGCCCTTGCCACCCTTCTGGTAACTGAAGCTGCGGTCAAATGTCCCCAATCACCTCCCAAAGAACAGGATCGAATCATTTCTGCTACACCTCAGCAAGAACTCGCTCTTAAACTCTTAACCCAATGGCAGAAACAAGTCGATCGAATGGAGTCCTTTGAGACATTGGCACTCAAAGCCGGCGCTCAAACCACACTCCAAGTCTGGGCAAAAAATCTGGATACGCTGCCTGTACCCCTGTCTTCTCCCATTTCAGAACAGACTTTTTTTCAGACAGAGTGCGATCGCCTCACTCAAAGTGAGAACTTTGCCCAACTGGTGGACTATCTCAATAGCCAGGTTAACCATTATCAGGCACATGCCGAAGGCTTCTGGGGGCTACGAGCAAAAGCGAAAGTATGTTGGTCACCTCTAGTTAAGCTGGCAGAAATCGCTAGCTTATTACACCAGCAAGCTCAGGTTGAGCAGACTTGGAAGGCTCCGGCTGAAGCAATGCAATGGTTCACTAGTCAGGGTTGGCAGATTGATCAGGCAGGAGAAGCCATCTTTCAGGAAGACCTGGAACTTCCACAGGAACTCGTTCCCGTGCGAAAGCAATTACAGGATGCCTACCTGCGTCATACTGATCGGGTCAATATCACTTTCTCAGAGCTTTTGGCAAATGTATCCTTAACGACATTGGGCTTACCTTTTGCTGGGGAAGCAATCGCCAACACCGTTAACTCCTAAGAAACACACTCCGGGAGAGCAGGTTTAGCAACGAGGTCAAATCCAAGCGCCATCGCCTTTTTCTTG
>NZ_PVWG01000097.1:0-3070 GCF_003003695.1 Phormidesmis priestleyi ULC007
GGGGCATTTGGGAATCGGTAGCGTCTAAATATCGATGGAGAACACCCCGCCCCCGGAGTAGAGAGGAGTCCTAAAGCGATCGCAATGGGCTGACCCGCACCTTTGAGTACGATAATTTGAGTCGTCAAACCCAAGAAAATTGGATGAGTGCAGGAGCCGTGACGCGATCGTTCACCTCTCAATACGATGTCCTCGATCGATTAGTTGATGTCACATAACTCAGTATCCGGAGGAACGACGACGAAACTTTCGGAGTATGGCTACACCTATGATGACCTCGATCGATTGAGGGCGATCGATAATCTCGGGGTGGGAGGCGTGACCCGCGTGGCACTAAACTATAGCTACGACCAGGCAGGAAACCTCACATCGGTCACCAATACCATCAATGGAGTCGCCGATGGCACTACTGCCTATAAGTACGATGCCCTCGATCGGACAACCCAAATTACTCAGTCAGGCGCTGGGATAACCAATAAGCGCGTCAAGCTCTCCTATAACGCCGTCGGGCAGATGGAAACCCTGCAACGCCTGACCGGAGGAACATTTAATCAGACCGTAGCCACCACCACCTATGCTCACAATGACCCACTCAACCGCCTGACCCAGATTCAACACGCTAACGCCACGGGAGGAATACTCTCTAGCTACGCCTTTAACTACGACAATGGCAGTCGGATTCGTAAAGTGCAGAATGCAGACGGCACCTTTGTCAATTATAACTACGCCAAAAATGATGAACTGAAACAGGCGGACTACAGCTCAGTGGCGCGCACCGATGAGAATTACACCTATGATGCCAATGGCAATCGCACCAACATGGGTTACGTCACGGGCACCAATAACCAGCTCTCCTCCGACGGGAAGTATGCTTACACTTACGACGATGAGGGCAATCTTAAAACTCGCACCGAAATCGCCACGAATGTAACGGGGACGTTTAACTGGGATTCCCGCAATCGTCTCACCAGTGTTACCGATACCGCAGGATTATCCGTGTCCTATGCCTATGATGCTCACAATCAACGCATTGCCAAGACGACAGAGGGAATGACAACACGCTATGTGTACGACCGAGGCAACCTCGCCCTAGAATTCAATGGCACCGCAACAACGCCTACGGTGCGCTACTTCTATGGCACCCAAGTAGACCAAATCCTCGCGCAAGATAAG
This sequence comes from Phormidesmis priestleyi ULC007, assembly GCF_003003695.1. Lineage (NCBI taxonomy): Bacteria > Bacillati > Cyanobacteriota > Cyanophyceae > Leptolyngbyales > Leptolyngbyaceae > Phormidesmis > Phormidesmis priestleyi. Next base: position 1,174 of record NZ_PVWG01000097.1, read on the forward strand.
GGCAGTGGGAATGTTTCCTGGATGGTGACCGACCAGTTGGGTTCAGTCAGAGCGCTGGTTGGAAACGATGGGACAGTGCGGAATCGATATGACTACGATGCGTTTGGAAATGTGACCTCCACGATGACGAATGCAACCGATACCTCGCGCTATCAGTACACCGGGCGGGAATTCGATGGCGAAACCGGACTGTACTATTACCGGGCGAGGTATTATGACTCCCGGAATGGACGGTTTATTGGGCAAGACCCTACAGGGTTTGGGGCAGGGGACGGTAATTTATATAGGTATGTCGGGAATTCACCGACTAATACTACTGATCCAACGGGCTTGCACGGTTTTGTTGGGTCCCAATATCGCGAGATCAAATATGTTGACAAAAATGGTTCACACAACACATCCAATATCACATCGGTCATTACAGCTAGGAAAGCTGATCCAAATACCTATATAGTGTCTGATAAGACAAAAGCAGCGATAATTTTTTCGCCTACTAGAACGGGTTCGGATGTTTCCACATCAGCTAGAAGTAAAGTTCCAGATCGTAGAACCGGAGATGATGCTGGACACATAGTTGGAGCACAACTCGGTGGAAGTGGCAGAGACGAGAACAATCTTTTTGCACAAACAAGAAGTGGATACAATCAGAATCCACAGTCCACTTGGAGAGCTTTTGAAAATGCAATCAGAGCCAACATTGATAAGGTTCAGTATGATAATAACAGTAAGCAATGTCCGCCAAATACAGGGCATTTATCAGCCGTTCTAACGGTTAACTTGAAGTATCAGCGACCTAAACCAAATGCTACAAAGCTACTGAGACCAATCGCTGTTGATGCTTCCGTAGTTTTCATCTCGCCTTTTAGCTTTGCGGCTTCAACGATTCGCCCATTACTCCTTCTCAACCCTTAAGAACTTTAATGATGTCAGAAAAATGGAAGAAACTAATTCAGAGTTTAGAAGTTCTTGTGGGCGAGGGACAAGAAACCCTCAACGCAGAGACACTGAGCGCTACGGAAGCTGAGTACAAAATCATCCTTCCTTCAGGCTATAAAGAATTCTGCCAAGTTTTGGGATCGGGAGAGTTATCGGATATTGCAAGAGTTTACTGCCCAACGAAGTTCTTCATAAAAGCCAGTGAGCGACGTATACAGGAGGCGATTCGGCACATTGAAAGATTCGGAGAGAACTTTAAACGTGACCAGCAATATATAGAGCAACTGAGATCTGCGTTTGTATTTGGGGAATCTGCTACGGGTGAACATTTGATTTTTTGGGATCTGAGAACCTACCAAGAGTCAGATGGAAGCTATGAAATTCACTGGGCAAATTCGGTCAGTCCTGACTGCATTGATCCGGTGCTGTTGGGACGCGATTTCTTCAACTTCATTCAAAACTTCTGCTATGGAACCGAAACCTTTGATTTAGTTCCTGAATATGTAGAAGGAAGTTCTCCTGGAGACTTCTCTTTAAACTTCTATCCTCTTGTATTTACCTAATTACAGGACGAAAATTGTAGAACGTCTAAGAAATCACTCGTTTCTGTTCCAGTTTGAGAACACTGCTTCGTTCACAGTCAAACCCATAGCGAAAGATACTATTGGCTCTGCGTCCATGCTTCTTAATCAATGGTTCGGACATTTTTTGGAACGATTTCAAAAGGCTTTCAGGGCTTACGGTTTCAGGACTGAGCTATTTTTTCAATGTTAGCTCCACCCCTGACTTTGAAAAAAAGATCAAGCCTACGGTTGAATCAGGGTTCGAGGTTAAAACCTGCTCAAATTTTGTGGTTGGGTCGAGGGGGAGTATGATCTCCCTCCCCTCCCAGTTAGATCCGTGCGTGCAAGTTTTCCCGCACACGGCTCCCGATTCAATCAGGCTGTGCCTTTGCTCCTGT
>NZ_PVWG01000098.1:0-2962 GCF_003003695.1 Phormidesmis priestleyi ULC007
GGTGCTGTAGTTGTTGTATTTACAGCGTATTACCGGAGAGCTTTTTTACGCTTCACCTGACTTTTAAAACACCCTCTAACAGCAATCCTGCTCCACCATTGAGGCTGAGGACTGCCTGAATTTGTTCTCCTAAACTGGCATGATCTTGGGGCGCATTGGAAATCATCAGAACGTCAGCGAAAACTTTCAGGAGCGCTTCTGTTTGAGCACGGTGGCGTTCTCGCAGTTCGACCAACCGGGCTTTGGCTCGATTGTGCAACGTTCGCATCCGTTTGAGAAACATTTCTACCAAATGATCGCGAGTTTTGACTTGTGCTTGATAGAGCAAGCATATCAGCAGAGTCCGGCGCTTAGAGGGTTTCTCCCAACTCGGTTACATCTAGAACTTTGGCTTGTGCTGCAAAAGATTTGACTTTACTGGGCGCAATGCCGACTAATAGGCGCTTAGCATCTCCAAATGACATCAACTGGTCGAATTTAATCTGCAACTGCTGCATATGTGACAAGGTGGCACTTTTTGCAGGAGCTTTGAGTAAATTGAGGGTTGCTTGGGCTTGCGAAGTTGTAGGTAGGAGCAGTTGATCCAGATAAGTGCGCTCAGAGGTCGATAGATGCTCGGAAATTCTCTCAAATAAACGGGTGTTGGCAACCGAACGAATGTTGCCAGCTAAGCGATCTAGTGTGCTAAAAGCAGGCAGTTCATAGCGCTGTTTGACTAATTCTTCAATGGACACATTGATTAAATCAGCGGGATAATCCATGACTTCGGCAGCTTTTGCAATGGCATCGGCGACGAGCTGCTGCGCTACGTCATCATAGGGTTTGATGTTCAGATAAGTCCGAATGGCTTGCTGATATCGACGACGAGTGCGAAGCGGTGAAATGGCTGAGATGTTCGATGGGAGTTTCAGATGAGAACGCAAATGTTGAATCACTGGGGTCGGAACAAAGTCGGGATGGGGAAAGTAGCCCAAACGTTGGAGTGACTTGAGTAAAACCAGAATTCGCAACTGCCCCATCTTGCTGACCGTTTGGGATTGGGCAAATGCCATCTCACTGGACGTTGGAGTATAGAGTCCTGCGAGTTCTTTAGCAGTGGGTTGTTGCTTGAAGCGGGGATAGGCAGTGCGTTCAATCGCAGTCATGCAGACAGAGGAGAAATAACATTTAAGAGCAAACTCAGTTTATCGTTTTCTGTAGACGCGACTCCCCATAGGTTGTTGTGAGTTTGACTGTCCCATCCTGAGATGCTTTATCTCAGAAGTGGGCTGAACTAAGCTCGGACTGATTGTCGATTCTGTAGTACGCTGTAACGCCCAAATCCCCTGAGACAGATCGCTGCCAACCACAATCTATAAAATTACAATTTCGCTTGGCTCAGCAACAGTTGCACCCCTGTCTCATTGGATTGAACTTCTGCGCGTCCGGCAGTGAACCAGAATTGTAGTCACTAGAAGAGTTGATGTCTACAATATATGCACAGCAATCGTTTTCAAGATCCGTGGCACCATTTTACACGTATCTCGGCTCGACCCCATAAACCACATGACAATTTATCTTGCGAATATCACTCACTGACATCTCAAAAAATGAGGCTGAATGCTCACACTTCTTAGCCCATTGGGTAAATTCTTCTGCCAGAACGGTTAGCGGGCGGGGGTTGAAATCTGCCTTTTTTGACCGTCCCAAATATCGGCTCTCGACTAAATCAGCAAAGGCTTTAAGCCTGTCGTCGATCGCGTTGAAGTTCATGCCATCGCCAAACGTGTCTAAGCCGTCCCACTGCCCAAACTCACGATGCGGATCTAAGATCTCAAGCTTATGTCCAGCTTTAACCCGTTCGCTCATCAGCCATTCTGCAAAGGTTGACTTCCCCGCCCCAGGCGCACCCCAAATTAGAACCGATGGATAAGACAGTAAATCTTGCATCCATTCATGGCGGGCGGGTGAGGCTAACAGTTGCTCATCCTCGTCCCACTTTGACAACTGAGCAGCCGGGGAACTCGGTACATCCACAGCAATCAGGCGCGTATCGTTGCCGATGGGTGAACTTGTGGTATCGGTCGATGGCAGTGCTAAAGGTTGCCCCGTATTAGGGGCAAACGGGGAATTCGGACAAAATCGTACGCTAAGCCTAAAAGTCTTTTCCTATATGACTTACAGGATTTTATCATTCACTTGTCCGGTGTCCTAATCAGGCTAATATTGCCCATCCCGCCCAAAACGTAAAGTTAGCCGCACAGGCTATCGAAAGCTTGTGTAGATAGGGATCTGGAACACTGTTTGGGCTACAGAGCCTTTGAGAGTGCAAAAAGTCTACTTTCCGCACGATCTCTTGGTTGGGCTTATAGTCATCAAATCAGCATCATTTCTAGTGCGATAACCCTTGCCAGAATCATGGTGCATTTAAAGCAATATGGGCTAAGTTTTCGCACGATCAAGAACGCATAGCAAGGCAGTAAGTGGGAAGGGAGAAAGGCGCTGAAAAGACTAACCAGCAAAGGTTTCAATTCTACTTTTACATTTAGGGCGGGGTGGGCAATATTAGTCAATCAGCTAGAAACCCGTATGGTTTTATTCTTGTAAGAAACCGCTTAAAACGACTTAAAGAGCTAGTTTATCGATCATGCGGTAGCTTGGAAAGCTCTCTGAGAGAAGATTTCAGGCTTAGCGTACGATTTTGTCCGAATTCCCCGTTTGCCCCATTTACTGCAATAGTTTGTACCAGTCGAAGTAAGGGCTAATTGGTACAAGAAATGAGAACGGTATATCAAGGGTTTCAGCCTTCTATTGCCAGAAGGGTTTAATTGGTACAGAAGACAAACGATGCTTAACGTACGTTACTGTTCCGCTGCTCCTCAAACCCCTTCTCAGACAAGATGAGCCAGGGTGGTTTCAAGTTAGCCAGCGAAAAACCTGATGGACTTGATTGGCTAGATCCCGAATGCAATCTGGGAGAGTA
>NZ_PVWG01000009.1:0-154847 GCF_003003695.1 Phormidesmis priestleyi ULC007
CTCATACTCACCCCTCTTGGTTGCATCACTGAGGTAATATCATGATTGAATGATTAAATCAAGTAGAGGTCGCACCCCAAACAACTTCTAAAATTGAGAACCTTGCCAAACTCTATTTAGACAGTGAGTCTGTTCAGATTTCTGACTCAACTCAGCAAGAACTATGCAACTGGCTAATGCAAGAGTTTCGGCAAACTCCCCTCAATCCTCAATTTTCTGATGACCTGCGCTACAAAAATGCTGCTGAGATGTTTGCTGATATTGAGCAAGGTCATCTTTGGGTTTCTGCCGAAGAGGGGTATGACAATTCGATCTATCCCAACCCGTTTTATGGGTTTGCGTTTCTGGTGATGCACGACTATGACCACTACATTACCCAAAGTGATTGGAGTCTAGAAGGAGAAATCACAGCTTACAAGGTAGCTGCGAGTCGTGTGCCCAGCTTAGAGATTCAAAAGATTCTCTACTCGCAAATTGTTCTTAGAGCAGCGGCTTACATTAAGCTAGGACACGCACCTGAAGCGAAAACCGTGTTTCCGTGATCGTTTGCCCATCAATCAGGGTGTTGACCAGCGCAAGATGGCACATGCTACGGTTTGATCTGGGTTGGATTGCGCTCCTTGATGAATTGCATTGCCCGATCGATATCCTGCTGCTCGGTGAGGCGATCGGCTCGACCGTTTACAATCACGCTGCGCCAATGAAGCGGATCGTGGATTTCTTCAATCTGTAGGCAGACTTCTGGATTCGTGTCGATGTCATGAGTCTTCATGCCTTCGGTCGTAAATAGGTAGATGGCTGGGTCGTCAAAATAATAATGCATTGGCATTACGTAGGGTTTTCCTTTGTGGATGCATCCAAGATGACCGTATCCTACCTGTTGCAGGAAGCCTTGAATTTCTCGTTGTCCCATTTCATCGATGTCTAACACTGTCCTTCTCTTTTGAAACTGTCGATACTTCGACTTTGCCAGAAATTTGCTGGGGTGAGTATGAGCTACCTCATAGTACTCAGGTCTAGAGCATGTCAATGTGAAGAAGTAGTCAAACCGAGGTCTGGGAGTTCGGCAAGGGGCTAACCCTGAGCGACCATCCTCTTTTCTGACTGCATTCGACCCAAGACCAGCTCGTTTCACCAGTGAGGTCAAGACCATGACTCAGACAAAGCTCAATTTTGAAACTGCGTCAGGACATCAGCTTTTAGCGGCTGCGGGTAAGAAAACATTGCGACCGGGCGGACGAGTTGCCACTGAGCAACTGTTTCAATGGGCAGGCTTTCAGCCGGGCGAAACGGTTCTAGAGTTGGCTTCTAGCTTTGGCGATAGCGCGATCGCGATCGCTCAACGCTACAACCTGCGGGTCGTTGGAATCGAGAAGAATCCTGACAGTGTTGTCCGTGCCCGCGCCAATGTTGCGGCGGCTGGGTTAAGCAATCAGATTCAAATCATCGAAGGCGATATCTTTCACCTTGATCGTTTGAGTGAACAGTTTGATTATGTATTAGCAGAAGCCATTCTGACGATGCAGTCACCGAGTGGGAAAGCAAAAATTCTGACGGGTGTTCACGATCGCCTCAAGCCGGGTGGAAAATTTCTTTCTCACGAGTTAGCGGTTCACGACCGAGAAGCCGAAATTCATCGCGCTTTAGCCGAGGCGATTCGCGTCAATTCGACACCCCTCTCAGAAGCGAATTGGATGGCTGCTTGTGAAACTGCTGGACTGACGGTGCAGCAGCACCACATGGGCGCAATGAATTTGTTAAATCCCCGGCGGATGTTGCAGGATGAAGGCACGATCGGCACCGCGAAAATTTTGTGGAACATCTTGACTCAGCCGCCCTTGCGAAAACGAGTGCTGGCAATGCGTCGCGTCTTTCAGCAATACCAGCAAGACTTGGGCTACATCGTCCTCTGCGCGGTTGCTTTGCAGTTCCCCGAAGGGGTAATCGCTCACTAGCAAAGAACACTTCACGTAATTTTTTAATAACAATCATGAATCCTACAACACCTATCACTTCTCTCGTAACTGATCTCAATGAACAGGCTGACTATCCTGAAACAGGAGTGCGGAACAAACCCTTACACAAAGATGAGCAGACCCAGCATAGCCTCATGTGTCTGGCAGCAGGAACGACGATCGCAGAACACACATCACCGCGCAATGTCACCGTAATGGTTGTGGCAGGGCAAGGAACTCTGACCTTAGAGGGACGCGAGATTCGTTTACAGCCGGGAGTCTTTATCATCATGCCTGCCAATGCACCCCATGCCTTACAGACGACGAATTCAACGCTGGCATTTTTGCACAGCAAGTGGTGAATTTAGCGACCCAATCAACCGATGACTGACTCAACCTCGACAACTTCAACCGCGATCGCAGCGAAAGCATCTAGTTCTGTGCGATCGCAGTGGTATCACCCCACATTTTCTCCTGAGCATGGGGTTTATGTGGTGCTGATGGTTTCCTTTTTGACCGGAGCCGCCGCCGCTCAAACTTGGACGGGGGCAACCACGTTAGCGCTGGTCTGTGCTTTCTGTGGATTTCAGGCAGAACATCCCCTAGTGTTGCAGATTAAGCAGCGCCGCAGTCTCAAACCTCGGTTCCTAGTGTGGGGCGGGTTGTATTTGAGTGTTGCACTGGCGATCGCGATCGCTCTCTATCTTCAGCATCCAATTTTGCTTTGGCTTTACTTGGGTGCGATCGCTGCCTTTTTGATCGATGCCACCGCTGTTTTCTATCGCGAACAGAAATCGATCGTCAACGAATTAGTCACCTTTGCGGCAGTCTGTCTCTCTGCACCTTTTGCCTATGCTGCAACTACGGGAACTCTTTCTAGCCTGGTTTTTGGCTTGTGGGCACTCAACACCTTGTTTTTTGGCAGCGCGATTTTCACCGTAAAATTGCGAAAATCGAAGACTAGTTCTCTCATACCGGGAGGAGTGTATCACGCGATCGCGTTGCTAATGGTTAGCGGACTTTATGGCTTTGGTATTTTGCCTCTGCTGAGTGCCTTGGCGGTGAGTGTCGTCTTGCTCAAGTTTGGGCTAATTGTTTGGCAGCAAGCGTGGTATCGCACGGCTCCAATTCAGACGGTTGCTCTAATAGAAACGTTGAGTGCGCTGAGTTTCTTGGCGATTGTTGCCCTTTCAGTTTTGCCAGCCCGCTTAACTGCCCTTCTGTGAATCAAGCAGAACTTCTATCCCTGAAGCCACTGCGCCTAATGCCTCCTCGTCCAAAATGGTCAGCTTGCCGCGCTGATAAGTCACGATCGCACCGATGCTTTTGAACAGTCGGACACACTCTTCGTAAGTAATGCCAATGCTGCGAGCGATTTGATAGTAAGGGAGCTTTGCCTTTAACTGCTGACCTGATGCACTGGGTATCGTTCCAAACTGCAAGGCAGAACGTTGAATGAATTGCGCCAGCCGCACAATCGCCCGTTCTGACACCAGACCGTGAACCGTTTCGTGGAGTTGTTGAATTCGCTGGTTTAACACTTGCATCATTTGCAGCGCGATGTCTGGATGGTGTTGAATCGCTTCTAGCAGTGGCGCTCGCTCAAGGGTCAAAACCCAACAATTGCTTTTAGCCGTCACGGTTGCAGGAGCGATGCCATTGCCCAGTAAGGCAGGAGCCGCAAAAAAATTGCCAGCCGACAGGGTGCGAAGGATGGTTTCTTTGCCTGTCGTTGCTGTTTTGGCAATTTGCAGCACACCTTCCGATAGCGCGTAGAGTTTTGCAGGTAAGCGATCGCCTTCGCCCATTACAGTCTCTCCCGGCTGGTAGTGCCGCACCTCGGTACAAGGCTGCAATCGTGCTAATTCGATCGATTTCAGATTGGCAAAGATCGCGATCGCCGTCAATTGCTCAAGGGTTGCTTGCATCGTTGATAGTCAACTTGTTTAAAACGGTCCGGTTCCCTGAACGATGTGCTTAGTTGTGGTGAGCGTTTCCAGACTGATTAGCCCTCTACGATGCCCTTTTTGATTGGACATTCCTAAAAAGATGGCATCGCCTCGTTTGGGGTTGCGATAAAAACGGGGAGACGCATTGATATAGGTCGAAGCGCTATTGACCCCCAAAGCGAATTCTCGACTTTCTTGATAAGACTCGGTGGCTAAACAATCGGCGTGACCGCTGCTGTAGTGATTAATCCAGTCAATGGCAGCGCTCTGGTCGTCGGCTGTTCTAAACGCGACAATGCGATCGAGATAGGCCTGGTTCCATTCAGAGTCTTCAGCGAGGCGTAATTCTGGGAACTCAGCCACTAGACGAGCATCGCCCCGAATTTCAAATCCCTTCTCTCTTAAACTGCCCCAGAGCATCCTCAGAGAGGAGGGATTTTGCTGAGGGTGAATCAAGACCTTCTCGATCGCGTTGACTGGATCAGGCTCACTCATGTGACTGTCAAGAACCATCCAGCGAACCATCTCTAAACTGCCAGAAGGTGACCAAGACAGATAGCAGTTACCCATCGCAGACTTCAACACAGGTGCCGTAGACTGGCGCACCACCTGTTGAATCAAGCTTGGTCGCCCATAAGGGATGACCAGATTTAAGTGGCGGTCTTGAGTGATCAAATCTCGAATCGATGCCCCTTGATCGGCAGGAAGTGACTGTAAACAGTCCAGCGGCAATCCGGCATCTTCAATGGCAAACTGAAGCGCTTGGGCAACGGCTGCATTTGAGTGACTTGCCTCACTTCCGCCTTTGAGAATCAAACTATTGCCTGTCTTAATGCACAGACCTGCGGCGATCGCGCCCAAATCTGGAAACGCTTCATAGACCAGCGCAATCACGCCTAAAGGCATCAACTGAGAATAAGTTTGGCACTGGTCTACCTGAAAGTTTGCGGTCATCACACGCCCGATCGGGTCGGGCAACTCGCTGAGATGCTGCAAAATCTGAATCGTGTTTTGAATTCGTTCTGGCGTTAGTTTGAGCCATTCGAGCAGCAGTTCTGGAACCGCCATTTCGCGGCTCATTTCTAGATCTAGGGTGTTGGCTTCTAGAATGTCGTCTTGATGGCTTTTTAAAGCTTTTGCCATCGCCTGCACTGCCCGACTGCGAACTGTGCCCTTAGCCGTTGAGATCTCTAAGGACGATTGGTAGGCATTGCGAACGGCGATCAGAGGGTCGAGTGGAGGGCTAGAAGGTTGGGGGGTCATGGCGCTAACGGCGATAAGCTAACCAGACCATGAGCGCAGGCAACACTGCCAAAAGCAGCGCCACGATCGCCCAAAGGATGATGCTGCCACCCGTGCCAGAATTGAGCGCCACAGGTAGCCAAATGCTTAACAAAACGAGCAGAATGCCCAAGGCTAGAGGCAAATAGCTATCGCCTAGACCGGGATGAACCACATTCCACTGGTGCCCAGTCCAGCGCCACGATCGTTTATAGGGATAAGTGGTCGCAAGCTGCTCAATGACGTAGCCCCCTTCTTCGACCACAAAAATCTGCTGACAGCGACTACAGCCAAACGCTTCGGTCAGGGTAATCGGGGTCAAGCGTCCGCGACGACGACAAGGACAGGGATAATCGCTATTTAATTCGATCTTGTGGGCTTTTGGGGATTGCACAAGCGACGAGGGGCACAAGAATTTTTTAATCAATTGGGGTGAACGAGATCACCGATCCTGTTGCGAATTTTATCATCCTCTCTCTGGGTATCGACCGTAACTTAAGAATCAGTTGCGATTTGCCGCACGAGGCAGATTTTTAGTAGCCACTGTTCCAGTGCATTGCCAGGTTGTGGGCTGAGTGGTCGGGTTTGGTTTCTTCGTCGATCGCCCGCACCACTCGCCGATAAATCTCTTCGGCTTGCTGGGGTGAGTTGCCAATGCTGGTTAAGCCGAGTTTGCCAAATTCTGACAGGCACCCCATCAAATGAAAGACTGTGCCCGTCTCGGTGCTGGTGTCAAAGTGAAGCTGATGATAGGCGATGATGTCCATCAAGTCGTTAGGTAATAAGCCTCGATAATGCTCTCTTTGCAGGTTGTCGGTTGCTTTGTAATATTTGGCGCGCCCCTGCTGGCTATAAAATAGCCCACTGGCGAGATCATAGCGCCCGTTAGTGAGAAATTTTAGCGTCATAAATGGGTGAGTGGTGCCCCCTTTGCGGAGGTTGATCTCGATCGCTTGAAACTCCCATTCCCCACTATCGGGGTGACGAGCAGCGACAAAATCTAACCCAAACCGTTCTAACACGCCCTTCTCTGCTAGCTTTTTGCCGACTCGCAAGCCTAAGTCTTGGAGCCGCAATCGATAGGCTTCATCTGCGGGAAAGCAACAACCAAGGTAGATTTGACCATTGGGGCCGCCGAGAATTTGGTCATGGGTTGAGAGAATTTCGACTTCTCCCAGGGGATTGACCCGCCCCTGAACACTGGGCGATCGCTTTTCGTCTCCTTCAATAAACGCCTCTGCGATCGCGCCCAATTCTGGAATGCGACTGCCATAATTTTCCCAGGTTTCAGCTTTTGACTCGAAGTGAAGCGCCTGAAATTGGTCGAGAATGGTCGTCACGCGCTGGCTATGAGTTGCCGAGCCGGGGGCAATTTCTGCAAGCGGACGCAGATCTAGCAGGGCGTTGCCTTCTCCCGAAAATCCTTCATTTAGTTTAATGACGACGCGCTTTAAATCGGGTTGCCGTTCCCAGAGTTCGGCGGTGGCGATCGCCAGATCTTTAACGTTGTGGACGAGAAGACTGCCATCGGGATGAGGAACTCTACTTTCGGTAAAAATTTGGCGACTGCCGCTTTTAGTGCCCCACTCCAGCAAACCGGGATCAAGGGCAAATAATGGAATGTCTAGCTCGACTGATAAATCTCGCTCCAGAGTCGTGGAGTTATAGCAAATCATGTAAGCCCGATCGCGATCGATTGCCTGACGAATTCGCTCTATGAGTCGAGGACGCTCAAGAATTTTCTGACTCAAAGGCTTGGTCGAACTGTCGTAGGTCGAGAGCAACAACAGACGATCGCGGGCATGAGAAAAAGGAATTCCGGGTAGGAGTTGCAGATAATAATCGATCACGCTGGGGTGAAGCGGCTGTGACGTGATATAGATCAGCCGCGTCCGAGGGTTTCTCAACCGAATCAGAGAAAACAGCAGCCGTTCTTCATAGTGTGAAAAGCCCTCAATCTTCAGGAGTTCTCGCTGGTCGATGCTGATCGAGGGAATGACGACAATATCAGCATCGCTAATGTCAAACTCGTCTGATTTGCGCCAGCGATCGCGCAATTCGTCTTGAAGATGCTGAAATTTCGCGATCGGAGCCTCTAGATTGAGCGTGTTCATGCCGACTATCTCCCGCATAAGATGGGATATGAGCGATCATACAGATTGAATTATGATTCGCAATACGTGCTGAAGGAAGAAAGTTAAATGGGTGGAATGGCGAAGCCAGAATTGCGCCGATCGCTCTTAGCAAAACGGCGATCGCTTTCACTCAAAGAATGGCAGCAAAAGAGTCAGCAGCTTTGTCACCATTTAAACGCTTTATCGATCGTTCAGCAATCAAATACAATTCTGGCTTACTTTAGCTTTAGACAGGAACCTGATCTCAGGGCACTCTTTTCGCTCGATAAAACCTGGGGCTTTCCGCGCTGTGTCGGGTCGTCTTTGTCGTGGCATACTCTATCGGTTCCGCCACAGATTGGCGCTTATGGCATCGTTGAACCGCATTGTGACAGTCCAATTGTGGAACCCGATCGCGTTGATTTGATTTTGGTTCCCTGCGTGGCCTGCGATCGACGAGGTTATCGTTTGGGCTATGGAGGCGGATTTTACGATCGTCTCCTCAGCGCCCCAGAGTGGCAGGGCAAACGCACGATCGGAGTCGTCTTTGAGTTTGCAGTCGTTTCTGAGTTCGCGATCGATCCCTGGGATCAGCCCTTGCAAGGAATTTGCACTGAACGAGAATACCTTGCCATTAGTGCGTCGTTGCTTTGAGCATGTGGTAGACAATCAAGAGCTGCGTCAGCGCCAACGGATAGCTTTGAATAATTTCTCCCGTCGTTCCGGCAACTCTGCCGATCTCTGGGTTCATCTCTCGATTGCAGACGTTTAATAAGTGCGGCGCTTCGCTACAGATAAACTTTTCTAGCTCTCGCACCTGCTCGTTGGTGGCGTGTCCGTCAATCTCTAACACATCGACGGGTTTGCCCATATCTCGCTCAAGCCCTAATCGAATCGCGGGAGGCGGATTTGGATTAGACGGCGTAATGACTTGGCTTAAGTCAGGATGCGGGATCGTCGGACGCAAAACCAAGCGCACATTTAAGTGTCCATTCATTTCCTGCAACTGATCATCGGGTGGATAAAAGCTGACTACTATATCTGCCCACGATCGCTGCGGTCGAATATATTGATCCGAATCGGGTTCGCGCTTCTGCAACTCTGCGAGAACCTGTTCGGCACTATAGCCCCGCTTTTGCGTATCGCGTTTGACTTTCCACTGAGTTCGCAGTGGCTCAGGCGGTGCCAGATAAACCTTGACATCATAGCAATCTCGCACGCCACGCGTTGAGTAGCCCAACAGCCCTTCAACGATCAAAAACTGGCTCGGCTTAATATATTTCGGTGCCTCGAAGGTGCCTGTTTTGTGACTGTAAACTGGTTTGAGAATTGGCTGCCCCGTTCTGAGTAGGGACAGGTGCTGCTGCATGATGTCGAGATGATTGCAGTCGGGGTGCAAGGCAGTGATGCCTAACTCTGCCCGTTGAGTGCGATCGTAGCGGTGATAATCATCGGTGCAGATTACGGTGACGTTTTCTTCCCCCAACACCTGGGCAATTCCTTTTGTCAAGGTGGTCTTTCCTGCTGCGCTATCGCCAACAATGCCAAGAATGATGGGGCGTTGCGTCATGAAGTCCTCCCGTGCAGATTTTTAAACCAGTTCAACGACCAGCGCTGGTCTAATTTTAGGGAGGAATGTCAGGGGAAGCAATGTTAGTTAGCAAATCGTCGTAAGCTCTATGTCCCTATACTCAGGTGAGCGTTGAAATCTAAGACGGTCTGACGAATCATTGCAATACGCCAGTCTGTGTTCTCTCCATTGCTTTAACTCTATAGAAGACCTAAAGAAATCGTGATCTTTCAAACACAAGCATCCGCTATTCTGATATCTTAGCGACTCTATTAGGGCTGAATTAACCCGCTCAGGGTCTCTGCTCAACGTCAAGAGTTGTTATCCCGATCGCTACACCAGCCGCTTGCAAGTCATCCCCCTATGAAAATTTTTCTCTATCACACGCCTGAGTTAACGCCTGTTCAGAATGTTGCCGATTGCGCGATCGCCATTGACGTGCTGAGGGCAACGACTACGATCGTGAAGGCGCTATCAGTGGGTGCAGAAGCGGTTCAGGTGTTTAGTGATCTTGACAAGCTGATGCAAGAAAGTGCAGCGTGGGCACCCGAAAAGCGGCTCAGAGCTGGAGAGCGAGGCGGCGGTAAAGTGGCAGGCTATGACCTGGGCAATTCGCCGTTAGACTGCACTTCAGAACGAATGCACGATCGGCGCTTATTTATGAGCACGACCAATGGCACTCGCGCGTTAGAAATCGTTCAGGCATCTCCGAGTGTGTTGGCGGCAGCGCTAATTAATCGCCGGGCTGTCGTAGATTATGTGTTGAGCCAGCGTCCTGAAACGGTTTGGATTGTTGGTGCAGGCTGGGAAGGATCGTTTGCGCTTGAAGATACGGTGTGTGCGGGTGCGATCGCTCACAGTCTTTTAGCAGGCTTAAACTGCACTTTGGAAGAACTTGCCGGAAATGATGAATTGGCCGCAGCCGTCGCTCTTTATGAGCAGTGGAAAGATAATTTGCTGGGACTCTTTCATCTCGCGAGTCACGGTAAGCGATTGCTGCGTCTCGATTGCCACGACGATCTCAAATACTGCGCCCAAACTGACGTGCTGGATGTCTTGCCGATTCAGCGCGAAATTGGCGTGTTGGTCAGGAACCGCTAATCAGATGGAGACTTACTACGATCGGGCAGCGCAATTCTGTAGGAAACGCTTCGCCTGAATTGCGGTAATTTCTCACGCTCTCCCAATCTGTCGGAAGAACCTTTGCACCAAACATCGAAATCCGGGCAGGAGCGGAGAGGTGATTTCATCTTGAGCAGATTGAATCGTTACCTGTTTGAGGATGCGATTTTGTTGACGATAGACTTCGACTTCTTGAAGTTCTCGGTTGACGATCCAATATTCTTCAACGCCTTGTATGGAATAGAGTTTTAGTTTGGCTTCTCGGTCTCGTCGCTCATTGGTTGCGCCTGGAGACAAAACTTCGATGATCAGTTCGGGTGCGCCTGTAAGGTGTCCGGCAGCATCCATGAAGCGATCGAGCCGATTGACACTAATCCAGATTAGATCTGGGATCACGTTATCGGCTTCGGTAAAGATTAGTCCAGGAGCGGGAATGGCTTCTCCTAGTCCAGTCTCTTCTGACCAATCTTGGAGTTCGGTGCAGATGTTCCGAATCACGGATTGGTGTCTGAAGTGCGGCGCTCTCGTCACAAACAGTTCTCCATCAATAATTTCGTAGCGCTTCCACTCGTCGTTGGAGAGCAGTTCGAGATCGGAGGTCGTCCACCGGACTTTTTCTGGGACGGTTTGACTCATGATGTGTCTCCGTGACCGTTGTCGCTTCTATTGTCGCTTGTTTTTAGGGATTGGGACGATTTGCGAACCTATCGCCGCTTGAGAGTCAGCCATATGAGAAGACTGAACGCGCTTCTTGCGAGCTTGCAGAGCGATCGCACCATCAAGCTCGTAAAATGAAAAATAACGCTCGTTCATGAGGAAATTTCCATGACGATAGCTCAGTCAACCTCCTTCGTGGTCACTTGGGAAAAGCTTCCCGATGACTATCCCCTACCTGACGACCCTGTGGATAATCGGACTCAACCCGCCCTCGCCGCCGCTCTCACAGAAAGCCTCGCCGCCAACGATCGACTTGGCACTGCCGCGACTACAACCAACTATGCAATTTGCGCCACGATCGACAGCAAAATGGTCGTCAAAGCTCCCGACTGGAGTCTGATCCCGGCGATTCGTGTCCCGCTTCAACAAGTAGAACGCAGCTACACGCCACGACTTGACGGAGATGAACTTGCCATCGTCATGGAATTTCTATCCGAGACTCCAGGCACCGAATATTCGAGCAAACCCAGCTACCCGCCAGGGAAATGGTTCTTCTATGAACGAGTCCTTCGCGTTCCTAGCTATGTGATCTTCGAGCCAGAATCTGCCGCGTTGGAAGTCTATCACCTCGATCGTGCAGGCTTATATGAGCCACAGTTTCCCAACTCCGAACAGCGCTACTGGGTTCCTGAAGTGCAACTATTTTTAGGAGTTTGGCAAGGCACAAGGCAAGATCGGACGGGAAATTGGTTATGCTGGTGGACTGAATCAGGAGAGTTACTGCTGTGGGGATCTGAGCAGGCAGACGAAGAACGGCAGCGGGCAAACGAAGAACGGCAGCGATCGCAGCGTCTAGCCGAAAAGTTACGCGAATTAGGAGTCGATCCTGAAGATTTGTGAGGCGCGATGCACTTTAAGAGTCTAGCTGCCCATTTTTTCAAGCAGGCAGGTAGCGATGCGATGGGCGGCTCCGGGTTCTCCCATGCGGCGGTGACCATTTTCGGCGATCGTCTGAAGTCGATCGGGGTCACTCAACAAAGATTGCAGCGCACCTGCTACTTGATTGGGCTGCTCGACCAGAGTCACAGAGGCTCCTAGCAGGCGGGTTTGGGCTTCTGCAAACGCTGAGGTAAATTGAGGGCCGTTGCCTGGAATAATGATCGCGGGTTTGCCAAGCCCGATAAACTGTTCGGTTGCGGTGCCTGCCATTGCGATCGCGACCTGCGATCGCTGCAAACATTCTGCAAATCGATTGGGTGCTAACTCTAGCGTTGCTTGTTTTTCACCAAAACCGATTTTATAGTGATTGATTTCACATCGTTTCCAGCGATAAGATATTAGGATTTGATGCAATTTTTCGGAGTCTAATCCAGGTGCAACGGCGGTTATAAGTTGCAATGGCTTTCTAAAGTGTTCTAGCAATCCATCTAGCGATCGTAGAATGATTTCCCAGTTGTCATAGACTTCGGGCGGACGGGAGCCGGGAATCAGCGCGATCGTCAACACTGAAGGATCGGTTGTATTGTTCTGCCATGCCAATCCATCCATCATTGGGTTGCCGAGATCAAAGGCTGGAACGTCGAAGCGCTTGAGGATATTGGCAGTGATGCGATCGCGAGGGAAAACCGCTTTGCATTGAGGGCGACGCATCAGCCAGCGTTCCCAAGGTTGAAAGATGCAGTCTGTCCAGCGCTCTAAGCGATCGTCCCACCACGATTTGCGCGGCAGCCAGCCCTTCTCGTCACGTAAATAATATTCTGATTTTGCGGTTGCCACAAATGCATAAGGTGCGCCACTGAGCCACGCAAACAGCAAAGGCACAATGTCTCCGACTGCGAGAATAAATCTATCGCCTTCTCTCGCCCAAGCCTGCACTGCTTTAATCTGCGCCCACGTTAGCTGCACTAAACCGCCTTGAATGTCTCGTGCGAGTTGCTGTCCATCCATATAAATAAAGCCGCCGGAGGGCATCGTTTTGACAGTGCCAATCACCGGGATGTCAAGTTTGGCGTAGGCGTGTCCTTCTCCCACGATCGGCAGTGCTTCAATCTGCGAAAAGCCTTCTTGCTCAAGGGCTTGCAAAATGCGAACGGCGATCGCGTCTTCTCCATGCCCATTGCTAAGACAAAGTAATCGCATTGGTAACTATCCTAAGGGGTGCCAGAAGCAGAAACGGATTTTGCGTGATGTATTTACATCATCGCCTGGATTGACTAAGGCGATCGTAGAAGGGCGATGTTATTCTGCCTCAAAATCTACTTTGTCGTAGAGATCCGCAAGGGCGATTTCAAAAGGGACGGAATTGAGCGAGAGGATGGCTTCTGCGCCGTCATACTCAGAAAAAATCCATTTGCGGGGTTCGGTTTTGTAGTATTGCTCAACGTGGCGATCGTATTGATCGATTAAGACATACTCCTGAAAAGATGGAATGGTGCGATAGGCTGCAAACTTGCCGCTACGATCATAAGCCTCCGTTGAGTTTGACAGCACTTCGGCAATCATTATCGGGTTGGTTAGGGTATCTCTTCGTCCTTCCTGAAGTTGCAGTTCTCCTTGAATGATCATGACATCAGGGTAAGTGTAGATGCGCTTGCGAGGAATCCACAATCGTTGATCGGTGATGAATACATCGTAAGGTTGCCGCTTCAAGGCAAAGTTTAGGGCTGCATAGAAATTACCAGCAATCCGATTATGATTTGGCAGTCCACCAGGCATTAGAATTGTTTCTCCATCCATGTATTCATGCCGCTCCTCGGAGTTGGCTTCGAGTTCCAGATACTCTTCGAGGGTGTAATTTTTTTCTGTTTGAGAAATCATTGCAAGTTAACTCCCAGTCGTTCAAGCTGTTGATTCATTCTATCGGGCAGCTTTGCTGTGCCAAAAGCAACGCCCTTAGCTGTAAAAGTAAGGATGCAGTTCTGCTTCAGCAATATACTGGCTTGCTTGTCGAAAGATAGCTTTGCAGGTGCCTGTGTCTAACTCGCGATGATTTGGAATCGTCAGAGTTTCATTGCCGTTCATACCGACACGACGCAACTTGACGTGGCTTCCTTTTTGGCTATAGACGGTAAAGCCAAACTGGCTGAGAATTTCGATCACCTCAGCCCCTGAAAGCCTTTTGGGTTTAGGCATAGGCTGGCAGTAGCTCAAATGTGACGATGAGGACAGGATGTTCAATAAATCCAAGCAGCGCAGTATCCTCGTCTTCTAAATGCAGAGCAACCGCTTCTCGTAGATTGTCTACCAATTCGTCTAGGGTATTTCCCTGAGTGATGACGGCAATCTCTAAGCATTCAGCAATGTAGCCGCGCTGTTCGCCAGGATGGACAACGGCTGTGATGGTTTTGCGTAGATCCATAGTGAGGCTTGCAAGCGGAGATGCCCGCTTAAATTAAATTGTGTCTGCCACAATTGTAGGCGAGAAGCCAAACTAGTTTGTGATGTCAACGAAGTCGGTATCTGGGTGATCAGTTGGGGAGAATGAGGCTTCGATCGCGGCTTGCTCTTCGTTGTCTACGTGGGGAGTCAGCAGGTCGAAGAATTTGAACCACTCTTCGCGCATGACTTCACGAACGCTTTCTTTGATCAGAGCTTTGAGGGCTTGTGCATCGAGCGAGATAGTGGGTTCCATAACGGTTACTCCGGGTGTGCTTTAACTAAAACAGTGGGTTCACCAAGTTTATTGTGTGGGTGCCCAAGGCCCGACGATCGCTTCCCCATTTTTCTCTTTTTCTGCTAATTCTAAGTTTAACGTCAGCAGTTTTTCGAGCAGGTCATCGTCTGGTTTGAAGCCGTAAGCTTGAAGGACGATCGCATCGAGTTGGGCGTGGAGTTTGAAGAGTTGGCTGGTGGGTTCGTGAAAATATTCGTTGTAGAGTTTGGTGATGCCCCACTGTTTTTTCTCCATTTGGGCGCTGCGGTAGTCGTGGAGTTCTTGAGCGATCGCGCGGATGGTGGTGATCAGGTCGAGGGCTGGGGTTTGGGGGAAGGGGAAGGTTTCAAAACAGGTGTTGTGAGTGTAGCGAGTATCGCCCTTCAGCGTGGAACTTTGTGATTTTACCCAGGTTCGATGAACGTTTGAGGTGAGAATTCCAAGAATGTAGAAGTCTTCGGATGCAAGAATTATGTTTAGATCGCCAGGTAGCCATCCAGATGGAAAGGGAATGAAAACTGCCCATTTTGAGACTCTGGGTATTGCAAAACAATGGGACAAGGAAGCGATCGCTTTTCTCATCGCGGGTCTTTTCTCGCCATATTTCCACCAGTTGAGCTTAGTTGCTTCTCTACGGTTTTTATCACGTTCTGGCTTAACGTTGGTTTTCACATGAGTGAAAGGAAGTTTATAATCACTCGCGTCTTCGAGCGGCATATCGTTGAAGTCAATAATCCATCGCTCAGGCTTTCCATTTACTTCCTGTGCCAAGTTTGCGCCCATTGAAAAAAGCTTAAGTACTTCCCTATTTTTATGATCAGTTTTGACCCAATCATTTACCTGCTTTTCTGTAATGATGAAGCCTTTGCCAACTGGAATCACACCTTGAAAGCATTGGTTGAGATTTGCTTTCAAGCGAACAGCTTGCGAAACATCAACGGTCGATTTCAAGGATGAATTGATGTAGGGGACGGGTTGATTGTCGAGGTAGCAAAGCATGGTTGGCGGTGTGTTTGTGGATTTGCCCTCATCCCCAACCCTTCTCCCTGGGGGAGAAGGGAGCCGGATTGTCTTGTCCCCCTCTCCCCCAGGGAGAGGGGCTAGGGGTGAGGGTTCTTTAACCCAATTCACAATACTCACATGAACATTTGCCTCACCCGACCACACCTGAGTCGAGACCGCATCATAAATCACGCCGCCGTTCTGCACCACATAATCCAATGCGGCAATTCGGCTTTTACCTTGACTAATTGAGTTAGTGCCAACTAATCCTGCTCGACCGTTTTCGTCAATTTGGTCGTGAGCTAATCGAAACCAGTAAGCACAAAAGTCAACTGAATCTTTGACATTAGGGAAGCGCTTAAAAACACGATCGATATACTCATCCCCCAGATTCATCCGCAAATGCTTGCCACCCAAGAACGGCGGATTGCCAATAATCGCGTCTGCCTTCACCCACTCCGTAAACAGCGCATCCTTGCAGACAATATTTTCATCCAGCGTATCCAACGGCAGAGCGGGCTGATCATGAATATCGCAAAGGTCGATCGCCACTTTGCGGGCAATCATCAGCGTCACTCGCGCCAACTCCACCGCAAACGCATTCGTGTCCATGCCGTAAAACTGCTGCGGCGTAACAAAGCCAATGCTCATCTGCCCCTGCCCACTTTCCGACCTGCGACGGGCATCGATCTTGTCTTGCAGCACACGCTCCAGCCGTTTTAGCTCCAGATACGCCATGTAGAGGAAATTGCCCGACCCACACGCCGGATCAAGCACCTTATATTGGCGCAACTCCGTCTGCAAAGTGAAGAGTTCAGCCAATGTAGTTGCCTGCGCGATATTGTCTTCCCAATAGCGCGTGATCGTCGGGCGCACAATCTTGAGAATGTCTTCTTCAGACGTGAAATGAATGCCGTGGGCATGGCGTTCGGTGCTGTTGCTTTTGCCGATCGCCGACTCAAAGATATTGCCAAAAATCGACGGACGCACCGCTTTCCAGTCTTGTGAAGCTGCCGCCTCCAACAGTTGCAATTCTTTCTCGACTAGCTCTAGCAGATGCACCTCCCGAAACAAGCCCCCGTTAAAATAATCCACGCCCTGATAGCGCCCCGCCGGAGCAATGCCCGGTCGATTCATCTCCTGAAACAAGTTGCCTAAAATATCGTAGGTGTTCGATGGTTTGCCCTGGCGCGATCGCTCCAAACACTCGCGCACCAGGCTAATAAACAGATCCTCTGGCAACAGTTTTCGATCTTCTGCAAACATTGCCAACACGCATTGCAGCACAAACCGCTGGGCAGTCTGAGGATCAACGGCATCCCGCGATCGTTTGATCAGCATCGTCAGCAATTCGCCCATGCGTCCCGCCGCTTTCTCTGTCACCGACACCAGATTATTGTTGAAAACAGGCACCCGATCCAACTCTGGATTCATAAACGTGAACGCCCCGACCCGTTCGGGCAGCCGCTCTAACGAAATCTTCTCGATCGGCTCCTCTGACTGTTTTTTAAAGTCGTAGATCCAAAACTCATCGAAGTTGCACAGCATCACATAGCTAGGACACTGCAAATGCATCCAATAAGTGACGGCTTGCGCGTAATGTTTATTGAGGTCTTCGCCCCGCTTCTTCATCTCAATCAGCAAATGGGGCTTCCAGGCAAGATCGGCAAAGCCCGTATTCCCTTTTTTGCTGCCCTTTTTTACCCGTTGCTCCAGCGTTGCCCCCGCTTCGATCGCGCCTTCATGCCCAAACGCCTGAAAGAAGCGATCGAGAAAGTTTTGCGACTCGCCTTTCTCGTCACCTTTAAGATGCTGCTGGCAATATTGGACAAATTTTTGGAGGCTTGCGGGTGTGGCTGGCATGGGGGGAGTTCGGTGGGGGAGCAAAGGAAAAGAGCGATCGATAAACACAGAGTTAGCGCTCAGTGTTCCCACCTTAACCCTACCGATCGAGCTTCAAGCTCGATCGTTGACGTTCTGAACCGGAGCGTCAAGCTTCAAGCTCGATCGTTGAGGTTCTGAACTCGGAGCGTCAAGCTTTTTAGTTGATCGGTGACCTTCTGAACTCGGATTGTTGAGGTTCTGAACTCGGAGCGTCGAGCAATTTGCTCCATCGTTCAAGCTCTGAGCCTTAAGTTTGAACTTCAGAGGTCAAACCGCCGAGTTATTTTCTAGGCACTGCTGAATCCGGGTATGAATTCGCCCTCACCCTAGCCCTCTCCCGCAGGAGAGGGAACAAGATTTCTAGCTCCCCTTTCCTGCGGGAGAGGGTTGGGGGTGAGGGCAATTCCTAAACTTCTACGGCTCCACGTCTGGCCAGAGCCGCTCTAACTGGCGTTGCCATGCGGCTAACACGTCTTCTCGCGATCGCGCGCCCATTTCCATTTCGCCCATCATGCCTTCTTGATAGAAGCGATCGAGGGTTTTCATCGTCAACTCTAGCGATTGCCCCTGGCGTTTTGCGGCTTGAATAATTTGGCGAATTCGCTTTTCGGCAAAGGTGCTAAACCCTGTGTCGATGCCCAGTTCACGCAGAGCGATCAATCGTTGAATTGCGGTGGTGAAGTCAGCGATCGTCAACCCCGCTAAACTGTGCTGAAAGACTCCCCACAACACTTCTTGATGCAGCGCATAGCGAACTTCTTGAGTCGTGTCGAAGTTTGCTTCTAACAATTCTGCTAGATAGGGTTGGGCATCTTGGGCGGGCACGATCGGCACCAAAATTCTCAGCCACGATTGATCGTCTGAAAGCAGCACCAACACCCGAAACTGATCGGTCTCGACCTGATATGAGTTGGCATCTGACGTTTGAACCGATGCGCCAAATGAGTCGGTCAGTGTCTTAGCAATTTCTTCTTGAATCATGAGTTCTATAGGGTCGCTTTCTTCCACCCTACACCGTCAGCCCATCTCAAAAAAATCCCCCGATCGGCAGGCGATCGAGGAATTTGGCAAGGAGATTAAGGGATTTTGACGGTTAGACCAACCACTCTTGAACGGCTTCTTCTTTGGTGTTGGTGCGGCGGCTAGGCGTTTCGCGCTCAAACTTCATATGCACCTCGCGAGTTTGTTCACCATCGACCGCAACCGCCATGATCGGGTAGTCAATCACGCCGTCTTGGAACGACATTTGAAAGCGGAACGTGCCATCAGGGTTGAGCTTGATCGGCTGCCCCCCGATCGTCACGGTAGCATCGGGTTCGGTTGCGCCATAGACAATCAGTTCGGCATCTGCCACCAACCAAAACTGACGCGGACGGATCGGAGGTGCCGAAGCGCCGAAGCCAATGCCTGACATACCGACTCCAGACATCGTTAAGCCAGAAGTAGTCGGCACTGCCCACAGACCTACACCCGACGGAAACACATAGGAGCTAATCGCTTCTTCGTGAATCGGTGCTTGTTGCATTGAGCCATAAACAGACCCAGCTATGCGCTGCGCTTCGGCACTTTCTGCTAAATCAAAGATGCGATCGTAGATAGGGCTAGTCGTGCTGCCGTTGGGTGCAGTCGTGGTCGATGCCGCACGCTGGCTAGGAGGAACCAATTCCAAGAAGGTCTGACCCCGCAGTTCTTCATCCCACCCAACGGTAACGAAGTGATCTTCGATCCAGTCAGAGGGGTAGACAGGAGGCACCCGAACTGGGGCAGACCGTGCCAACACGAGCCAGCGACTATCTGCACACCGATAGCCAATCTCGACCATATACTCACGATCGCTAACCGGAATCGGCAAATACCATTCTCGCGCTAGCTCATCGCAGGGATATTCTTGAACGCTGTGGGGACTTTGATATTCGACGCTGATATCGGTGACATCGTAGAGGCGCAGTGCCAACTGCTGACCGCCTTTGCGACGCAGGTCTTCTTTGTGTTCGTTGGGCACATCCCAATAGGTGTATGCCCATTGAGGATCGCGAGGCATAATCACAACGCGACTTTCACCATAGCCCTCAGGCAGGTCAGTCAGATCTGCGTCAACTGCCGCTAGTGCGCCACCTGTGAGATCGCTCTGTCCAACATCAAATTTTGCTGCTTCCACTGCTTCTTTTGTCTCAAGTTTAGGGTTTTGGGTGGGTGAGAGTCGGCTGCGCTGAATCTCTTCGATCGAGGCTAAAAGCTGGTCTTTTCGCATTCGACTATAGCGAGAAACCCCATATTCGCTGGCGACTCGGCGCAGTTGCCGGAGCGTCATTTCGTCTAACGGAGGACGTTCGGTTGCCATAAAAACAAACTCCAATCATGCAAACAGAATTTTTCTAACGAGTGAAAACGTATAAGTTTACGTTTATTAATAAATCGGGGATCGCTTTCTGCACCCAATGTTGCAGAAAAGACTTAATCGGGTCAAGGGGTGAAACAGTTGAATTTGTGCGGATCAACGAATTTATAGGCAACATGGGGATCGTTATGTCAAGTTATCATGACATTTACTTAAGCGTGGGGATCGAGTCATCAATGTTTCAGAGTACAAAGATTCCCAAAGAAATCCAAATGTCAGGATTTCTTGATGTGGAAACAAAAAGCAGGGAATAGAGGACGAATAACTGAGAGTCCGATCATTTCCGGTAGACTGCTGTAAAGTTTGGTTTTGCTTGTTTATGGATTCTTCTAAGCCTGACATTTGGGATACCGATACTGTCACTGGAGGTCAGCCCAATCGCCCATCGAAACCGGGTTTGATTTCTAAGGTGCTGGCCCCGGCGGTGGGGCTGTGGCTGCGATCGCAGGTAGAGCACATCGAAGATCTAGAAGTTGAGGTTGAAGCGGGCGATCGCCAAATTCTTTCGGGCTGCATTCCTCAAGTGGAGTTGTCTGCTTGCAAAGCGGTTTATCAGGGCTTGCATTTGAGTCAAGTGCGGTTGACTGGGCAAAATATTCGCATCAATCTAGGGCAAGTCTTGAAAGGAAAGCCCTTGTGTTTGCTAGAGCCGATTCGAGTCGAGGGCACTGTGCTCTTACAGCAAGCCGATTTGAACGCGTCGCTGATGGCACCCCTGTTGGCAAATGGCATAACGGAATTTTTGTTAACGCTGCTGAGTGCCAGCGATCTGGGCGAAGTGCCTTTAGAATCTGATCCCCGACTGAATTTGCAAAACCTTCAGATTATTCTCGATGCCAATTTAGTGACATTGAGCGCTTCACTGATTTCGATGAGTGGAAATGCAACCGCGATCGCGATTCGCACTGGGTTTGGGTTAGCGAGTCCTCACGAGTTAACGCTAGTCAATCCTCAATGGCTGCCTCATGCCACTGCAAAACGCGGCTTGCCCTTGAGTGACTTAGAGGGTTACACGTTTGACTTAGGCGCAGATACTCAGATTGAGCAACTAAAGTTAGAAGCAGGACAAATTGTCTGTCAAGCCAAATTGTTGGTCAGTCCGTAAATGATTATTTGGGCAACAACGGCAACACAAGCGTCACAAAATAGTAGACGAGCGGAGCCGTAAACACATAACTGTCTGCCCGATCGAGAATTCCTCCATGACCCGGAATCAACTGTCCAGAATCTTTGACCCCCGCATCGCGCTTCATCATCGACTCGGTTAAGTCGCCCAACAGACTCGCAATGCCAATTAGAAGACCGAGGGCAACGCCTGCGATCGGCCACCCTGGCCAACCGAGATACCACGAGCCAAGAACGGCAACCGCAACGCTAGCTGCCACACCAAACACCGCGCCTTCAACCGTTTTTTTGGGGCTGATATCTGAGAGACGAGTTCGCCCGATCCAGCGCCCGATCGTGTAAGCTCCAATATCAGCCGCCCAAATGCAGAGAAACGCTAACAGGGTGTTAGTCAGCCCGATCGGAAGCGCATCTAAACCTTGCCAAGAGGTTGTCCAGAAGCCATTAAGAGGCAGATTGCTAACCTCAGCTTGACCCAAAAATCGTAGGCGAATCCAATAGCTCGGCAAGTAGCCGCCGTAAAATAAGCCCATGATCGAAGCCGAAATGTCAGCGATCGTTGCAAACTTGGGTTGAAACAGCAGATAGAAACAGATAAACGTGCCTGCGACTGGAAAAATGGCATCAGCCATCGGCGGCGAAATGTTGGAAACCACTAGCAAAATTTGACTCACGACCAGCGTTGTCTTGACGGCTGGGGCAATGTCTTTAGCGCGGGCAAGCTGAAAATATTCTAACTGCCCTAAATAGATGATCAGGCAAAAACCAGCCGTAAAATACCATCCGCCTAGCACCATCATGCCTAGCGCCAGAACGATCGCGACAATTCCACTACTGATTCGAGGCCAAGGCATAGCACTAATCGATGAAGGTCACCTGTCCAGAACTGCGTCTACTCCTCAGCACTCGCTCAGAGAGGTGAAGGTTAAGCGTTGCTTTGCAACACTTTAACGGAGAATTGAGCAACGGGTGAAGGATAGAGGCGATTCTTTTTTATTACAACTTTTCGCCGCTGAGTACAAAAATCGGATCGACTGCCGCGAAAATTTGGTTAGTGCCGCGTGTTTCAAGACGGTTGACGGCTGATTGCACGACTTCAATATTACGGGCTTGCAGCTCGGCGAGGCTTTCTGAGATTTGATAAAGCGTCTCTAAGTTTGCAGCCGTCGCAACCACTCGCCCTTGGGTTCTCAGAGGTTGCCAGACTTCTTTGAGAATTGCTTTCACTGATCGTCCGCCTTCAATGCAGACTCGATCGGGGCGGGGCGCTAATCCTTTCAGACATTCTGGCGCACTGCCTTCAATGATTTCGACATTTTTGACCCCAAAGCGATCGCAGTTGCGGCGAATCAAACTTGCCACTTCTCCATCGCGCTCTACGGCAATAATTCGTCCACCCGGACACAATAACCCTGCCTCAACAGGAATCGTGCCAGTGCCTGCGCCAATATCCCACAGCACCGAGTCGCTCTTCAGCCGCAGATGAGCGAGCAACAGCAGTCGAACTTCTCGCTGACTCATCGGAATGCCGGGCAGACTTTCAAACCAATCGTCAGGAATGCCGGGAGTCACATAAAACCAGAGGGGAGGGGGCATAGAAGGGCAGCAGGATGAATCAGTGAGTTGATCGTAGTGCTGTTAACGAAAATCGAGTCAATCTCGACAAAATTTCACGCGCCTTTGACGACTTGTAAGGTTTTCAGGCTAGAGTCTGCACATCCGCTAATCATGCCCCCAGATGCCAGAATTTCTTGTAGATCGGCGATCGCAGCTTCACTAATCTGTTCTCCAGGCAGCAAAACCGGAATGCCGGGTGGGTAAGGACAAACTAGCTCGGCGCTGATGCGATCGACCGTTTGCGCGATTGCGAGAGTTTCGCTGGGGGCAAAAAAAGCTTGATGCGGAGAGAGCGGGGAGGGCTTTGAGCCTTGAAATTTAAAGCTTGCAGGAGTCTTCTGGATGGGCGATTTTTCTAGCGTAGCCAGGGTGAAAAACGCTTGCACAAGTCGATCTATGTCGGCTTGTGTGTTGCCCAGACTGATGATGAAGGTGAGATGCTGCAACGATGGAAACTCAGCCGTTACGCCTAACGTTTGGTGCAAAATCTCGTCTGCCCTAAAGCCATCAATTCCCAACTCAGAAACGGTAACGGTGAGGCGTGTGCGATCGAGTGCCCAAAATCCTGAAGTCTGACCCGCTTGTTCAGGATTCAGCGTCGAGAGGTGGGGAATTTGGTGAATGCGCGATCGAGCTTGATCCGCTAATCCCAAGGTCTCTTCCATCAAGGATGATCCCTGCGTTGCCATTTGCTGACGCGCTGCATCAAGCGATGCCAACAGCAGATAACTCGGACTCGTCGATTGCACTAGCTGTAAGGCTTTGCTGACGCGATCGCGATCGACTCGGCTTCCTTGGCAGTGCAGCATTGCGGCTTGAGTCAGAGCAGAGAGAGTTTTGTGAGTCGATTGCACGGTCAAATCAGCGCCCGCAGACAGCGCCGAATCAGGCAATTCTGGATGAAACGCAAAATGGGCACCGTGCGCTTCATCGGCCAACAGAGGAATATTGTGCTGATGGGCAAGAGCCGCGATCGTCCCCACATCGCCACAAACCCCATAATAAGTGGGATAGACAATCATCACGGCTTTGCTGTCTGGGTGCTGCCTGAGCGCCTGTTCGACGGCTTGAGGAGTCACACTATGGGCAATATCCAGAGCAGCATCATAATCAGGATTGACGAAGATCGGCACCGCTCCCGAAAGAATTAGCCCTGAAATCGCCGATTGATGCACGTTGCGTGGCAAGATGATCTTGTCTCCCGCTTCACAGGTTGCCAAAATTGCAGCGATCACGCCACAGGTTGAGCCGTTGATCAAAAACCAGGTTTGCTCGGCTCCAAACGCTTTTGCTGCCAGGTCTTGAGCGGCTTTGATCGCACCTTGAGGGGCAAATAGATTATCGAGTTCGGGCAGTTCAGGGAGATCTGATCGCCAGATTCGCGACCCAAACAAATCGGTCAAGATCCCCGGAGTTCCCTGCCCCCGCTTATGTCCGGGTGTATAGAAAGGAGCATTTGAGCTTTGAGCATAAAGCTGTAAAGCGTCGAGCAACGGACTCGCTATTTGGGAAGATGAAATGTCTAAAGGGGTCATCTAAGTTGGGAAGGTCAAATTATTCGTTAGGATATCTTATAGTCTACCCACCTCCCGAACCGCCATTTCCTCAACCAATTCCTAGTCCCGTTCCTGAGCCGATTCCCAGCCCTGTTCCTGAGCCAATTCCCAGCCCTGTGCCTTCACCCGTTCCTGCCCCGATTCCTCAGACCATTCCAGGGCCCGTATAACCGTTTTCTCGCTTACCTTTATAACTCAACATGCTAAGAGCCGGGATTGTTGGACTTCCCAACGTTGGAAAATCGACTTTATTTAATGCGCTTGTTGCCAATGCCAAGGCGACTGCCGCCAACTTTCCCTTTTGCACGATCGAGCCAAATGTGGGCATCGTCTCAGTGCCCGACGAGCGTCTCAAAGCGTTAGCTACGATTTCTAGCTCTGCTGACATTTTGCCTGCGCGAGTCGAGTTTGTCGATATCGCCGGGTTAGTCAAAGGTGCCAGCAAGGGCGAAGGGTTGGGCAACCAGTTTCTGGCAAACATTCGCGAAGTCGATGCGATCGTGCATGTAGTGCGCTGTTTTGAAGATGACGATATCATTCACGTCTCTGGAGCGATCGATCCCGTCAGCGATATCGAGGTGATTAATTTAGAACTGATCCTTGCAGATTTGGGGCAGATTGAAAAACGGGTTGATCGCGCCCGCAAACAGTCTCGCACCAGTAAAGAAGCGCAAGTCGAAGTCACTGCCCTAGAAAAACTGATCCCGGTGTTGAATGCGGGTCAACCTGCTCGTCAAGTCACTTTGACCGACGAAGAAGAACTCTTGCTCAAACCCTTGGGGCTGCTGACTCGCAAACCGATCATCTATGCGGCTAACGTGGCAGAAGATGACTTGGCAACCGGAAACAAATTTGTTGAGCAAGTGCGAACCCTGGCAGAGCAGGAAAAAGCTCAAGTTGTGGTTGTCTCGGCGCAAGTAGAAGCTGAGTTAGTAGATCTTGCTGAGGACGATCGAGCAGACTTCTTAGCTTCTTTAGGGGTCGAAGAAGGTGGCTTAAAGGCTCTAATCCGCGCTACCTATGAGCTTTTAGGGCTGCGAACCTACTTCACCACTGGGCCCAAAGAAACTCGTGCTTGGACAATCCAGGCTGGGATGACGGCTCCTCAAGCGGCGGGTGTGATCCACACTGATTTTGAGCGCGGATTCATTCGAGCCGAAACTGTGGCGTATAAAGATCTGACGACCACAGGTTCGATGGGCGCTGCCAAGGAAAAAGGCTTGGTTCGCAGTGAAGGCAAAGAGTATGTGGTTCAAGAAGGCGACGTGATGCTGTTCAGGTTTAATGTCTAGTTTGACAAGCTGATCAGACTGGTGATGGCAGACATGAGACGATCGCGCTCGATCGGACGGGCTAAAAATCTTCGGAAGCCCATCGCGATCGCCTGATTAAAGTCTAGATCCTTGATCGATCCACTGACTAAAATCGCGGGTGTTGCATTCCAGCCGCGATTAATCTCTAAAGCTCTAAGCGATCGCATTTGCAAGCAGCGTTCATCGTCTAGCAAATCAACGTCACAGATCAGAACGTCAGGCTGACGAAGCCCAAACGCCTCCAAGCTTTCGTTGACCGAACCTGCTACAACAATCTCCACTTCAGGTGTGTGCAGCATTCGATCGATGCTGGTGGCGACTGGATCATCTGAGATCACCATTAAGCGGAGCTGATTCATTCGCAAGCCTCTCGATCTTGTCTAGCGCGAGAATTGCTTTGGTGATCTCAATCAAGCTTTGCGCCTAAACTGAGTCTGGGAGAGGGGTTTGACGAATCGACGAAACATTTGCGTCATTGGCGATCGCGTTTCTGACTCTGGCGTGACTAGTCTCTGCCTCTGCCAGACTGGTATTGCTCAAGTCAGCGTTGAGCAAATTTGCTTTGGTCAAATTGGTTTGCGTTAACACCGCGCCCGTTAAAATTGCGTCGCTTAAGTTGGCATAGCTTAAGTTTGTTCGGGTCAGATTTGCTTTGGTTAAGTTAGCGCCACTCAGATTAACGCCGCTGAGATTGATGTTTCTCAAATTGGCTGCCATCAGATTTAGGTTTCTGAAGTCTCTCTGCCCTGCCGCATATCGGCTCAAGAACTCTTTCGTATTCATGTGGTTTGAGGAATGTTAGGGACAGCAGATTTCAATCATCTAATAAAAAAGGCAGACGCTCTGTCTGCCTTCAAGACTTTAGAGCGCAAATGCTCTCAAGGTTAGATTAATATCGAGAACCGCGATTCTGGTTTGACCAGCCACCGCCGCCGCCACCACCTGAAGAACCTCTTTCTTCACGGGGTTTTGCTTTGTTAACTTTGAGATCGCGACCCATCCACTCAGCGCCGTCTAAGGCTTCGATCGCAGCGGTTTCTTCTGCGTCGGTTCCCATTTCGACAAAGGCAAACCCGCGTAAACGACCGGTTTCTCGGTCGGTTGGCAACTGAACGCGCTTAACCGAGCCATATTCTGCAAATGTCTGTGTTAAGTCATCCTGAGTGACTTCATAAGACAGGTTGCCCACGTAAATCGACATAAAATATCTCCAGAATCAGAAGTTGTAGCGAGTTAGATTCGGAGAAACGCTTGTGAGAACGAATTACACAGCCGAAAATAATCTTTGCTAATCTCAGCCTAACACACGACTTAGATAACGGTCTGATGAATAGAACTTTCCGTAACATTTGCACGAGGCTGATTTTTAATTGTTCACCTATTAAAAAAGTGGTTTGTCATCAGACGTTTTTCTGACCACAAACCACTCTTTAAAAAACGACGATCAAGTTCAGCTACTAAACGGATGTTGCATTTACATCTACGGTTTCAGCCGATGCAACCGTTGTGTCTGCTGAAACATTTTTGTTTTTCTGAGTTTTGACGCGATCGAGCAACAGACCAGACAATTCGGCAGCCAGCAGCGTTACGACCACTGCATCGTCAATTTGTCCAATCAGGGGAATAAAATCAGGCAATAGGTCGATCGGGCTAATCAAATAAAGCAGCGTGCCGACAATAATCACCCAGCGATATTTCGAGTTGCGAATCAGATTGCGATACCAGTCGTAAAATGGAAGTCTCATAGTTTTTTTCCTCGCCTTCAGTCTCAATTGTGTTCGATTGTGCCTCAGATGTCTGGTGTGGAAACCTATCCAGAGAAGTGAGGCAGACCGTATGGAAGGGTGAGAACAAGACGTGATCTATCCAGCCGTGCGATCTCATGTTCCTCAAGAGCGATTTACTTTACCTGACAATCGAGTCTTTAAACCGTTGTTAGTGAAGACGATTGCAATCACGATAGGATTATTGACGCGTTCGTTGCCGGATTGCCGTTGCTGCCACTAAACTGGGATACCGACTATCTTTTAAAGCTGAAAGTTGTGATTTTTGATAGGTTACGATCGCTTCGTGAAGCAGACCTACCGACCTTTGAACTCGAATGATCGCGCTTTGAACTCGAACGAACACGCAGTGAAGTGAAGCTATCGACCTTTGCGATCGCTCCTAAAGAATGGCTATACGAGTTTTTACAACAGGCAAAAGATGAAATTGCGGCGATAAAATCTTTGCGCGATCGGATTGCTCCAGCCTAGTTTTTCAGATTGCAAACCTCAACACGGAGCTAAGTCGCCGCGCTAACCTCCAACAGATGCCGTAGACTAAAATGTGAATTTGCGGAAGGAACAGACGATGCGGCTATCTCAGATGCTATTTGTCACACTGCGGGAAGACCCTGCGGAGGCAGAAATCCCCAGTCACAAGCTGTTGCTGAGGGCTGGCTATATTCGTCGCGTCGGCAGTGGCATCTATGCTTATCTGCCTCTGATGTGGCGCGTGTTGCAAAAAGTGTCACAGATTGTCCGCGAAGAAATGAACGCGACGGGGGCACAAGAATGTTTGTTGCCACAGCTTCAACCCGCCGACCTTTGGCGCGAGTCGGGACGCTGGGACACCTACACCAAAGCTGAAGGAATCATGTTTGCTTTGGTCGATCGCCAACAGCGAGAACTGGGGTTAGGGCCGACTCATGAAGAAGTGATTACGGCGATCGCTCGTGACATGATCCGCTCTTATCGGCAGTTGCCCCAAACTCTCTATCAAATTCAAACCAAGTTTCGCGACGAAATTCGTCCCCGTTTTGGCTTGATGCGCGGTCGAGAATTCATCATGAAAGATGCCTATTCATTCGACGCTGACGAAGCGGCAATGAAGCTGACCTACGAGAAAATGAATCAGGCATATCACAACATTCTGCGACGATGCGGGTTAAAGTTTCGGGCAGTGGATGCCGATTCGGGCGCGATCGGAGGGTCGGGTTCTCAAGAATTTATGGTGCTGGCAGAGGCTGGAGAAGACGAAATCCTCTACACCGATGACGGAAATTATGCTGCCAATGTTGAGAAAGCTGTTTCACTGCCACCCGATTCCGAGCCGTCATCTTTTACAGTTTATGAGAAGCGAGAAACACCCGGAACGGAGACGATCGAGAAAGTCTGCAAATTCTTGAAATGCTCTCCCACTCAACTCGTTAAAAACGTTTTATATCAAGCCGTTTATGACAGTGGCATCACCGTTCTCGTGTTGATTCACATTCGTGGCGATCAAGATGTCAACGAAGTTAAGTTGCAAAACGAATTGGTCAAATTAGCGGGTGACTATGGCGCTCAAACAGTTTTATCGTTGACCGTCCCGGATGCCGAAGCTCAACAAAAATGGGCATCAAAGCCTCTACCCTTGGGCTATATGTCTCCCGGAATTAGCGATGACTACATCCGATCTGCCAAAGAGATTGCACCTAAATTTGTGCGATTGGTCGATCGCACCGTCACAGATCTGCAAAACTTCGTCACCGGAGCCGATCAGTCGGGCTATCACTTCGTCGGGGCAAATTGGGGCACTCAGTTTCAAAAGTCAGACCGGGTGGTTGATTTACGAAAGGCAAAAGCGGGCGATCGGGCAATCCACGATCCCAGCCAAATCCTACAAACCGCACGGGGCATTGAAATCGGGCACATCTTTCAACTGGGCACCAAATATTCAAAAGCACTGGGCGCAACTTATACCAATGAGCAGGGCGAAGAAATGCCGCTCGTGATGGGCTGCTATGGCATAGGCGTGTCTCGTCTGGCACAATCGGCGGTTGAGCAATCTTATGACAAAGACGGCATTATTTTTCCGGTGGCGATCGCCCCTTATCAAGCGATCGTGATTATTCCGAATGTCGGAGATGCCGATCAAGTGGCGGCGGCTGAAACCCTGTACGGTGAATTGAATCAAGCGGGTGTTGAAACTTTGTTGGACGATCGCAACGAACGGGCTGGCGTTAAATTCAAAGATGCCGATTTGATTGGAATTCCTTACCGAATTGTCACCGGAAAATCGCTCAAAGACGGCAAAGTTGAAGTCGTGAAACGGGCAACCAAAGTCGTACAAGAATTGGCGATCGCAGACGTGATTCCGGCTCTAAAACAATGGATTGCTGAGGCGTTAGGATGACACCGCTGACTCTATTTGAGCTTTAGTTGTGGAACCGCTCACTATTCTGCTATCAACGCTCATCGGTCTCATATCGCCATCAGGATTGGTGCTCGATCGCGTGGTTGAGAACACGATTCGATCGCGGTTTGTCTCGGTTGAATCGCTAAAAGTTCGGATCGATAACGTACCTGTTCATCAAATTCTCAAGGGCAAGATCGATCGCGTTCGCATTGCAGGGCGGGGAATGTCTCCGATTAAAGACGTTCGCATTGACGTGCTTGAATTAGAAACCGACCCGATCGTTCTTCAAGGTCTAAAGCCCAAATTGGCGCAACCTTTGCAAGCGGGTGTGCGAATCGTTTTGAAACCAGAAGATATTAATCAAGGGCTACGATCGCCGCTTGTTACCACTCGACTCCGAAATTTAGGCATTCAGTTTTTACAGCGCCGAGAAGCTCAACAACTTGGACGATTTGACTTTCTCAACCCCAAAGTCGAATTTTTGCCCAATCGTCGAGTTCGCCTGCAAGCTGAACTTCAAGAACAAGGCTATCCCGACAAGTTGGCGATCGTGGCTGAAGCAGAACTGAGCGTTGAGTCAGGGCGAACCCTGAGACTCGTGAACCCAACGCTTTTGGTGAATGGCAAACCCGCACCTGCCCAGATCACTAGCGCGATCGCGCAAACAGTCAGCAATCAACTCGATCTACGTCGCCTTGAAAATTCTGGTATCACCGTACGAGTTCTCAAATTACAGGTCGATCCAACTCAGATTCAACTGGCTGCGTTTGTGCAAATCAGACCCAACGCCCCAAAATAAACTATCTTTGAGAAAGCTTCCGGAATCAGCCCCGAAGCGGTTGTAGTCACCCAAGTTGCATCCTCCAGAGATTGTCTAAAATCCGAGATCCAATATTAGGAGGGATTTCTCAATGCAAGAGCAACCTACAAATCGTCGCCTTCCCGTCGGAATGATTGCCGGGTTATCGGCGCTAGTGGTGACGGCAGGAAGCACCACTGCGTTTGTGGCTTGGCGCACTTCAACTCAGCCTAAACCGATCGAGCGCCCCCCTGAAATTTCTAAAGTCGAGCCTCAACCCTCACCGTCTGCATCAGTCGCTCCGACTCAGCAGATTCGACCCTCTACACCTAAAGTTGCACCTGTCGTTGAGAAAACGGCCCAAGTCTATTGGCTAAAGGGTTCTGGCGAGTTGGTAGCCGTTCCGGTTGAGGTGAAATCTCTTAGATCTGACGATCGCTCAGAAACCGTTTTGAATGGCGCGATCGAGACCCTACTCAATGGTTCTCCTGCCCAAACGTTAGCAACCACGATTCCTAAAGGCACTCAGCTTAGAAGTTTAACCGTCAAGCCCGACGGCATTCACATCGATTTGTCAGATGCCTTCACCACTGGCGGCGGCAGCACTTCAATGATGGGGCGGGTCGGTCAGGTTCTCTACACGGCGACTAGCACTGATCCAAGTGCGCCTGTTTTTCTTTCGGTGGGAGGTCAACCTCTAGAAACTTTGGGCGGCGAAGGTTTGATGCTAGACCAGCCGATGACGCGCCGATCGTTTGAAAAAGAATTCACCCTTAAAGCCACTCCCTAAAAAGCTAGTTTGTGTGGATGTTCGACGTTGCTGAATAACCTGAGTTCGGGATAAGTTACTGCTCCGTTTCAGTTCCCTTCGCCCCCTAAATCCCCCAAACTTGGGGGACTTTGCAGCAGAAAGATCGACAGCGTTCAAGAAATTGTGCCCATTCCAAGTCCCCCAGCATAGGGGATTTAGGGGGCGAGACGCTCGGCAGTGGACGATCAAACTATCGCAGGCTGCACAGGAGACTAGGTTCAATCGCTAGGCAGGCAATGATTAACCCGAACTGACGTTGAATAGAGAGATGATTTGGGTAGGGGCAATCCCCCCTGGTTGCCCTCCGTCCGGGGTAGGCACGGGGGCGCTACCCCTACAGCCATTTCATTCTCTGCAACGCCGAACGTCCCTACAGGTTTCTTAGGCGATCGCCATTTTGGGTTCACGCATCATCATCGCGATCGCATCTGACACGCCTGACCCATAAATTTCACAAGAGTTGTTAGGGCTTTCGATCAGTTTGACTTTATAAAGCTGTGCGCCAATGTTGTGAATTGGTTGCTCTAGCAAATCTCGAATGTGAACTGCAATATTCTCTGCTGTAGGCACAACTTGCTCAAAATAAGGAATGTCTTTATTCAAAAAAGTGTGATCAAAGGGTTCTACGACGTGATCCTCGATCGCTTTCTCAAACGCCACTAAATCCGCTAACATTCCGGTTTGTGGATCGATTTCGCCCTTGATAGTCACTTCCAAATGGTAGTTGTGACCGTGACCATTTGGACGCGCACACTTGCCGTAGATTTCGCAGTTCTTCTCAAAGCTGAGGTCAGGGCGGGCAAGACGGTGAGCGGCGCTAAAATGCGTACTGACGGTGAGAAAAGCTTCCATGTTGTTTCCTTGGTAATCAGCCCAGAGTTCGGGGTGTTCATAAAGCCGAATGTTGACGATCGGTAAGTGAGATTCGAGCCGTTGCCAAATCACCCGTGCGATATTTTCGGTCGTCGGAAGAGTCTGCTGAAAGTCTGCCCACGCCTCGTTGAGAAACGAAAAATCAAGCTGACTGGTGACTTCTTGCTTGATGACGTGCTTGACATCTGAGAGGTTGAGTACCATGCCATAGTCGTCTAAGTCACCCAGCATTGAGACATAGAGAACATAGTTGTGCCCATGCCCCATCGGACGGGCGCAGGCACCAAACCGCTCAACGTTTTCGGCTTCGCTCAGATCAGGGAGCCAATAGCGATGACTCGCCGAAAATTGGGCACGACGATCGATAATGCATTTCATAAATTGGGGAAGATTGCAGGTATTAAGTTACGTAAACTTGCACTCCCTTCAGCATACCGAATTGGGGCAAAGATGCCACTGTTCAACTTTTGGCGGTGCTGAACGTTGGGATGAACGACTCAGACACCCAACGTTTTATAGCTACCGCGATCGCAACAATTGGACAAAAGTATCGCTGACAGTGTGATCTTTAGTACGATCGCGCTCCTCGAAAGTAAGAATTCTTGAATCTGATCGCTGCGGAGCGGTTGCAGTTTGCTTTGATTAATGGATCAGCCCTGGCTTCGCGAGGAGGGTCTTCTATTTAATTCCATCTAGCTACTTAGTAGATTCGTTTCCATGAGTTGCTTAAAGCGATCGTCGTCTCGAAGCGCATCAAAATCGGGGTCAGTTTTTGCAACCTCTCTCAAACTCACATAGTAAGAAGATGACCCGATCGCTTGTTGCAAATCTAAGACCGCAGCGTCCATATCGCCCAAAGAAAGGTAATAAAAAGCACGATTATAATAAGTTCCTCCAGAAGTCGGTTTCAGCTTCAATGCCTTTTCAAAAGATCGATAGGCTTCGTCATAGCGACCTAATTTAGTCAGCGCATAGCCGCGATGTTTCCAGTTGTGATGACTATTAGGCTGAAGTTTTAGCGACTGATCGAATATTGCGATCGCTTCTTCATAAAGCCCTATATCTCTCAGCGTGTAACCCAACCCAAATAAGCCTTTAGAGTGATCGGGTTGAATTTGTAAGACTTTTTTGTTAGCAAAAAGTGCCTCATCATAGCGCTTCATTCTTCTCAAAACTTTAGCTTTTCCTAACCATGCTGCGATCATGTCTGGTTTAATTTGCAGTGCTTTTTCATAGGACTCTACGGCATCGTCAAATCGATTCTCAAAATAGAGGGCATCTGCTTGTTTTAGATAATCGTTAGCCGTCAAAGCTAAGTGAGGATTCACGGAAGTCAGGAACTCAAGCTGTTTCGTCAGTTCTTGTATTTTTTGGTGAACTTCAGGCGCAACAAACTCTTCTTGAATAATCGAGGGTGTAATTTTAGAAAGCTCTTGAAAAATCTCTTCTTTTTCGGTCTGCGCTACTACAAATAAATCTTGTAGTTGACTGACAAAATCTGACTTTAAGGATTCTAAATCTTGCTTAAATTCTTCTACTTGTCTCTGCAATTCTTCGGTTACTTGCACTTTTAATTGCTCTTTTACCTCTCTTTTAGTTTCCTCTTCTAATTGCTTTTTGATTTCAGAAATCAGTTGACTGCGAATGCTGTTGCGTAATATTAGTGCAACGATTACGGTTAACACTGGCATTGCAACTAAGACCGCGATCAGTGAGTTTAGCAATCCTGTTGTCCAGCCAAAGGTGTTGTTAACGGATTGCTGCACGCGATCGTTAATCTGGTTGCTCTGATCAATCTCCCGATCGACAAGTTTTTGCACTTCTTCGCGTTGCTGCGGTGCCAGTGTTGGTTGAGGCGATGGCGTTGACTGAGCCATCGCCAGGTGAGCAGACATCAGGAAAGTCGCTAAGGGCAAAGCAACGCGAGGTAAAAATTTCATCACTTCTGGTCAGAAGGTCAAGACTTAAACGCTCAAAATCTAACCTATCCCAGAAGCTTTGTGTGAAATTTCTACCCATTAAGCGCCTGACCCCTGCTTATTTCTCAGCCAACATGAGATAGATTTCTCGTTTAACTTGGTCGAGCAACTCACGAACCCGATTCATCCGATCGAGGTTGCCGCTTCGGGCGACTTGCATCACCACATCGGCTAACTCGGTGGCTGCATTTCGCAACTCGGCAAAGGTCTGTGGTTTCTCTGCGAAAGCCTCGCTAGGCGCACCTGGATGCTCTAATGGAGTCCGTTCGGCAAGGAGCGATCGCCCGCTCTCTGTCACCGTATAAACGCGCTTGCCGCCCTCTTGCTGACTCGTCAGATAACCGCCATCCTCCAACATCTGAAGGGTAGGATAGACCGACCCAGGGCTGAGACGACGAAACCCTCCCTGGCGAGTTTCTAAATCTTGGATCAAGTCATAACCG
Source organism: Phormidesmis priestleyi ULC007 (assembly GCF_003003695.1). Taxonomy (NCBI): domain Bacteria; kingdom Bacillati; phylum Cyanobacteriota; class Cyanophyceae; order Leptolyngbyales; family Leptolyngbyaceae; genus Phormidesmis; species Phormidesmis priestleyi. The sequence goes on from NZ_PVWG01000009.1 coordinate 34,262, forward strand.
TGCCGGGGGCGCTCAGACAATAGCTCTAGCAGAATGAACTTGATGTCACCCCGACGAGCGCGACGACCGTCTCCCCAACCGTCGCCTCCCGGTCTGCCTGCTGAGTGTCTGCCGTGCTGAAATCGATGGCTCACAAACGATCGGTCGTCTGGGTTCGCTCCTGCCCATGCGGGGGCAAACGATCGAGCATGAAAGTGTCTAAACATAAGTGTCACTTGAATAACTTTCTCTACTATACGATATGTCGCGATATATCGTTATGTATTTTTGCATCCAATCCTGTGAGTACAAAAACTTATGAGAAGTGAGTATAAATAAAATCTGTTAATGTGAATACGATCAGTGCAGTAGCTTACTATAAGGCGCAAATCACACTCCACAAATAAGACCTTGTTCAATCAAAAAGTTAAGCCCAGCAACTATTCGTTGCTGGGCTTTCAAAATTAATTAGTGAATGGATTGCGGAATCGAACTATGATCTAGTAGCCAACGAAATGTAGAACATCACGCACTACGCTATAACCAGCCAAATCCCACAGTAGATATGCGGTGAAGCCGATCATTGCAAACCGACCATTCCAGAGTTCAGCTTGGGGGTTCCAACCAAACAAGAATGAGTTGCGGTCTTTGCCGTTATAAGCAGTCGCGACAGGAGGTAAATCGGTGCTTTTGCGAGTTTCCATGATAGTAGCTCCAGTTGTTTTTCTTGACCTATATTTCACATGTTATCTAAACCATTAGTAGCTGCTTTCCTCCTATGGGATTAACCTCTTTTGCCTCCTGCAACTGACTCGCTTACTGTTTTTGATGGAAGCACCGCGCTCAAAGCTGCCAGGGCACCTGATCCCAGAAGATCGTATATTAACTTTTGTAAAACAAGTTACGTCTATGTATTTAGATAGATGCTTGATTTAAATCACGACTTGCGCGCTTCTTAATATTGAGAATTGCGAAAAAACCCCAACCTGAGCAACCAAATCCGCTAGCTTAAGGATCTCAGAATAAAAACAATTTTTACTCAAGTTACGCAGAATGAGAATTAGACTCGAACGTAAGCTAGAAACCTGCCCTCATCAACTCTCGTGTACGGTTTGTCGTCAAAGATTTGAGGTTCGCAAAATTCGCACGCTTCTCCACAACGATGCGAAGCTCTTGCAAGGCGATATTTGTTCAGAGTGCATAGCGCTCAGACCGTCTGAAATTCGCTCAAAAATGCGAGAACAGGCACGCCTTTTGAGGCAATACCCAGAGTTAAATGGTTCCAGTCTGCTTTCTGCGAGAGAGCGAGCACTAGAGCTACTAGAAGCCTCTCAGGAAGAGGTGAGATTTCCGACGTTCTATGACTGGTGGTTTAAAAAGATAGAAGTCTTCTCAGAAGAGTCTCAAGAGCTAGAAGCCACCCGACTAGGATTAGCGCACACTCAAAGCGGGATGCGTCTTCAGAAAATGCTCGAAGATGACAAAGAATAGTCGGCTTGGAAGAGGACACAATATCCCGCAGCCTCAGCATTAGAATAAGGGAAGAATCGTTATGTCGTCGTGCTGTGGCTCTTAAACGTTTTACAACTTCTCTAGGTCTAGCTGCATTCCTGATTTTGCCGATCGCTGGCTGCACAAACAGTCCGGTTGGCAAGTCGTTTCAGGGTGCGTTTGAGGCTGACCCGCAATTAAAAGATAATGGGTCTGCGATCGGAGCTACTCAGACTCCACAGCCCAGCCCAGTTGCACAAACCGATCAGGCGCAGCTTCCCGCTAACTTTCCGGCTGAGATTCCGATCTATCCCAACCGATCGCTGCTCGAAGTCGATGCCAATCAGCCTAATCAAGGGGTGCTGACTCGCTGGAGTAGCCAAGACAAGAGCGATCAAATTGTTGCCTTCTATCTGCAAGAATTGCAAAAAAACGGCTGGACACTAGACGGGCAACCGATCGATAAAACTCAAGGCACCTTTGAAGCCAATCGAGACGGGCTGCAAGCGATCGTCACCGTTCAGTCAAACAGTCAGCCCGGAACCAGTGCTGGATTTTCGATTCAAGCCAGCCGCACTCAACCGACACAATCGGCATCTCCAAGTGCTTCCGTTCCGCAGCCCGGTAGTCCTGAGTTTATTGGGCCGATGCCTCAAGTAGCAGCACCTACTTCAAACAGTTCGCCTGTTGCCTCTGAGCCGCAAACCTTCACCGACCTGGACAAAGCGCCTAAAGAGTTAAGTCAATACGCCAAAGATTTGACCCAGCTAGGCGTTTTATCGCTTTCTTCTAACAACAAATCAGGGACAAGCAAGACTTTATTTGAACCGAATAAAACAATTACTCGACGAGAATATGCGCGCTGGCTCGTCGCCGCCAACAATCGCATCTACACCAGTCGCCCGGCGCGACAAATTCGCTTGGGCGTAGAGACTTCCCAGCCTGCTTTTCAAGATGTCTCACGCACCGATCCTGATTTTCCTGCAATTCAAGGGTTGGCAGAAGCGGGGTTAATCTCCAGTTCGCTTTCAGGAGACAGCACCACGGTTTTGTTTCGTCCTAATGCGCCTCTAAGTCGTGAAGATTTGATTTTGTGGAAACTGCCGATCGACACCCGCCAAACGCTGCCAAGTGCGACGATCGATGCGGTAAAACAAACCTGGGGATTTCAAGACGCGGCTCGCATTGATTCAAAAGCGCTGCGGGCGGTGTTGGCAGACTTCCAAAATGGCGATCAGGCGAATATTCGCAGAGCTTTTGGATATACAACCCTATTTCAACCTAAACGCACGGTGACTCGTGCAGAAGCGGCGGCAGTGCTTTGGTATTTTGGCTTTCAAGGCGATGGATTGTCGGCAACCGAAGCGCTTAAGGGTGGGGCGCGATCGAATCCTTGAACTTCTGATTCCGTTATCCAGATGCCCCGCTACCTCAACGCGTATCTATACCAATGAATTTCAAGCCAGTATCGTCTGACTCTTTTGAGCATTACTTTTACAAACGTGCTCAACTCGCTGATGAAATGGCCTCATCAGGTCATGTAGTTGACGCGCATACTCTGGCTACAGCCTCTCTTGATGCCCTTGCGGGGATTTGGTTGCATGACTTCCCTGATGTCAAAAAGAAACTGGAGATCGAGTTAGGCGGGACTGTTCCAGCATCAATCAGATTAGCTCGATTTCTAAAACAGTTTGTTGCTGACGATTCTCGCGTCAGCAAGGTAGCCGTAATTTGTTTTGCAGAAGATTGGAAGAATAGTCGTCCGCAAGATGCTCACTTAGCCGATCAACTTCTTATTAAGCGTATTAGTAGTGATTCTCATGAATTTCCAAGGAGTTATCTTGACATATCACGGACTGAACTATCTCAAGAATGCCCAGAACTTAGTTCTCGTCCTGACCTTTATGCTCTGGCGGAGGAGTACGAGTACGGAGCAATTCTATACACCTTCTATCGCTGCCCTCTAGTTCATGTCGCTACTAGTTCAAATAGAATACATGGATTTGCTCGTGGGGAAGAAGTTATGTACTACTGAGAAGATGATAGGGTCACTATTAGTTTTGGTCCTAATCTAGCGACTTGCTGGTTACGTAACGTAGCTAGTAACTATGTTCAAACCTGTCAGCAGTTAAAAATTGTGCCAGCTAATCATATTGATGCTGGAGCTAGCCAAGAAGACCGACTTAAAAAACGTTGGAGCCGTCTCCTGTAGCAAGCCTCCATCCTAGCTAGAGAAGTCTAGATCGCGCCCAAATTTGATGCAGTCGCGTGCACAGAATCAGAGGATTTCTCAGAGTAGCGATCGAGTTACTCTGTCGCTCACTTTCGCCATTGGACTGAAAAACTCAATTTTGCCCCTTCAGCAATCAAGAGTGAATCATTTTGACTAACGGGCAATGTTTAGGTTAAGTGATGAAAATTCAACCTTTTGGATGGACTCTTATACTGCTGAATTAATAGCAGCTCTACCTGAAGGCGGAAGCAGCGTTAGTTGTCTTTTCATATACTTCTGTAGCTTACTTTAGAGCCTGATCTGGTTTAGGAGAATCAAGAAATCTACCGACAGGGAATAAATTCGCTGGGGGTTTGATCAGTCGAGTCAGGAAGCTGAAACTGCTCGATCGCTCCCAATCAACGATTATCAGATTTATTTAGGTACAGACTGTGGAATTTCTGATCTTTGCAACCGTAGGAGTCACGAAGTAATGACTGAGCAATCTCAGCCCAAAAAAACGGCAAAAACTGAATCTTTAGAGCAGTTTCAGGTTGATGCGGGTGAGCAACTCACGACTAATCAAGGAGTCGTAGTAGACAACACAGACAATTCGTTGAAAGCTGGTAATCGTGGGCCTTCCCTCAAACAAGATTTCCATTTTCAAGAAAAGCTGACGCACTTCGATCGCGAACGCATCCCCGAACGGGTGGTTCATGCTCGTGGTGCAGGCGCACATGGCTACTTCCAAGTTTATGAGTCACTGGCAGAATATACCAAAGCCCAGTTTTTACAAGATCCAGCTATTCAAACGCCTGTCTTTGCTCGCTTTTCAACAGTGGGAGGTTCGCGCGGATCAGCCGATTCTGTTCGCGATGTGCGCGGCTTCTCGGTGAAGTTCTATACTCAAGAGGGCAACTACGACTTTGTGGGAAACAATATTCCCGTCTTCTTTATTCAAGATGCCATCAAGTTTCCAGACATTGTTCATGCAATTAAGCCCGAACCTGACAACGAAATTCCGCAAGCGTCTACGGCGCATCCTAGCTTTTGGGATTTCATTTCGCTCGTGCCCGAATCTACCCATATGATCATGTGGTTGCTCAGCGATCGCACCCTACCCCGCAGCTTTAGTCGGATGCAGGGGTTTGGCGTTCATACCTATCGCTTCGTGAATGCTGAAGGCAAATCTCGCTTCGTGAAATTTCACTGGAAGCCAATTTTAGGAGTGCATTCCCTAGCCTTTGACGAAGCCCAGAAAATAGCAGGGAAAGATCCTGACTTCCAGCGCCGCGATTTGTGGGAGTCGATCGAACAAGGCGACTATCCAGAGTTTGAGTTAGGCATTCAGATCATTGAGGAAGAAGACGAACACAGCTTCGACTTTGATATTCTTGACTCGACCAAGATCATTCCTGAAGAACTCGTGCCCGTGCGTCCGATCGGTAAAATGGTGTTGAATCGCAACCCTGACAATTTCTTTGCTGAAACGGAACAAGTTGCCTTCCAGCCCTCAAACGTGGTGCCCGGAATTGATTTCAGCGACGATCCATTGTTGCAAGGTCGCCTGTTTTCCTATCACGATACTCAACTCCATCGGCTCGGCAGCCCAAACTTTGCTAGTTTGCCGATTAACCGTCCGGTTTGCCCGTTCCACAACAATCAGCAAGATGGACGGATGCAGGCGGAGGTGAAGACCAGTCGGGTAAATTACTTCCCAAACTCTTTGGGTGGAGGACAACCTGCCCCTTCTGAAACGGAAGGCTATGTTCACTACCCAGAACGAGTTGAAGGGCACAAAGTCAGGGAGCGTAGCCCCAGCTTTGGCGAACATTTCAGTCAAGCCACCTTGTTTTGGAATAGCCTATCAGCAGCCGAAAAAGAGCATTTGGTTGAAGCAGCCCATTTTGAGATCGGCAAAGTCGGAGATCAAGGCGTGCGTGAACGGATGGTCGATCGCCTAAACCATGTCGATCATGAACTGGCAAAACTAGTCGCGATCGGGGTTGGTGTCGCGGCACCGACTCAGCCCGTGACTGAAAATCATGGACAAAGTTCACCTGCTGTTAGTCAAGAACAATTGGCAGTCAAAACGGCAAAAGGTCGCAAGGTGGCAATCTTGGCGGCGGATGGTGTAGACGCTGAACAAGTCACCGCCATTAAACAAGCGCTGACAGAAGCGGGGGCACAAGCGCAGATCGTGGCGAAATTTATGGGCACGATCAAAGACGCAAAAGGTAAAGAGTTGAAGGTCGATAAAACTTTCTTGACCAGTGCCTCAGTCATGTTTGATGCGATTTATGTTCCTGGCGGCGCTCAGAGTATTGCAACCCTTAAAGCAAACGGGGATGCCATTCACTTTATTGATGAGGCGTTTCGGCACTGCAAAGCGATCGCGGCAACAGGCGAAGGGGTCGAGTTGCTGAAAGAGTCTAGCATTCAAGGCATCACGCTTTCAGATCGTTCTCCCCAGAATGATCAGGGAGTGATTAGTGCCAAAATACCTTCTGACTTGAGTAAAGTTGCGAAGTCGTTTGTGGAAGCGATCGCCCAACATCGTTTCTGGACTCGCACTAGCAAACAGAAAGTGCCCGCCTAAAGAAGCGCAGGGACTAGAACCTGATTGACTAACAAAACTCTCAAGGGTCAACAGCTAAGTGACCTTTGAGAGTTTTAATCTGTAAAGGCATTTTTAACGTCAGTTCGATGAGCCTTTTCGCTTCGTCAAGAGCGGCTTCTGCCCCCTAAATCCCCCAATTTGGGGGACTTTGAACCGGAGATTTTGGCTTGAAGTCCCCCAGAATGGGGGATTTAGGGGGCTGCCCGAATTAACAATCGTAGTGAACCACTTCTGTCGAACTGAGGTATTTTTACTATTCTTGTTCTCTAGAGATGAGGAAATCGCTAACGATCGGGGCACCTTCTAGAGAGAGTTTCCGATTTGCAAAAGCGATGTCCATTTACAGACGTTTTTTTCTTCAGGCTGGAGCGAGTCTGCTACTCACTTCGCTGGTTCATGGTTGTACGAACCCATCCCAAAGTCGCTCATCGCTGAGTGTCAGCAACGACCTGCTGAATCAGATTAAAAAACGTGGATATTTAGTGGTTGCCACTGAGGATGATTATCCACCCTTCGAGTTTTTGGTGAATGGCAAGCCAACAGGCTTTGACCATGAACTGTTAGATCGCCTGAGAAAAGTAGTTCCTTTCGAGATTCGGCAAGAGATTTTGCCCTGGCAGGGCATTCTTCCCGGCGTTGCAGAAGGGAAATATGATGTGGCGCTGACCGCAGTTGGCATCACCGATGAACGGGCTAAACTGCTCGACTTTACAGGGCCGATCGCCGAATCTACGATCGCCTACATCAAACGCAAAGACGATACCTCGATCAAAACTCTCAGCGACCTCTCAGGCAAAGTTTTGGGTATCCAACAGGGTGGAGTTTCTTTTGCTGCTATTCCTGATCTAGAAGCCAAACTCAAGCAACAAGGCGGCGCGATCGGGCAGGTCAAGCAATATCGCGGCTTTGCAGAAGCCTATCAAGACTTACTGAATGGGCGACTGGATGCTGTGCTACACAACATTGTTTCGCTTTCAGTATTGGTGAATGAAAAGCCCGCCATCTTTGAGCTAGGCAAACGGGTGAGCCGCAAATCTTACGCAGGGTGGGCAGTCAAAAAAGGCAATCAAGCCCTACTCGATTTGCTCAACCACTTCCTCACTAGCCTGCGAGAACAGGGTGAGTTGAAGCCCCTTCAAGAAAAATGGCTCAAGATTTCCTTTGAGAACTTACCGACTCAACCCCTTTTACCAGGAGAGCGCCCGATTCAATAGGCGGTCAGCGGAATCATTTATGCAATTGCTTAAGAAAGTTTCTAAATCTCAGCGTAATTTTTTGATGCGACTCTTAATCGGCGGCACTACGCTGATCGTGAGTTTGGGCGCATATTATAGCTATCAGGTTGTTCGCAATGCGATGTTGGAGAGCTTAAAGAAAAATGCTTTCTTAGAAGTGCAACAAGGCGGAGATGACATCGAACACTGGCTTGCAGCTCTTAAGGTGTATGTTGAGACTTTGGCGAACACTGCCACTGTGAAGTCGATGAACTGGGCGATCGCCGAACCTTACCTCAAAACAGAGGTGTTGCGCTTTAATGATGTCTATGCGCTCGCGATCGCCCAGTCCGATGGATGGCGTAATGTCATCGGAGGCAGTCCCGCAAATATCAGCGATCGCCCGTACTTTCAAAAGGCACTGGCAGGACACACCAACGTTAGCGATCCCCTGATCAGTCGGGCTACCAAAATTCCCACTATTGTCATTGCTGCTCCGATTCGGCAGACCTTTGACACGACCAGTTCTCCGATTGGAGAAATTCACACCTTAGTGCGCCTCGATCGCATCGCGCAAGTGGTGAACAGCATCAAGTATGGTGACAATAGCTATGCGTTTGCGATTAATTCGACGGGGGAAGCGATCGCCCATCCCAATCCAGCGATGTTGTTGGCATTGAGAAACTCAGCTCCCAAAATGGTTGAGTCGAGCGATCGCAATCTGGCGGCGATCGCCCAACGAATGATCAATCGGCAACAGGGAATTGAGTTATTGTTCCTGGATGGCACCTGGAAATATGTGGCTTACCTGCCGCTTACAGAAGCCGATTGGTCAGTGGCGCTGGTGATTCCTCGCGAAAATCTTGAATCACCATTACAGGCACTTGATCTGATTGCCGTTGCGATCGCCGGACTCGCAGCAGCCATGATTGCGGTGCTTTGGCAGGTGCAGGCAATTGAACAAGGACAGCTTAAAAAATCGAATGAACTTTTAGAACAGCGAGTCTCAGAGCGCACTGCCAAGCTATCGACGACATTAGATCAACTGCAACAGTCACAGCTTCGACTGATTCAAAGTGAAAAAATGTCTGCTCTAGGAAGTCTAGTAGCTGGGGTTGCCCATGAGATTAACAATCCCGTGAACTTCATCTTCGGCAATATTACCCATGCCCATGAATACACACAGGATTTACTCAAACTCCTTCAGCTTTACCAAAAACATTCTCTCAATCCACACTCTGAAATCAGGGAACAGGCAGCCGCGATCGATATGGAATTTTTGACAGAAGACTTACCCAAGGTTTTTGATTCAATGCGAATGGGTGTCGATCGCATTCGTGAGATTGTCCTGTCTCTGCGAAATTTCTCGCGCCTCGACCAGGCAGAGGTTAAACCTGTTGATATTCACGAAGGCATCAACAGTACCTTATTAATTCTGCAACATCGCTTTAAAGCCACTGCTCATACCGAGGTGCAAAGCATCAAAAAATACGGCGATCTGCCTTTGGTGGAGTGCTACCCAGGACAACTTAATCAAGTGTTCATGAATATCTTGAGCAATGCTCTGGATGCTCTGGAAGATCAAAGCGATGCTGCCATTCAAATCACGACCCAGCAATCCAATGCTGACCATGTGAGGATCTGCATCACCGACAATGGGATGGGCATGTCACAGGAAGTGCAGCAGCGCATTTTTGACCCATTCTTCACCACAAAGCCTGTGGGTAAAGGCACCGGGATGGGGATGTCGATTAGTTATCAGATTGTGGTTGAGAAGCATCAAGGACTGATCTGGTGCGACTCGACGATCGGGCGAGGAACCACTTTTTGGGTTGAGATTCCGGTGAAGCGAGACAGCGAGACGGCGAGATAAGATGGAGTAAAGCCCCAAATCACTCACCTTCTTAAACTCAAGCAGGAATGACTAAATGTCCGAACGACTTCTGCAAATTGTTGATTGCGCTCCATCAGTGCCATGTGCCCCCCTGGAGACAATATACTTAGTTCTGCTTGAGGCACTTCCTGGCTCATGCGTTCGCTAGCGAAGGGTCGTGTAGCAATATCAGATTTGCCCACCACAACCAGCGTGGGAACGGAGATTTTAGGCAACGTTGCTGTTTCGTCGAACTTGAACATCGCCAGAACTCCTTGTACCAGAACTCCTGGTGATGCCTTGATGCCAACCAAACTAGAGAAATTGAGTTGTCCCCGTGTTTCTCTGCCCGTGAATCCAGAAATTTCAGTCGTTAACAGCGTTGAACCGTTCAAGTAGCTGAGCCAACTTGCGAACCACAGCAGGGGAGAAAGGACGATCGCCAGGTGAAGCAACGGTTCCAGCAAGGGTTTCTGCAATGTCGGCAGCAGCTTACTGAGAATGGCGGTTTTGAGCGGATTCGTATACGTACCGTCTACGAGGATTAAACCCGCTACTCGTTGCCCTAGATGTTCTGGAAACAAGCGGCAGAAGGTCAGCAAAATCATAGCTCCCATGCTGTGCCCCACCAAAACGACAGGTTGGTCTCCTGCCAATGTGATTACTGCTTCCAAGTCACGGGCATATTTCTCCAAGGAATAATCGCGATTATTCGGCTTTTTAGATTTTCCTAAACCGGGTAGATCCCAGACAATCACGCGAAACTGATCGGTGAGTTGCTTCTTAGCGTAATACCAGGCAGTGCTATCGGGGCCCCAACCGTGAGTGAGGATCAGGGTTGGAGCGAGATCAGATCCATAAAATTCGACTTGGATTTCGCTGCCATCTGGTCGGGTCAAGCGATGAACTCGGCTACTACGATGCGGTTTAGGTTCATCCTGACCAGGGCGACGGAGCAACAAGATGGGTAGAAAACCCAAAAATGACCACAACAGCAGCCCCACCCCCAGAAATAACCAGCGATCGCTAACCAGCTCACCCTCATACCACTGATAGAGAATGTAAGCTCCACCTCCAAGAATGGGAATTACCAGCAGATTCGACAGTAGCCGCAACAAAAAATCGAGGGGCATAAACATAATGGGATTAAACCTTCTGGAGTAGAGAATTAAACTGAGTTGAGATTACGAGAAAGATCGAAACGGGTGTAACCCTCTAAGGTTAGAACGAGACTTCTCTACAAGAGATAGGGTCTGAGTTGCTGAGCTAGGGTTTGAACATGGGGCTGTTTCAGCAAAGATAGATGATTGCCTGGCACCTGATGTAATTGAATATCACTCGCCAGTGTACTCCAACCTAAAGTTGGATCTGGTTCAATGGCATCCGATTGTTCAGCCGCTCTAAACAAAGTGATGCGGTTGGGGTATGGCTGCGGCACATATCGGGACGCTGCTTGAGCGTTAGCATAGACAATTCGCAGCATGGGAGCGATCGCAGATTCATCTAAAAGCCGCAATCGGGACTCTTCAGGAATGAGGTGGGCGATCGCAGACCATTGCCAACGAGAAACCCAGGCTTTCCAAGGTTGCAAGGGCTGAAATAAGTTTGTGACGATCGCACCATAGTCCAGCAGAAAGGGCAGAGTAGACCAGAGAGCAGTTCCCAACAGAAACTTGAGGCTTTGATAGAAAGACGGTTTGTTGGAGGGTGCAGGAGTATCGAGAATTGCCAGAAGCCCAATCTGTTGCCCTGCTTGGGTCAGTTGTTGCGCCATCTCAAAGGCAACTAGCCCACCAAATGACCATCCTCCCAGAAAATAAGGGCCTTGGGGTTGGAGGGTTTGAATTGCCCGAATGTAGTAGGCTGCGATCGCTTCAATCTGGGTTAAGGGCGGATGTTGTCCGTCTAGTCCCAAGGGCTGAAGCCCATAGAAGCTGCGATCGCTGCCCAGATAATGCGCCAGTTCAAGGTAGGGAAACACCACGCCAAACATGGGATGCACACAGAAGAAGGGTTGCTTATTGTTACCCAGGGTTAAGGGAACTAGAGGCGATCTAGACTCTGTGACAGATTGATCAGGGACTACATCATTGTTGGGTAGTGGAGATGCTTCGTGCAGGTCTGGAAGGATTTGAGAATTGCCGTTGGGCAACGTCGAGCGCTTGTGACGGTAAGCAGAACGATCCAGCCGAACAAGTGGGGGAACCTGCATGATTGAAGTAGTATCACGCAAGGTTTCAAGAATGGGGGCAAGTTGGGCGATCGTGGGAGCCTCAAACACGCTCTTCAAAGGCAACTCCAGCCCAAAGACATCGCGGACACGAGAGGTTATTTGCGTTGCTAACAGGGAATGTCCACCCAACTCAAAAAAGTTATCGTGAATATTCACTTGTTTGAGTCGCAAGAGTTCTCTCCAAATATCAATCAGGGTTGATTCTGTTTGCGTTAATGGCGTGGTTGCTGCGGAATTGCGGGCGCTAATTGTTGTGCCTGATGAGTGGATTGAATCTTCACTGATTGGGAGGGCGCGGCGATCTACTTTGCCATTGGCACTGAGAGGAAGCGTTTCCAGCGGCACAAAGGTAGACGGCACCATGTAATCAGGTAGGATCTGTTTTAGAGCTTGACGGAGTTCAGGAATGAGTTGACGAGCAAATTGAGACTGGAGCGGATTGTTTGTGTAATGATGCCAAGATTGGTCAATTTGCTGAGGAATATAGGAACTAACTGTTGCATCAACGCCGTGCCGAATCAACAACACATCATAGTCACCTGTGTGAGAATGAGTTGACCAGGTAATCTCTACGTCGTAAGGCAGCACCGCTTCTAAATCCCACCAATCTTGAGGATTGAGCGCCATTTCAGCAGAATCCTGCAATATGTCTCGCATCCGCCCAACTGTTTTTGGAGCTTCTTTGTTTCGTAGCCAGTTTACGGTTTTGACAGCAGCATTTACCCGACTGTTCACTACGTTAGTAATCCTTAATATCTCTGGCTCAGTCTCGATTAGAGCCTTTTGCACCGCCTCGATCGTGATGGGATTAAGTCTCCAGTTATATTGTTGAATTGAATCAAATGAGCGCAACAAAGATTGACTAGCATCCGCAAATTTATCTTCTACATGCAGCAAAACGTTATAGCGAAACTGCGTCATCTCATTCTGACTGCAACCCCGCGAGAGACGGATTTGCACCTGTCGAATCTGAGGAAATTTAGTTCGCAATGCATAAAAGAATATGGGATCGATCGCTAGTTCAGGTTCCTCAAATTGCGATCGATTTACTTGTTGCTGAAGTTGAGGGCGTTCCATGTCTGCATCTGCCTGACAAAACTGCACCCAAGTATGAAAAGCCATCAATAAAGGCAGGCTTCGCACATCGCCCAGAAACAGAACACCACCCGGAGCCACTGCCTGAATTGCTCTCTCCAGCACCTGCATTAAGTAATCTACACTCGGAAAATACTGCACGATCGAGTTCAAAACCACAACATCAAACGATGTACTATCAATGCCTTCAAAATCGGTTGCCATTCGGCGCAGTAGTTCAACTTGAGGTAGATTGAGAGGATCTAATTGACTCTGAATCGATTCTAAAGAAGCTGTTGAGAAGTCTGTCCCCAAATACTTCTGACAGTGGGTCGCAATTTGAAAGAGTAACAACCCAGTGCCACAGCCAATTTCCAGCACGCGTTTAGGTTTAAGGGCAAGAATTTGCTGGACGCGATCGCTCACCCACGCTTGCATTTGCTCCAGGGGAATGGGTTCTCCAGTATAGCTACTGTTCCAACCGATGATATTGAATTGGGGAGTCGGAAGCGGGGACTGATAGGTTTGGTTGTAAAGAGTTTGCCAGTGTTGAAGTTGTTGGGTTTGCAGCGATTGTAGAACAGTTTGCTGAAAATGCTGGCGATCGAGGCTGAAGTAAGCGATCAGACGCATCTCGCTAGATGTCTCTCCTGAAGTGATCACAACCGCATCTCGGATTGCTGAATGACGTTCTAATGTCGCTTCGATTTCGCCCAATTCTACCCGGAAACCCCGGATTTTAATTTGGTGATCGACTCGACCCAGAAACTCAATTGTGCCATCGGTGCAGTAGCAGGCGCGATCGCCAGTCTTGTAAAGGCGAGTTGTTTTTAGAGTTTGAGTTTTAGAGTTCGGCAATCCTAGATCAATAAATCTCTCGGCCGTCAACTCTGGACGATTGAGATAGCCCCGAGCTAGTCCTTGTCCGCCGATATATAACTCGCCTGGGATGCCTACGGGAACAAGATTCAAGTTAGCATCTAGAATATACACCTGAGTATTCAGGATAGGACGACCGATCTTCAGTGGATTGTTACCGGGATAGAGTTCGGCAACGGTTGCCCAGATGGTAGTTTCTGTGGGCCCATAGGCATTGAAGAAGTGCCGATTTGCTGCCCAGCGATCGACCACTTGACTAGAGCAAGCTTCTCCGCCTGTAATCAGCACTTGAAGGGCAGGTAGTTCCGCAAATGGCAGCACAGCCAACACTGCCGGAGTTAGCAGAGCATGGGTAATCGCGTTATCTTTTAGAAATTGCACCAGTGACATTCCTGGTAGCTGGGCGGCTTTGGGGGAAATATACAACGTACCACCGGAGCCAAATGCCAGCGCAATCTCGAAAATGGAGGCATCAAAACTCAGAGAACTGAATTGAAGAATACGACTGTTGCGGGACGAGTGAAAGACGTGCTGCTGTGCCTCAACAATGTTACACAAACCGCGATGCGACAGAAGAACTCCTTTAGGTGTACCTGTGGAGCCAGAGGTATAGATGACATAGGCAAGATGCTCAGGAGTTAAGGGAACTACCTCACAAGGTTCCAGGTTCAGCGGTAATGGTTGATCTAGACAAAGTATCTTCGCTTGCGATACTGGCAAGGATTCAACTAACCAAGATTGCGTTAGCAGAATTGAAACCTGCGTGTCGGTCAACATGAAGTGCAGTCGATCGCTCGGATAATTGGGGTCGAGTGGCACATAGGCTCCCCCGGCTTTGAGAATTCCCAGAATCCCGATCACTATGTCGGCACGATCGACACACAGCCCCACCAGATCATCGGCTCGGACTCCCATCTGTCTCAATGTTTGCGCCAGACGATCGGCTTGCTGGTTGAGTTCTCTATAGGTGAGCGATCCCTGTTCTGACACAATTGCGATCGCCTCTGGAGTATCATGCACCTGTGCTTCAAAGATTTGGTGGAAACAATGATTGTTCGTGCATTCTGTGTCGATCGGGTTCCATTCGGCAAAAATCTGCTGCTGTTCTGCGGCTGTGAGCAGAGGCAGGTTTGACAGTCGAGTATCGGGATTAGTAACAATGCCTTCTAGTAAGGTCTGGAAATGTCCGACTAGGCGCTTGATTCTGTCGCGATCGAACAAATCTGTACTATAGGAAATAAAGCCACTCAACCCTTCCTGAGATGTCCATAAACTCCGCAGTCCGTGCGCTGGTTCCCACAGGTGAACCTCCAGATCAAACCGAGTGCTGCCTGATTCTAAGGGTGCAGGTTCTAGCATCAATCCCGGCAGTTTTAATGGCTGCATGGGGGCATTTTGTAGGGCAAAGGCAACTTGAAACAGGGGATTACGATTGAGATCCCGCTCTGGGTCTAATTCTTCTACCAACTTCTCAAACGGTAAGTCCTGATGCCTATATGCTTCCAAGGCAACATCTCGAACACGCTCCAGCAATTCGCGAAAGGTAGGATGATCAGAGAGATTCGATCGCATTACCAAACTGTTCACAAAAAAGCCGATCAGCCCTTCCAACTCACTTCGATGACGATTAGCGATGGGAGAACCGATCGCAATATCCTCCTGTCCCGTATAGCGATAAAGCAACGTTTGAAAGGCAGCAATTAGGGTCATAAATAACGATGCTCCTGTTTGCTGGCTCAAGACTTCTAGCGCCTGCGTGAGAGTAGGCGGAATTTGTAGCAGGTAGGTTGCACCCTGATAAGTTTGAACGGCAGGACGGGGACGATCGCTGGGCAGACATAGCACGGACAAATCTCGTAATTGCTCTCGCCAGTAAGCTAGTTGTTCCTCTAAAACTTCTCCCTGTAACCAGTTACGCTGCCAGCAGGAAAAATCAGTGTATTGAATCTGTAATGGTGGCAATATGGGCGTTTGGTTTTCAACAAATGCTGTATAGCAACAAGCCAGTTCCCGGATCAGGACTCCTAATGACCAACCGTCGGCAACGATATGATGCATCGTCAGCAACAAAACCGACTCAGTTGAATCAAATTGCAGCAATGTCACTCGCAACAGCCGATCGGTTGTCAGATTAAACGGGCGTTGTGCTTCAGCGGTGGCTAACTGTTGGCTGAAGCGATCGCGATCGCTCAGTGCAACCGTTTGCAGATTCACAACCGATAATTCAACTTTGACATCGGGTTCAATGACCTGAACAGGTGACCCATCAAGAATCGTAAATGTAGCGCGAAGGGCAGCATGACGACGCACAATTTCATGGAATGATCGCTGCAATGCATTTTGATCCAGTGTTCCTGTTAAGCGAATAGCAGCAGGGACATTATAGAAAGGGTTATCGGGTGTGAGTTGATACAAAAACCACAATCGCTGTTGAGCAAAAGACAGGGGAAATACCCTGCCCGGAACAGTGGGTTGAATCATCGAATTTGGCTGAGTCGAATGCGATCGCAGATCATGCAGGTATGAAACTAGTTCAGCTTTGCGATCGGCTAATTCTTGGCGCAATTCGGTGGTCAGTGTTCCTTCTGGAGCAGTACAGCGCAAACGAATCTCATTTAGGGACGCATCTCGATCGCCTTCAACAAATACTTGCACATCCAGGCTTTTTAGATAGGAAACGAATTCAACGATTGTACTGTTCGTCATAGTTCTACTTCCTCACGTCGTTGCAATCCTGATGCTTTGCCGTTATTAACTGTAATGCTATCTGTCTGAGTTGCCCATCTCAACGCTTCAATCTTTTGTGCTAGTTCTGCGATCGTAGGAGTTTCAAATACGCTTCGGAGTGGCAATTCTATCTGAAACCGATCGCGAATGCGCGAGACAAGCTGAGTTGCCAGCAGGGAATGTCCGCCCAGTTCAAAGAAATTGTCGTGAATGCTCACCTGTTTCCGTCCTAATAGCTGAGTCCAAAGTTCTTCCAGAGACGCTTCCAGAGAGGTTGTGGGTGCAATGGTCGGACTTATCTCCCTCGCAACGGTGAGGTTAGGAGGTGGCAGTGCCTTCTGATCTACCTTGCCATTGACAGTGAGGGGAAGCGTGTCCAACACCACGAATGCAGCAGGCAGCATGTAGGTAGGTAATTTTGTTTTGAGAAACGATCGCAGTTCACGCTCAGTTGGTATCGCTGATTTAGGGACAATATAGGCAACCAACTGACGCTCGCGTAGCGTCTCCGCAGGAGAGTCGCTTTCCATCTCACGCACAACGACTACTGCCGTTTGTACCATCGGATGTTGAGCAAAAATCGCTTCAATCTCGCCTAATTCTACCCGAAACCCTCGAATCTTGATTTGAAAATCTGTTCGTCCCAAAAACTCAAGATTACCATCGGAACGGTAAAGGGCGCGATCGCCTGTTTTATAAAGTACTGCGAACTCAGCACTAATAAACTTTTCCGCTGTCAATTTTGGACAATTCAAATACCCCCGTGCTAGTCCAGCGCCGCCCAAATAAATTTCACCATTAACGCCCGGTGGAACCGGATTCATATTTGCATCCAACAAGTAAACCTGAGTATTGGCGATCGCCTGACCAATGGGAATCGTCGTAGCGTTCTCTGGAACGTCCTGTACTTCATGCCAGGTGGAAAATGTCGTATTTTCGGTGGGCCCATATACATGAATTAGATGCTGGGGTTTGCCCTGTTGCAGCACAGAGCGTACCCGATCGACACTCACCCTCTCACCGCCAAACAGCAGATATTTGAGCGATCGAAAGGCATCGGGAATTTGACTAACTGTTTGGTTGAATAATGCCGTTGTCAAGAACAAGATACTAATTTGCTGCTGCTGCAATTCAGTAACAAAACCAAGGGGCGAAAGCGTTATTTCCCGCTCAACTCCAATGAGTTGAGCACCATTTAGTAATGCGCCCCACACTTCAAAGGTTGCTGCATCAAAGGCGAGGTTTGCCACCTGTGCAACACGATCGCCCGGTTCTATGTGAACATAGTTAGTCTCGCATACTAAGCGATTCACAGCCCGATGCGGCACCGAGACTCCTTTGGGTGTTCCGGTTGAACCAGAGGTATAAATCACATAGGCAAGCTGCTCTGCTGTACAAGGCGTAGACAGATTCTCATCCGACTCCTGGGCGATCTTGTCCCATTCCTGTTCCAGACAAATGACCGTCGTTTTGTTGGTTTGAAGTGAATCTGCCCAGTCTTTCTGGGTCAATACCACCGCGATTTCGGCATCCTTCAACACAAAGTGTAGTCGCTCCATTGGATAACTAGGATCAAGAGGAACGTAAGCGCCACCCGCTTTTAGCACCGCCAGCATTGCCGCGATCGCCTCAACTCCGCGCTCTAGACAAATTCCAACAGGCATTTCAGCCCTAATCCCTAGCCTCTGCAAATACCGCGCCAGTTGATTGCTGCCCTGATTTAACGCCTGATAGGTGAATTGTTGACTACCAAATTTGACCGCGATCGCCGTAGGTCTTTGACTGACCTGCGATTCAAATTGTTGATGAATACAAGTATTTATAGGATAGCTGGATGGGCTTCTATGCCAATGCTGTAACAACTCTCGTTGTTCTTCACTGGTTAATAAGGGTAGTGCAGAGAGATGAGTATCTGGATTCGCAACAATACCCTCTAACAGCGTCTGAAAATGATGTCGCAGAGATGCGATTGTTGCTGAATCAAACAAATCGGTGTTGTAGACTATCACACCGCGTAACCCATCAGATTGCTGCCAACCCTTACCCCACAAGTTCCTGAAGTTATCTGTGCATTTCCAGACATATAGCTCCAGGTCAAAGCGCGCAGTCTTAGTTTCAAACTGCACCGGACTCAGCACTAATCCCGGTAACACCAGTTGCTCCATCGGCGTATTTTGCAACGCAAAAACCACCTGAAATAGCGGATTTTGACCGAGGCTCCGCACAGGCTGCAACTCCTCCACCAGCTTTTCAAACGGCAAATCTTGATGAGCATACGCGGCTAGTGTGACCTCCCGCACCCGCTCTAACAACTCGCGAAAGGTGGGATCACCCGCCAGACTAGTTCGCAACACCAGGCTGTTCACCAAGAATCCAATTAACCCTTCTAGTTCGCTGCGATGACGATTGGCAATGGGAGAACCGATCGCAATATCCTCCTGTCCCGTGTAGCGATGCAGTAACGTTTGAAACGCCGCCAGAAGCGTCATAAACAGCGTCACGCCCGCCTGCTGACTTAATTCTTCTAGGGCATTCAGTAACCACTGCGGCAGTTCCAGTAATTGACTGGCACCCCGATGGCTTTGCCTCAACGAACGAGCAGCAGCACCGGGCAAATCTAGAAGAGGGACATTCTTTAACTGCTGCCTCCAGTAGCGTAACTGAGTGTTCAGCATCTCTCCCTGCAACCACTCTCGCTGCCAGTGGGCAAAATCGGCATATTGAATGGGCAATTCCGGCAATGCAGCAGGTTTATCTTCAACTAACGCCGCATACAGTTCGCCCAACTCTCGGATCAAAACACCGCTTGACCACTCATCAAAAATAATGTGATGCAATGCGAGCAGCAGCAGATGTTCGGTGTCATGCAATCGCCATAGCTGTACTCGCAACAAGGGTTCTTTGACTAGGTGAAAAGGCTGCTGGATTTTCTGCCAGATCTGACTCAGTGCAGCGTCTTCGCGAGTGCTAGTGGGTAATGCCCGTAAATCAGTCAACCTTAGCGGCACTGGGAACTCATGAGCAACCACCTGAACTAATTGCCCATCTACCACATCAAACGTGGTTCGGAGGCTTTCGTGGCGATGAACGATCGCTTGAAGACTCTGATGAAATTTCGATCGCTGTAGCGAACCTGTGAGCTGAAATACAAGTGGAATAACGTATAGAGAGTCTCCAGGAAGCAGTTGTTCGATAAACCACAAGCGCTGTTGAGCAAACGAGGCTGGAAAGATAAAGACATCTTCCTCAACACGCTCCTGATCCAGTTTGTCTGACATCACTCACACCTAATCTATTTAACCTCACTCTGTTGTAAGGGGAAAGCTAGATTAAGGATTATGCTTTAAGATAGATTTTAAACGGAGTATAGGTGCGCTAATGTTTTTATGAGGTGTGAGTATCCCATTATGATGCCCAAGGATGAAAACTGAAGATGACTGGACTCGCGGATTGAGTTAGTCTAATCCAATCCTTAACCTTCTCAAACGCTTGTTGAATCGATGCCACACTACCTGACTCAAAATGTAGGGTTGAAACAACGCGATCGAGGGCTTAAGCAGGTGCAGCACTTCCATAAAAGTACGATAGACCCTGGCTTGATCGACCATTAATTCCATCAGTTGGTCCCAATACCAACTCACAAATCGAGTAGCCGCGCTAATCGGTTTGCCCGGCGTGTTGCGGTAACGGTAATCTACACCCGTTGCAACTAACCAAGCTTCTCGATGTGCTTTCGCCAATTGTTGTCGAAGGTGGCGGGTATGGTGGTTGAGATCGTCGATCGCATGGTGCTGGAAAAATTGATCTAAAGTCATGGCTTCAAGTGCAGCAACCGTCATAGCTTGTCCATAGGTGGGATTCAGCAAGCAAGCCGCATGACCAACCGCAATAAAATGGGCGGGTGAATCCGAGAGTTGGTCATAATGGCGCAAGCGATTTTCGTTGCCGTAATAAGCATAAATCGGCGTGAGCGGGGTAGCTTGTTCAATCACCTCTGCCAAGATTGGGGTAGGTAGACTGCGAGCAAAAGCTAAAAAGCCAGCCTCGTCGGTGGGAGGATAATCGCGATTGCCCCCAACTAAACTCACAATCCAACGAGTGTTACGGGGATCGGAGCATTGCGAAGCAGTTTCCCCTTCGGAGAAATCGCCCTCGATCGGCAAAATTGCCCCACCGCGTTGTCGCTGGGGTGGAGCGGTTGGCACAAACAACAGTTTCCAATCTACCGATAGGTCTGCTGGAGGTTGGTAGATGCGGGCAACATAGCCCACAAACGCATTGACTTCTGTTTCGGGGGGTGGATCATATCCCAATGCGCTCAACCACTGCGGCGCGTGGGACGCTTTTCCACTCGCATCCACAATCAGGTCGGCGTAGAGTTCCTCGGTTGATTGGGGAGTAGAACTCGCACGTCGGTGCAGCGATACCCCAACAATTTTCGTGTGTTCTGCATCCGTTAGCAATCCGGTAACGCTGGCTCCTTGCAGAAATTGCACGTTGGGAAATGTCGCTAATCGATGACGAATCCGCCAATCCAATAAGTCTCGGCTACAGGTAAACAGCCGCAAATCTGAGGAACACCGAGTCGTCCATCCTGCGGAGGTCAAAAATGCCATGTCTTTCATACTGTCTACCTCGATCGCACCCTCTGCAACGAGTTCTGCTCGGAGTCCTGGGAAGAACTGTTCTAAAATTTGTTGTCCCCGCAGCATGAGGCTATGCGGAAAGCGAGAGTGAGGCACACCTTTGCGAGGTGCAGGCTGATCGGGATAAATGTCACGTTCCACAATGGTGACGCGCTCGAAATGGTTTGCCAGGGATCGACCCACTAACAGTCCTGCCAAACTACCGCCAATGACTAACGCATGCTTCTTGTGTTGCATCGGGACATCCGTTTGTAAATTGCTGCGCTCCGATCGAGTAACTGGGCTTCAGATTGCAGGTGAGGACTGAAAAGCAGATTTTTTGTAAGTCTAATGACTTAACCTGACAAAAGTTTGTCAGGTACGAGGATCATCCAACAGTTTGGGACAAGATTTGGTTTCAAACAATGCCTGCGGAGTCATGACCCCATCCAATCTTGGAAACCAGCGATTTACTAAAAGCCGATGGCGAGATTTGAACTCGCGACCGCTCGATTACGAATCGAGTGCTCTACCACTGAGCCACATCGGCAGATGTACGATTAGCAAGTATAACAGGGTTTATGATTGTCGTGGGCTGATTTTTGTCGTGGACTGCTAAATTTTTCTGTCTAACCCGATCGCTGCAAACTCATGTCACGATAATTTTAGACTCAATGCACCTAAATCAATGACCGACTCAAAACCAAAGCGTCTTAGCCTCAAACAAACCGATCCCGAAAAATATGCTCACCTGAGAGCCGAAGCAAGAGCGCCCTATCGAGGGTTGAGGAAATTTGTCTATGGAGCCTTTGGCGCATCAGGGGCGATCGGGGCGGTTGTTTTCTTGGCGCAGATTTTAGCAGGTCGTGAGGTCGAGGCGGCTCTCCCAAACTTGGCGATTCAGATTGGGGTGATTGCTTTGATGATTTGGTTATTTCGCATCGATAAGGCAGGTCAAAAACCTTAAGATGCTAATGGGCACGGCAGTGCCATGCCCCTACGCCGATTTGTGTTATGGCTAAACTTTGAGGGCTGCCATTTTTCTGACCGCTTCGATGATCTGCTGAGGTTGGACGATCGTCAGATTTTCTAGCGCCCCGTTATAAGGGGTCGGAATATCTTGAGACGATAAACGCATCACTGGCGCGTCTAATTCATCAAACAGCCGATCGTTGATCGAGGCGACGATTTCGGCACCGATTCCGCCTGTTCTCATACATTCTTCGACGACCATGACGCGATGGGTTTTGCGGATTGAGGCCCCGATCGTCTCAAAGTCCAAGGGCTTGAGGGATAGCAGATCGATCACTTCTGGATCGTAGCCTTCTTTTTCTAGCGTCTTGACCGCTTGCATGACGTGGTGACGCATTCGAGAGTAGGTCAAAATCGTCACGTCTTCGCCTTTGCGAACCACTTCTGCTTTGTCGAGCGGCAATATATATTCGCCTTCTGGCAAATTTTCTTTGAGGTTATAGAGCAGAACGTGTTCAAAAAACAGCACCGGATTGTCGTCACGAATGGCGGCTTTGAGCAGTCCCTTCGCGTTGTAGGGAGTGGAACAGGCGACAATCTTCAGTCCAGGGACGGCTTGAAAGTAAGCCTCTAGACGCTGCGAGTGTTCTGCACCCAGTTGCCGACCGACTCCACCGGGGCCGCGAATCACCATCGGAATTTTGAAGTTGCCACCAGAGGTATAGCGCAACATACCTGCGTTGTTGGCAATCTGGTTAAACGCGAGTAGCAGAAAGCCCATATTCATGCCCTCAATAATGGGGCGCAAACCAGTCATCGCGGCTCCGACTGCCATACCCGTAAAGCTATTTTCGGCGATCGGAGTGTCTAGCAACCGCAGATCCCCATACTTTTTATAGAGATCTTTGGTGACTTTGTAGGAGCCGCCATAGTGCCCCACATCCTCGCCCATTACCATCACCGTGGAGTCACGCGCCATTTCTTCGTCAATGGCTTCTCGAAGGGCGTTGAAGAATAAGGTTTCAGCCATTGCTTCCTTTAATCGTTGCAGCAGACTCCTTATTTTAGAGGAGGTTGAGCGATCGCGAAAGTCCACAAAATCAGCAAGTGAAAAAAATAGCTACTTTTCAGCGATTTTATGCCAGATGCTTTTGCACGATCGCGACTAAATGCTCTGTCCAATGGTTAACTAGCTCGTCGGTTTCGGCTTCGACCATCACCCGAATCACGGGTTCTGTGCCAGAGGCCCGCACGAGAATGCGCCCACGATCGCCCATTGCTGCTTCTGCCTGCACGATCGCCGTTTGCACTGCATCACACGATTGCCAGTTGAGCCGTCGATCGCGATTCTCAACGCGGACATTCTTTAAAACTTGCGGATAAGTTTGAAAACTCTGATCCATTAAGTCTGAAAGCGTAGCGCCTGATTGTTTCACCAGTGTAGCCAAATGCAAAGCCGTCAACAAGCCGTCGCCGCTCACGCCATAGTGCGGACAGAGAATGTGTCCTGACTGTTCGCCGCCCAGTTTGGCACCGTGCCGAATCATTTCTGCCTGAACATATTGATCGCCAACCGCCGCCCGAATCAGTTGTCCTCCCTGTTTTTTCCAGGCACGCTCGAAGCCGAGATTTGACATCACCGTAGACACGATCGTATTCCCCGGCAGTTGCCCAGACTTGAGAAGATGCTGCCCCCAAAAATAAAGCAGATAATCACCATCGACGGTTCTGCCCTGACTGTCAACGGCAAGGACGCGATCGGCATCGCCATCAAAAGCAAATCCTAAATCGGCGGTGTGTTCTTTGACAGCAGCTTTGAGTAACCCCAGATGAGTTGAGCCGCAGTTAACATTGATGAGATCGCCATCGGGTCGATCGTGCAAACAAATAGTTTCTGCCCCCATCGCCTTGAAGACAGCCTCAGACAGCCGAGTCGCAGATCCCCACGCCAAATCCAACACTACTCGCATTCCTGCCAAAGGCTGATCGGTTTGAGTCGTCAAAGGAGCCTGTAATGCTTTGAGATAGTGACAGATTAGCTCCGATCGCGAGTAGTGCTGCCCCCATTTTGAAGAGGCTGAAACAACCGCTGCCCGACCCCGCAACGCCGCTTCGATTTGCTGCTGTAGCTTGGTTGCGAGTTTCGTCCCGTCGGGGTTAAAAAACTTGATGCCATTATCTTCGGGTGGATTGTGACTGGCAGAAATCATCACACCTCCGATCGCGCCGCAGTGACTCGTCAAAAAAGCCACAACCGGAGTCGGACACAAGCCCAGATCCCACACGTCTACCCCTGCCGCCGTTAACCCCGCCGATAGCGCCATCGCTAACATATTGCTAGAGTTGCGAGAATCTTGACCCAAAATCACAGGCGCGATCTCAGCCGCCGTTGCTTTCAAGACTTGCCCTGCCCAATAGCCAATTTGCATCGCTAAAGGAGCCGTCAATAAATCGCCTGCGTGACCCCGAATTCCATCGGTGCCAAACAGCGCGGTATCAGGAAGCGCGATCGCCCCCCAACTTGAGACACCAGAATCTAACAGACTGGGTGATTGAGTCCTTGTGGGCGATGAAACCATAGCTGAATTTTACTCCTCACGTTCTTATCTGTGGAGAATACCACTTCTCTCATAAAAGTGACTCTACAGCCCCAGCGACGACAACAAAGACTGAAATTCTCCCCAAGCCATTCCTTTTTGAAGGTAGCGGGGATCGTTGGGATTATAAGGGCTTTGTAAGCGATCGATCGACAAGATCTCTGCCCGATCGGGCACTACAGGCACATCGGGGTCAAACGCAGTCGGGTTCATCAACGAGCTAGAAAACCCCTTGAAAACCGCAATCTCATCAGGTTGTCCGTCTACTTCTATTGACACCAGCAAAACTTCGTCAGGACGCTTGAGCGTATATTGCTCTAGCCGTCGCCCTAGAGGAGGTGGGTAATCACTCATGGGTCATGTCAAATTAGTAGTTTCCCATCGCCGATCGCTTGCGCTTGCCGACTTTAAAGAACACAAAATAGCCGAAATAGAGCGTGTAAGCAATCAGTCCGCCGATTCCTAAAAAGCCTAAAAACCAGGGTTGGGTTGAGCCATGAAAATATTCTCGATATAACCAGGCTGGCTCTAACCAAGCGCGGCAAACCGCATCGCTTTGCATCTGAACGCTCGTTTGCAGCGCACAGCCCAAGGTCGGCAATTGTGCCAAAGCGCCTAGCACACAATAGACTGAAACTGCCCAACGCCAAGAAGTCATCGTCAATTTCAGCGGACTTGAGCGCTGTTCACGAATTTCTTCATTCAGATCAGCCCAATACCATAGGGAAATGGGCACTAGAATGCGAGCGAGCCAACCTGTAAAGAAGGCGATCGGCAAGGCTCCAATCAATAGATAGACGGTAATTGCCAGTAGGCTAGCGACGCGCCAGTAAATGGTCAGCAGTCGCTGCATCGCTTCTGCCTTTTGCACAAATGCCCAGATCAAAATTGCCAGGGGCGCGATCACCGTAAAGAGGATCGCTAATCGATAATCTGTCCAGACGAGCGGAGCAAACCAGGGAGCATCTTGCATGATAAAAGTTAGTGCGCGGTTTATTCAAAGCACGTCAGTTCGACAGAAGTGGTTCGCTTCGATTGTGAATTTGGAAAGCCCCCTAAATCCCCCATTCTGGGGGACTTTGAACCGAAATTCTGGCTTTTGCCCCCCAAATTGGGGGATTTAGGGGGCAAAAGTCGCTCTTAACGAAGCGAAAAAACTCCTCGAACTGACGTTAAAAGCGTAGCGCAACACGTCTGAACTGAGATCATAAAAAACAAGCAACCAGATTACCACGCGGGGAATCTAATTGCCTGTTCGATCGTTTCAGAGTTTGGATTAGTCACAAACCCAGATTCTTAAAGTCGCCTTAGGTGTCGTAGACGCGGCACTCTAGGGCATCGGGATTGTCATCACAAAACTGCTCTAAAGAGTTTTTGGGCTTGGTCTGAAGTTGGTGAGCGCGTTCTGCCTGAAGCTCTTCAACGGCATCCCATGCGGCAGCGCACTTAGGATCTTTGCCGTCAATTCCGCAAACTTCGCGGGCGTTGTCGCGTTCTTGTTCAATCTGCTTTTCGATGTCACTCATGGTTATGCTTTCGTCCTTTCGTTGAACGGAGATACTGAAATGGGTCGCTCAAGGAGTTTGAGAGAGTAGGCACAATTCAGGGTTTGAGGTGCCGCTCACTTACTGTCACAGATATAGTGATACAAGCGATCGCAAATGCGTTTCTCAATCGAGGGTAATCTTTTAAGATTTAGGCATCTGCAACCGACGCAACACTTTATTTAGACCTGAAAGTACTCACTATTACGCTTGTATCGATAGTTTAACCTGCTTTGAAACCAGCGTCGCGTTCGGGAAACCCAGCAAATGATTACGGGAAGCGCGATCGCGAAAATTATTGCCCAAATTGCAGGCTGATCGATCAAAATAGTCTGATCACGGGTCTTGAATTGATCGCTCCAGTCTATGCAGGGGTTTAGTAAACTGAGAGTACGATCGTCACA
This sequence comes from Phormidesmis priestleyi ULC007, assembly GCF_003003695.1. Lineage (NCBI taxonomy): Bacteria > Bacillati > Cyanobacteriota > Cyanophyceae > Leptolyngbyales > Leptolyngbyaceae > Phormidesmis > Phormidesmis priestleyi. The sequence continues at coordinate 60,706 of NZ_PVWG01000009.1, forward strand.
ATAATGTCTACCTTGGCAATTAATGGCTCATGGTAACAAGGGGAAATTTTATGACAAAACCGACCACTGACTCAATGAAGTGGGTTTGTGCCCTCTCGACGCGACCTTCTCTAGAAGCGGCTGTGACAGAAGTGGTTGAGCAAGCGCAGGAATCTCTACAGGCTCCTGCTGATTTGGGGTTTGTCTTCATCTCCTCGGCGTTTGCCAGTGAATATTCTCGCCTGCTGCCTCTGCTGAGAGACAAATTGCCCAACGTGCCGATGATCGGCTGTAGTGGGGGTGGCGTAGTGGGCGTGACCCGCCGCGGTAAGGTGCGTGAAGTCGAAGGAGAACCCGCCTTGAGTTTGACGCTAGCATCGCTTCCGGGCGTAAAGATTAAAACCTTTCATCTGACAGGTGATCAGTTGCCTGACTTAGACAGTTCGCCTGATGCTTGGATCGAGTTGGTAGGTGTACCGATCACCGACCAGCCCCATTTCGTCGTCCTGGCAGATCCCTTTTCTGCCAAAGTGAATGATTTGCTTCAAGGGCTAGACTACGCTTATGCAGGCGCGTCTAAAGTGGGCGGTTTAGCGAGTTCTGATCACACAGGGGGCACGATCGGGCTGTTTTGCAACGATCGCTTCTATCGCGATGGATCGGTTGGGGTGGCGCTGAGTGGCAACATCGTGATGGAGACGATCGTCGCTCAAGGGTGCCGTCCGATCGGGCAGCCTTATTGGGTGACTGAAGGTGAACGTAACATCGTCCTAGGCTTGCAAGAACGCGACAGTTTAGAAGAGGGCGCGGCATCTAGCCGCAAGGTTGCCACACAGCGCACTCCGCTAGAGATTTTGCGAGAAGTGATTGACACCCTGAGTGAAGAAGACCGAGATCTAGCCCAGCATTCTCTTTTTGTGGGGGTGGCGCAAAACGAGTTTAAGCAAGGGTTAGAGCAGGGCGACTTTTTGATTCGCAATCTGTTGGGCGTTGACCCGCGGGTGGGCGCGATCGCGATCGGCGATCGCATTCGTCCGGGGCAGCGCATTCAGTTCCATTTGCGAGATGCCCAAACCTCTGCCGAAGATTTAGAAGTCTTGCTGCAACGCTATCAGATAGAAACTAACGCGCAATCCTCGGCGATCGGTGCTTTAATGTTTTCCTGCATGGGGCGAGGCGAAGGGCTATATGGGGAACCGAATTTTGACACCCAGCTTTTTGCCCAATATCTCGATCGCGTTCCAGTGAGTGGCTTTTTCTGCGGTGGTGAGATCGGTCCGGTCGGCAACAGCACGTTTTTGCATGGCTACACGTCAGTATTTGGCATTGTTAAAGGCAAAAATGAGCGTTAAATTATTCTGGAGAGTCACTTTTGGCTATTGTTCGGGTGCGTGAGCACGTCAACCCTTTGAGTCGAAAATATCAGACTCCAGCGCAGTCGCCTGACTGGGAGAAGATTTATGCTGATTTGACTCAGCCCCTGCATCTCGATATTGGGTGCGGACGGGGGCGCTTTTTGCTCAAAATGGCCCAGCTTCAGCCAGAGTGGAATTTTTTAGGGCTAGAAATTCGAGAACCGCTAGTTGAGCAAGCCCTCTCCTTCCGAGACGAGCTAGGTTTGCAAAACTTGCATTATTTGTTCTGCAACGTCAACAATTCGCTGCCTGCCCTATTTACCAATCTCGAACCGGGAACTCTGCAACAGGTGACGATTCAGTTTCCTGACCCGTGGTTTAAGCGCAAACATCAAAAGCGGCGAGTCGTGCAGCCGCAGGTGGTCGAAGAATTAGCGCTTCATTTAAGCGATCGCGGTCAGGTGTTTGTGCAATCTGATGTCGAAGAAGTCGCGATCGAGATGGTCGATCGATTTTCTGCCCATGCCGCGTTTCAACGTCAGGGGCACGATTGGTTGTCCGACAATCCGCTGCCCGTCCCGACGGAGCGAGAATCCTCAACGATAGAGCGGGGAGAAGCCGTTTATCGAGCGCTGTTTAATAAAGTTTAAAACCTTGAGGCTAAGTTTTCATCAAATTTCGTCTGGGTCTACACCTAGTGTTCGTAGACGATCGGCTAACCGTTCTGCCCGTTGTCGCTCGACTTCTGCTTGCTCCGCTCCGGTAGGAATAATTTGCCCATCGCGATCGCACCAGCGCAACCACAGTCGCGTCACCTCTTCTTCAAACTGCCCTTCCCACAGCGTCAAGCCGATTCCTGCTGTGTTTAACCAAATCACTTGCCCAATCTCGTGAATGCCTTCAGGGGGGGTCAGTTCAGGATAGCCATCCGGTGAAATTGACCACACCCGCAGCAGTGCCTCATTCATCTCATCTTGTCCTTGAATCTGCTTCAAGGGGTCAAACACGACGTAGTAACGCACACCAATCTGAGCGTAGATCTCTTTTTTAATCGTGGTCTTGCCTTTCTGCCGCGATTTTTTGCTCAACGTCAATTCATCGCCTTCCTGGTTGGAGACGATTTCGATACAGACTTCTGGCACTTTGCCAAATTCCCACACAAAATAAGAGCGGTTTTGCCGTTGGGAGAAGTCATTCGCTCGCTGCACGCCCAGACTTAGCAGCACGTCGGGCACGATCGGATCACCCTTGAGTTTGTAGAATAACCCTACATTTGCGGCGGCAAGAAATGGCGATGGCAGAGCTTTAGAACTGTAGAGCGGTTCGACCAGCAGCCGTTGCTGCTCCTCAGATTGAAAATTGTCCACAGGAGTATTGTCCTCGATGACCAGATGGCTGATATCAAGCTCAGTGACGATTTCTTCATCGTTGAGAAGCTGTTGAGTCATGGGCAGTAACCAAACTCGATAGCTTATTATCCTTCACAACTCCGCAGCCGAGCCAGTAGGATTACCAAGTCATCAACGGACGATCGCACCTTTGCGGCTCACGCACTCGAATGAGTTCTGATCAGATTTCGTCCGGGTCTACACCTAGTGTTCGTAGACGATCGGCTAACCGTTCTGCCCGTTGTCGCTCGGCTTCTGCCCGCTGTCGCTCAATTTCTGCCCGTTGTCGCTCAATTTCTGCCCGCTCCGCCCCGGTGGGAATGATTTGCCCATCACGTTGCGAAGCAGTTCCCCCTTCGGGGTAAACGCACCAGCGCAACCATGTCCGCGCCACTTCTTCCTCGAACTCTCCTGACCAGAGCGTGAGTCCCAAACCGACTTCTTCTAACCAGATCGACTGCCCCACCTCACTGACTCCTTGCGGCGGGGTTAATTCTAGGTAGCGCCCTACCGAATTTGCCCAGACCCGCAGCAGCGCCCCATTCATCTCAGGTTCACCCTGAATCTGCTTTAGAGGGTCAAACACCACGTAGTAGGGAATGCGAATTTGCGCGTACAAATCTTTCTTGACGATCGTCTTTCCCTTCTGCTGTGACTTCCGACTTAATGTCAGTTCGTCGCCTTCTTGGTTAGAGACGATCTCAACGCAGACCTCTGGCAGCTTGCCAAACTCCCACACAAAATACGATCGATTCTGTTTCTTCGAGAAGTCGTCAGCGCACTGTACTCCTAGACTGAGCATGACATCAGGGACAACCGGATCTCCCTTAAGTTTGTAAAACAGTCCCACGTTGGCAGCCGCGAGAAACGGTGACGGCAGCGCCTTGGAACTGTAGAGGGGTTCCACTAGCAGCCGTTGCTGCTTCTCAGATTGCAGATTGTCCACAGGGGTATCGTCCTCGATGACCAGATGGCTGATGTCAAGCTCAGTGACGATTTCTCCATCGTTGAGAAGCTGTTGAGTCATGGGCAGTAACCAAACCCGATAGCTTATTATCCTCCACAACTTCGCAGTCGAGTCAGTAGGATTACTAAGTCATCGACGGACGATCGTACTGTTCCGGCTGAGGCACCAGAATTGGCAATCACGCTAAACACGAGAGGCGGATAGTTAGGCGGGGTCACATAACCCGAAAGCGCCACCACACCTGTAATCGTTCCTGTTTTTGCAGCCACAATCCCTTGAGCAGGCGTATTGCGAAAGCGATTTTTTAGGGTGCCACTTACGCCCGAAACTGCCAGTGATCGCCGAAACACACTGGCTTCAGGAATTTGGGTCATGGCTTGCAGCGTTTCTACAAACGCCTGTGCACTAGCGCGATTGCGATCGGCGAGTCCCGATCCATCAACCATAGAGTAACGATCGGCTTTGACTCCCAAATCTGACAGGATGGATTTGACGGCGATCGTGCCGCTCTCAGTCGTGTTTTGACTAGCCGGATTTTGCTTCTGTCCCAATGTTTTGAGCAAAACTTCTGCGTAGGTGTTGTTGCTTTCTTGATTGGTTTCAAACAGCAAACTCGACAGCGGCGGAGACTCTACGGCAGCTAACTCGACTTCATCAGCACGAGCGGGCGTGAATTTTACTAACGTCGAGTTGGTGACTCCAATCTTGTTACTGGTCAACATATCACGAAATTTTTTGACCAAATAGTTACCAGGGTTAGGAATGGCAACGCCGATTAGTTCTGATGCAGAGCCAGCCCGGAGTTGCCCCGTAACGCGAATCGTAGAGCCAACGCGATCGGCATCCAAAAATTCGCCGCCACTCGCTGAAACGGTGACTCCCTGGTTATTGAGCCGCCAATCATTGGCATCGGTGGGATCATCCCACTTCACCTGTAGCGATTGTCCGACTTGGCGAGGAACTGCCGTCAGTCCAATGATATTTTGATTGAGAATCAAACCATTAATCGGTGCGGCGTAAGCTTGTCCAGCATCTTCTGCATCCCAAAAAGGATTGGTCAACGCTCCTCGAAAGTAGGTATCGTCGCCGATCAGTTGAGTCACCTGCCGGATGCCCCGTTGACTGAGCTGCTGTGCGATCGCCCCTAACTGCGTCGTCGTCAAACTTGGATCGCCATGACCCACAATTCTCAACGTCGCCAGATTAGGGCTGCTGCCACTGCCGTAAACCGTTGTGCGAATGCGATATTGGGCACCCAATTTCTTTAAAGCGGCGGCAGTGGTAAAAATTTTATTATTAGACGCTGGAATCAGCAGAGTATTTGGGTTTCGAGCGAATAGAGTTTGACGGGCTGCCCCTTGCGTTTGCACTAACACGCTCCAACGACCACCAGAGACGCGATCGAGCGAGCGATTAATAGGTGCCGCCAACTGAGCAGGGCAGAGCGTTCCAGGTGCTTGTGCCACCTTAACAGGCTGTTTCACTGGCGCTTTAGCACTGCCAGACGGGGTTAGAGAAAAAAAGACAGTCGTTGCGGTAAGAAAAACTGCCAGCGCAGTGTGAGAACATCGAGCAGAACGGGCTGATTTCATGGGAGCGGCAATTCTAAAGGGAAGCTCATCCACTTTGACTGAGCGCTCGTCAAAATTGTTGCAGGTTAGCGCCCGATCGTGACCCCATTTGCCGAGTATGTTCAAAATCTTGTATCAGTTAAGCGACTCGCTGCGGTCGAGTCCACCAGGAAATTAATTTCCTGGCTCACAGCACAAGTGCTCTAAAGAGCACTGGAAAAGCGTTTTAGTCCATTTCAATGGACTTCCGCTATCAGCCCGGAACTTAAGTTCCGGGTGGGCTTCCGGGTCAACAAACACGCCTAAACTTACAATTCCGTTGAGCGGATCGCAACCCATTCACACCCTAAAGCGCACTCTCTCCGCAACCTAAGCTACCCCACCTGACAACACCAGACGTTTGTGGAGCTTGTTGACTGCCTCGATCGATCGTTGATAGCGATCTTGATTACCTTGGGCAGAAAATAACCGCGCTGCCTCCTTAAAATCTCGAATTGCTCCTGTTTTATCGCCCAAGGTGCTACGAGCAGTGCCGCGATGAAAATAAGCGATCGCGTCTTGAGCATCGAGATTAATCAGGGCGCTAAAGTCTTCGACTGCTCCCGTTTTGTTGCCTAACTTGAGTCGAGCCAGCCCGCGCTGTAGGTAGGCAATCGTGCAGCCCACCTCAAGCTGAATCGCGTAGGTAAAGTCTTCGATCGCTCCCACTTTGTCCCCCAGTTCTAACCGCACTACACCACGATTGCAGTAAGTCACACAACTTCGAGGATTGAGCAGCAGCGATCGATTAGAGTCAGAAATCGCGCCTTCTTTGTTGCCCAACTCATAGCGCACCAGTGCCCGATTGTTGTAGGCAATCGCATGGGTGGGATCGATTTTTACCACTTCGCTATAGTCAGCGATCGCGCCCGATTTATCGCCCAACGCATGGCGGGTGATGGCACGATTATAGTAAGCTCCCGCATCATGAGTATCCAAAACAGGATTGTCAAAGCGATCGGTCAGTCCTTTAATAACATCTGCATTTGTCGTGCGAAGTCCCACCGCGACTTCAGGAAACACCGCGCTGGTAGTCACGACGGGATGAACGCCCAGAATTCCGTAAGCGCGATCACAGATCAGAAAATTTTCGTCGGTGCCCAACACTTTAAACCGAAACTGATGAGGATATTGGTGTTTGAGTTGCGTTAACTGACTGAGAATCGTATGTAAAAAATGCTTCTCGGCTGACTTTGCAGAAGGTTTATCGTGAATGTAGTGAGGGAGATGGCTGTCGTGCAAGTTGCCCAGATGTCCCCAACCAATATCTAAATGACCGTCACGATCGAGAAACGCCTTAAATTTATCGATCAAAGACGCATCTAAAGTCGCGTGATCTGGGTAAGGAAAGACCACAATCAGCCGCGATTGGGCGTTCTCTAAGGCATCGTCTAAAAGCGTACGACTGCCAGACGACTCGGTTTTATGGTTAAACACCCATTCATATTCAGCGTTTGCTTGAACGGGCGGCTGTTGACCTTCAACCACTGCCTCAACCTGAGTGCGAAGACTGTCTAGCGTGGTTTCGCTCCATTCTAATCGGGTGGTCAAATATTTCATCTGACTCTGTAAGGCACTCGTGTCTAGAATTTGAGGCAACCGATTGATCCAGTCGCCTAAGTTTTTTTGTTGACGATCGAGACTCTGCGTAAACTGCTGCACGGTCGAAAACTGCTGCTGAAGCTTTCCCAAACGGTGATTCACCGTCGTCTGCATTTCAGCGTGCAGTTTAGTTAAATCTTCGCCACTGGGTAAACCATTGAGCCGATGTTCTAGCGTCGCGATCGTGCCTCTTAGCTCCTCCAAAACCGCTCGTTCGGGCGCTCTTAAGTTGGGGAGTGGTTTCCCCTGCTCATTTTTCAAGCTTAACCAGGACGATAGCGTGTCCATCTGCTTTCGCACGATCGCGTTCATCGTTCTCATCGGGACGACGGCTTGCTCTAGCGTCTGGCTTTGCTGACGAATCTTCTCGACTTCTGCCATCAGACGCGCCATCTCTCGACGAGAAACCAGATCGCCCATGACTTTGATCAATCCGTCTACATCTTGTCTCAGACTGGTGGCATCAAAGGGCTGAGGTAACGCACTCAGACGACGATTGAGGTGATTGATTTGGTCTTGCAGCCCTCGTGGAAGGCTCTGTGTCGGCGTTTTGGGCAACTCAGTTAGCTGTGTTTGCAGTTGCGCGATCTCATCTTGCAATTGCGCGATCGCTACTTCAGCACTCTCAACTCGATGGGCGTTGGCGGCTCGGTTGAGATGGTTAGTCACCGATGCCACCGACTCAGTAAGCTGTAACGATTTGCTGCGAAGCTGACTTAGGGCTTGCTGCATCTGACCCAGATCGTGAGCCTCTAACGGGGCAAGGCGTTGAGAGAGGTTTTGCTGAACCTGAGCGATCGCTTTCTCATTGCGCTGCAAAACGGTCTTTTTAAGCCTGGCGAGATCTAAAAAGTTCGGCAGCGTCTGAACTTGTCGATCGAGAGCGGTGAGGTTTTTAGAAAGGCGCTGATCAAGCTGCTCAAGGCTGGCTTTGGCAGCTTGCTGAACTTGTTGATCGAGGCGACGACGATTGACCAAATTCAGCAACAATAGAAAGGAGAGCGGGGCGGCTGTGAAGGCAATCTGCTGGGACGCGATCGAGGCGACTGACCCCACGCCTGAGCCTGCCCAAAGCGCATATTCAGTAATGTCTAGCCATTTTCCATTATTCATCGCTGCCTCGCGCCCCTGATTCCGTAAACTATAGAGTGGTAGTGAGATGCTTGCTGAGTTGCCGTTTACACAGTGATTACTGGAAGGCACCATTCCTTTCTACAGAAGCAGCGTGTCTAAATCAGGAAATTGAGGGCGACGATCGTCCATTCTTTCAACTGTCCTCTTAATTCATTAATTCTTATGGCTCAACTTCGTGCGCTGATCTTTGATGTCGATGGCACCCTCGCCGACACCGAGCGAGACGGACATCGCGTGGCATTTAATCGCGCTTTTGCAGAGGCGGGGCTAGATTGGGAGTGGTCGATCGACCTCTATGGCAAGTTATTAGAAGTGACGGGTGGCAAAGAGCGCATTCTCTTTTACATCGACACTTATCAGCCTCCTTTCGATCCACCTGCGGATCTCAAACCCTGGATTGCGAGTCTCCACGCCGCTAAAACTCGTCACTACAAACAGCTATTGAATGAAGGAATTATTCCTCTGCGTCCCGGTGTAAAGCGGCTGATTGAAGAAGCACGATCGGCGGGGATGCGACTGGCGATCGCCACCACAACGACTCCCGAAAATGTCTCTACTTTGCTCGAAACGGCACTTGCGCCTGATGGTTGCGACTGGTTTGAAGTCATTGCCGCTGGGGATATCGTGCCGCAGAAAAAGCCCGCACCTGACATTTATCTCTATGCTTTAGAAAAGCTGAATTTGAAACCTGAAGAATGTCTTGCGTTTGAAGATTCCCCGCAAGGTTTAAAGTCATCGTTGGGGGCAGGCTTGAAGACTGTGATCACGCTCAACGGCTACACTCGCGATCATGACTTTTCTAACGCCAGCTTGGTAGTGGATCAATTGGGCGAAGCCGATGCTCCTTTTCAGGTGTTGTCGGGCAGTGCAGGAGAAGCTCACTATTTTGATCTAGCGCTTGCCCAAACTCTGCACCGATCGTCTTGAAGTTTCATGTCTAGCTACGATCGCATCTACGCCATTGTGCGCCAGATTCCTTACGGGCAGGTTGCGACTTATGGGCAAGTTGCAGAATTAGCAGATCTCGCAGGTCGAGCGCGTCTAGTGGGCTATGCCCTATTTCGGGTCAGCCCACTTCACGAGGATGTGCCCTGGCATCGCGTGATTAATGCCAGAGGCGAGATTTCTGAATCGCCCTTTCGCAATGGCGACGATTATTTGCAGCGATCGCTCTTAGAAGCTGAAGGCGTGCAATTTAGCCCAAAGGGAAAGATCAATCTAACCGAGTATCGTTGGCAACCGGATGAGACAGCTTGAGGTTAAGGGATCTTGCGATCGCAGCCACTAATAATTTAACGTCAGTTCGACGAGTTTTTTCGCTGCGTTGTTAGCGGCTTCTGCCCCCTAAATCCCCCATTCTGGGGGACTTTAAGCCCAGAATGTAGGTTCAAAGTCCCCCAATTTTGGGGGATTTAGGGGGCAGCCCGGATTTGCAACCGCAGCGAAAAGCTTCATCGAATTCACGTTAATTTACTTCACCTCAATCTTGGCAAGCACCACACCTGTGTAATAGTGACCCATGATTTGCTGATAGGTTAAGCCTTGCTGCGCCATATTATAGGCTCCCCATTGACTCATGCCCAACCCGTGACCGAATCCAAACCCATTGACGACAAAGCCAGGTTCGGGTTGATTAGTGCTTTTAGAAGCCACCTGGTTAGCTTGAGGAGAAATTGAGAAGAAGGTGCTTCTTAAGCCGAGAGCCGACTGTAATTTCTCGCCGCTAATGGTCGCGCTTCCTTTATCACCAATCATCTTCATCGTGACGACCCGCTTACACGAGGGCGTTCCTTGAACGAGCTTCACTTCACGCACTCGACCCACCCCTGGAGCAAGACTGTTTAATGTACTTTGAGTGACTGGTTTGCTCCACTGATAAACCGGAGCGCCTTGATCGTATTTGTCTTTAACCGATCGTAGATACGGTAACGGCTGCGTCCAGACATCTTCGACATTTTCGGTGCAGCCACCCGAAGATGAGTGAAACACGGCTTCGATAATCTGTTGTTTATAGGTGAGTACTTGCCCTGCCGTGGCATTCACCGCCATTTGGGTGCCCCCTGACTCATCTTGCACCCCGCGATAAACTTGCCATTTTGTGGTGTCACCCAGGTCATAGACGGCATTGGCTGAATATTGGCGCTTGTGCAACGCATAAGACCGGGCAACCACTGCCTGAGCTTTGAGCGCTTCTTGGGGCCAGTTGCCATTCATCTCACCGCCAAGAACGCTGTAGAGATATTGCTCTAAGTCAACATAGTTAACTGCTGTGAGTCCTTGTCCGGCAGGGGCGAGATAGGCGCGACCGCGATACCAGCGATCGCCGATCCACACCACGCCGCCGCCCGTTGGCTCGATCCAAAGTCCGCCTGCTTTCCAATTGTTGATAGCTACGCCGCCGCCCGTTGCTTGAGCCGCAAAGCCATTCATGCCCTGAATTTGACCCAAAGAACGCCCAGATGAGTCTTTGACCACAGCATTGGTCGAACTGCCAACATTGACCTGTCCGACTCCTTGTTTGATCAAAACTCTGAGATCAAGGGCCGCAGATGCAGGCGCGATCGTCACCACCCAAATCAGAGCGGTGAGCCACCAGCCCCGTCCTGCTGTGAAGTTCAATTTAGACAACAAGAGTGAGAGCAGCGAGGGGGATAGCATCTTCTGAAAGTTCCTTGTAGGGTCAACCATTACAGATCACAGCACTGACACAGCTAAATCTGGATCAATCTCGATCAATTTGCGATGAGATCAGACTGCTAACGTTGCTTAATATAGGCGAATTCTCTAGGGGTCGCACGATTAAGGTTTCTTAACCAATCCGAGCGCTTTCGCCAAAAATTCCGTAATTAGAGTAGGAAAGTCGGTAGTTTCGGCTACTCCGCGCTACAGATAGCGTCATAATGATTTATAAAGTGGAGTGCTCAAACTAGTAGAAATTGTTAATCATTCTCACCACAGAGGTGATTGACCTGAATTCTAGTTCTAAGTTCCCGTCGCTGCCCCGCAACGATCGAGAGACGAAGTACCATGAGATGAGTAATGCACCGACCAAAATTAGGTTAATTGAGCCTTGCAGATTACGTTTTTAGGCACTAGCTCTGGCGTTCCCACACGATCGCGCAATGTCTCTGGAATTGCCCTCCGCTTACCCCAGCGGGCAGAAGTTTGGCTGTTTGACTGTGGCGAGGGCACCCAACACCAGATACTTCGCAGTGATTTGCGGGTGAGCCAGATTCGCCGCATTTTTGTCACTCACATGCACGGCGACCACACGTTCGGCTTGATGGGGCTGTTGGCAAGCTGCGGCTTAGCCGGAAACCCAGAGCGGATTGATATCTATGGCCCGCCTGATTTGGATGAATATTTAAAGGCGTGCCGACGCTATTCTCAAACTCACTTTTCTTACCCGGTCAAGGTGCATACCGTCAAGCCTGGTGTAGTGTTTGAAGATGAAGAGTTTTCGGTCAGTTGTGCGCCACTCAAGCATCGAGTGCCAGCTTTTGGCTATCGCATTACTGAGAAAGACCGTCCGGGGCATTTTGATGTCGAGAAAGCCAAAGTCTTGGAGATTCCATCGGGCCCACTTTATGGAAAGTTGAAGCGAGGGGAAGTGGTCGTTCTGCCTGACGGACGCAAGATCAACGGCGCAGAATTGTGCGGTCAGACAGAAGTCGGTCGAAAAGTCGTTTACTGCACCGATACGGTCTATTGCGAGAGTGCTGTCGAATTGGCACACGATGCCGATGTGCTGATTCACGAAGCCACCTTTGCTCATCAGGATGCCGAGTTAGCCTATCAGCGACTGCACTCAACTTCGACGATGGCGGCGCAAGTGGCACTGGGAGCGCACGCTAAACAATTGATTATGACGCACTTCAGCCCTCGCTATGCGCCCGGAAACTCGATCGAGCTAAGAGACTTGCTAGAAGAAGCCCGTTCTATCTTCCCAAACACCCAACTCGCATCTGACTTCTGGACTTATGAAGTTCCGCGTCGGATTGCAAAAAGTGTCGTAGCAAAAGTTTAAGGACACTTTTAGCTCTGTTGAGCGATCGTTAGAGGCGTTCCTAGCTGACTCAAATTCAGTACATATCCGCCTGTCACCAGATAAACCGGATCGGCGATCGCCCCGATCTGCCGCACAAGCATTCCTAAACGATCGCGGAAAGTTCGCCCGATCGGATAGGCAGGCACAACGCCCCAACCCGCTTCTTCTGCCACTAAAATCACATCTGACGAAGCTTGTCTAAGGCTGTGCAGCACGGCTTGCAGGGTTTCTTGCCAGGTTGAATCTTCTTGCTCTAATAAATTTGCCAGCCAGGTTCCGAGCGAATCGATCAGCAAACAATCAGCAGCCGTTGCCGCGTCTAAGGTTGCAGAAAGCTTGATCGGAACGTGCAGCGTTGTCCAATCAGACGGGCGGCGTAGAATGTGCTTTTCAATTCGGGCTTGCCACTCTAAATCGTTGGGATTTGTTTGAGCAGTTGCGACATAAATGACTGATTTGCCAGACAGAGCGGCTAAGTGTTCTGCCCATTCGCTTTTGCCCGATCGAGCCGGCCCGGTGACTAAAATAATTTGGCGTGACATGAATCAAGTGAGGGATTATGACTTGAGAGAGGTGCGCGATCGTACTAGGTTGACTAGCTTAGGGTTGAGTCAACATCATGCCCTGGAATGTCTTCACAAAAACTCTGATGCGCTATTTACCTTTATTGCTATTGCCTTTATGGGTCACTCTCGCCGCTTGTGACTCTGCAATTCGTGGACAAACGGCCTCTTCACAATCCGCTTCTCCGCAGCAATCAACGTCTCTCCCCGACCAGGTTATCAAAACCGAAGCACTCTCACCTCAACCGATTCGGATTGCCCTCAATCAACTGCCACAGCCGTACGCCAGTGAGAGCGCTTCTAAATCTCCTAATGTGGTGCCGATTCCTCAAGATCCCGTGCTGCGAGTGCCGTCGGGGTTTGTCGTCAACGTTTTTGCAGAAGGGTTAGATCGCCCTCGCTGGTTGGCTTTGACTCCTGATGGAGATGTGCTTGTGACCGAGACGCGCCAAAATAGAATTCGACGATTGCGCGACACAAACGGCGATGGCGTTGCGGATGTCAAAGAAACCTTCGCCACACCCGATAACGGACTCAATCAGCCGTTCGGCATGGCGTTTGCAGGAAATTCTTTTTTTCTGGGCAATACCGACGCAGTGCTACGTTTCCCTTATCAAAAGGGGCAAGCGCAAATTACAGGCACGGGTCAGCAGATCGCCAAGCTTCCGGCAGAAGGCTACAACAACCACTGGACGCGTAACGTTGTCACCGCACCTGATGGGCAAAAGCTCTATGTCTCGATCGGGTCTGGCACCAACGTCAGCGAAGAACCTGCGCCTCGCGCTTCGGTACAAGTGATGAACTTGGATGGCTCCGATCGTCAAACCTTTGCCTCTGGAGTTCGCAACCCAGTCGGGCTTGACTTTCATCCTCGCACCGGAGAGCTTTACACCACCGTCAACGAGCGAGATGGGTTAGGCGATAATTTAGTGCCAGACTATCTAACGCGGCTCCAAGCAGGCGAGTTTTATGGCTGGCCTTATGCCTATTTGAGTCGCGATCGCCTTGACCCTCGCCTCGTCCAAAATGGCAAAAGTCTGCGCCCCGATCTGGTTGCCAAAACTCGCACCCCAGATGTGTTGTTTGAAGCGCATTCTGCGGCGTTAGGGCTGCGATTTTATAACGGCAACACCTTTCCAGAGAAGTATCGCAACGGCGCTTTTGTCGCTTTTAGAGGCTCCTGGAACCGCAGTCAGGGCACAGGCTACAAGATTGTCTTCGTCCCTTTTGACGCTGAAGGACGATCGCAGGGTTATTACGAAGACTTCCTAACCGGATTTCTTCTCGACCCATCGGTGCCCACCACTTGGGGCAGACCCGTCGGACTGTTGACCCTTCCTGACGGCAGTTTGCTCGTCACCGAAGAAGCCAACAATCGGATTTATCGAGTCCAATATACGGGTGGCTAGGGAGTGTTTTCAACCCTTGAAAGCCCCCTAAATCCCCCATTCTGGGGGACTTCCGACCCTTCAAAGTCCCCCAGAATGGGGGATTTAGGGGACAGAAGCGCTGGGCAACGAAGCGATCAGAAGTTTTAAAACACTGCCTAGAAACCAACGGTTTCGGGCGGTGCGATGCTGACTTTGGCACCCGATGACTCTGAGTGTTGAGACTGCGTTTTGGGTGACGGGTTGACTTGAGAAGAGTCGGGATCGATCGCACCAGGATTTGCAGGCGGGGTCGCTTGCCGAGACAGCCAAAAAAGTCCGCCTGCCATCAATGCGGCGTAGCCTACATATAAATGCACAGGCTGAACGGCTAGTCCTCGAATTCCGGTCGCCTTCGTTGGCGGATGATACCAGGTAGGCAAAATCGCTTTTTCAGGGTCGGGTTTTGGCAGCGATGCTAATAAACTAGGGCTGTCCATTCCTAAAGCGTTGCCGATGCGTTGAATAAATCCGCGTAGGTAAATGTCTTCTGGGAGGTGAGCGCCATGTCCAGCTTCTAAGGCTTGAATTTGATGCATCGGCACCAGAGTTTTGCTGTGCAGCTCTGACAGAGACATCGATCGAGCCAGCCGCGCTTGTCGAATTTGCTCACCCAATCGTTGCAAATGGTCTGCTCGTTCTTGAGCAACTTGTTCTGCTAAATCTGCGACCGAAGCCTTTTTATTTGCCTTCTGAATGGCAGAAGACGGTTGTTTTGCAATCTCGCTAATTTGCGGCTTGTTTAGGGGAACTAGTTTCTGAAAACGGTCTTGAAAAGGCTTAATCACTGATTTTCTCGGAAATGCCACGTTAGACGAGTGAGAACCCAGGGCACGCGAAAAAGCTGCTACCGGAAACTCATCGAGATCTGCCTCTTCGGGTTCTCTGATTCCCTGAGTCTCAATCTCCTCACGCTGCACAAAGTGCCGTAGCGTTAAGCGAATCGCTTCTCTTCCGATCGCTTTCATTAAAAACTGAGCGCTCGTCGTTCCCTCTGCTGAGGGCTGCTGTGAATTGTCGATCGCGCGACGATAGACCTCGCTACGATATAGCTCTGCCTCGATTTGACCAAGCACCGATCGCAGATTTTCTACAGAAACCTCGATCGTAGTTTTGTGACCCGGTAACCCAAAACAAAATCTGGTATCTTGTGCCAACATCTCCCCATCCTCGCCTTTGCATAAAACTAGCGATAACCTTTGAATCACTGACTATTGCAGTTGGATTAACGTGAGTTCGATAGAACTGGTTCACTCCGATGATGAATTCGGGAGAGCTACCTAAATCCCCCGAAAATGGGGGACTTTGAACCGGAAATTTTGGCTTGAAGTCCCCCAAATTGGGGAATTTAGGGGCAGAAGCCGCTGACAACGAAGCGAAAAAACTCGTCGAACTCACGTTAATTAGGCTACTTAGTCCTTTCTTCCTGTAATTGATAGCTATTCAGGAACAAATCAGAAGATCTGGACAATTTGGTATCAATTTTTGCTGAGAGAGCAGATTGGCTCATTACGACTAAAGTTTAAATTTCTACCTTAATCTAAACTTTTCTACGAGATATCACGTAAACATATAGGCTAATCGATCCAACTTATAAAAAGTTTATAACTTGTGTACGAAAATTTTAGAGCTGCTAACTTTGTAAAATATGCTACCAAGGGTGTTGTAAAGCCATGAAAATCGCCTTTGTCAACCAACCGATCGATTACATCTTGCCCCCCATTCAAACCTCGGTCGGAGCCTGTACTTATGGAGTGGTTAACCCACTGGCTCGCTCTTGCGAAGTGATGGTATATGGCAGAAAGCAGACCGTCGATCGCCAAACTCATCCTGAGATTGAAACAGACTATGTTGAAAAGGGCGTTCACTATCGTTTTTTAAGATCGCCAAAGGTAGATCATCTCTTACTCAAAATCTTCTTTAAGCTGATCAAACACACCTCGCTTCTAAAAATTTTGAATCGAGGCATGAAGCCGTCTCCGTCGGTTGCCAGTTGGCATTACCTGCTTTATAGCCGCATTGTGGCAAAAGATTTAGCTCAACAGCACTGTGACATCATTCATATTCAGCACAGTTCTCAGTTTCTTCCCGCGATTCGGGCGCTCAACCCTAAAGCCAAACTGGTTTTGCACCTACATGCCGAGTGGTTTCCTCAAGCAAATTTAGAAATGCTGGCAAAAAGGCTTCAGCACGTTGACCTATTGACGACTGTGAGCGATTACATCACCGAGAAAACGCGCCGAGACTTTCCTCAAATTGCCGATCGCTGCGAAACGATGTACAACGGCATTCACAGTGAAGAATTTAACCGCGAAAAGAACTACCTCGCCGCCCGAAATCGACCCATTAAGCGGATCATGTTTGCGGGCAGAGTGTCTCCTGAAAAGGGCATACACACGCTTCTAGAAGCTTTTGACCGGGTGGTGAAGCACTATCCCTCTGTGAAGCTTGACATCGTGGGGATGCAGTGGTCTTGCAGCATGGAAGAAAGCTTTCCAATGAACGACACTGCGCTGATCAATCATCTCAAGCCTCTCTATGCTGAAGATTATATGGCGCAACTGAGACGCAAGCTCACGCCTGCCACGATCGACAAAGTGTCCTTTCCGGGAGCCGTGCCGCGGGTTGAACTCGTCGATCGCTTTTACAATGCCGATATTTTTGTGTTTCCCTCGATTTGGGATGAAGGATATGGCATTCCTCCCGTCGAAGCGATGGCGGCAGGCGTTCCAGTCGTCGCAACGCGATCGGGTGCCGTTGTCGAAACGGTTCAAGATGGCAAAACTGGATTTTTGGTCGAAAAAGAAGACGTGCAGGCGATCGCTGATGCCATTGTCCGCCTACTCGAAGATGATGATCTGCGAGAAACAATGGGCAAAGCTGGACGGCAACGAGCAATGGAATTTTTTACTTGGGAGCGAGTGGCTGAAAAAATGCTCGATCGCTACAAACTGCTGGCAAATAGTCACCGAACCCTGGCATCGTGAAAAGAGACTCTATCTACTATCAGGTTTTCAAGCGGTTTCCTAGCCTGCTGTTTGAGCTAGTCAACAATCCGCCGCCGCAAGCTCGAACCTACCGTTTTGACTCTGTGGAGGTTAAAGAAACTTCATTTCGGATCGATGGCGTTTTCCTACCGCCCCCAGGAGCCATTCCCAAAACGGTCTTTTTTGCAGAAGTTCAGTTTCAAAAAGATGAGTCTCTCTACCATCGGTTCTTTACCGAATCGTTGGCATATCTCTATCGAAATCAATCCCTCTATGATGACTGGCGCGGAGTCGTGATTTTCCCATCCCGCAATTTGGAGCCATCAAAAACCACGATTCACCGATCGCTCCTCAACAGTGATCAGGTACAGCGAATTTATCTCAATGAGTTAGAAGATTCTCAGCAGTCTTTAGGAATTAGCTTGATGCAGTTGCCGCTTGCTTCTGAGACGCGTATGGCAGATCAAGCTAGACAGCTAATTGTGCGGGTTCAGCAAGAACAAACTGCTTCTCTTGCCAAAAGCGAGATAATAGACGTGATTACTACAATCGCTGTTTACAAATTCTCAAGATTAACCCGTGCTGAGGTAGAAGCAATGCTAGGACTAAGGTTAGAAGAGACTAGAGTTTACCAAGACGCGAAAGCTGAAGGAGAACAAATCGGAGAACAACGCGGAGAACAACGCGGAGAGCGCAACGTCAAGCTAAAGATGATTCCTCGATTAGTTGCCAAGGGTTTGAGTCTAGAAGAAGTGGCTGAACTATTAGAAATGCCTGTTGAAGACGTGAGGCAAGCAGCCCAACCACAGTCGTGACTAAGCTAACTCGTTCGCTTTGCGTGCCCACTCGATATCTTTAAGCGTGATGCCGCCAGAA
The DNA here is from genome assembly GCF_003003695.1 of Phormidesmis priestleyi ULC007. Lineage (NCBI taxonomy): Bacteria > Bacillati > Cyanobacteriota > Cyanophyceae > Leptolyngbyales > Leptolyngbyaceae > Phormidesmis > Phormidesmis priestleyi. Next base: position 78,642 of record NZ_PVWG01000009.1, read on the forward strand.
TCGTGAGTCGTCAGGTCGATCGTCACTCGGTTATAGACATTAAACCATTCGGGGTGGTGCCCGATCGCTTCCGACACCAGAGCCAGACTCGACATAAATCCAAATGCTTCTACAAACGACGGGAACTTAAACTGTTTGTGCAGTTTGTCGGCTTCGATCGTCCAGCCGTCGAGATCAACGAGTTGGGCTTCAAGATCTTGGGATGACAGTTTAGGTTCAGACATAGTTTATTTAAGGAACGATCGCCGCAGGTCGTAGAGAAATTTCAACTCGATCGCCGGGTCTAGGTTCTAACACTTTAGTATCGAGATTGTTTTCAGCTAACTTGGCGCGAAACTCATCGGGACTTCCGATCGCTTTCAGCACTGAGAGCAACAAACCCTCAAACATAATATCGCCCCCCGCCGCCGTCGGAAGCATTACCTGGGGCTGAACGTCTTTTGCCAGTTCTAACGCGCTTTCGGTGCCTTTGATGATCGAACCAACTAGGGGAAGTGCCAGATCGATCAACGGAGTGATCACGACCTCGATCGGAGCATTTTCTTTAAGAGTCGAAGCGTGAAACCCGTGCGGCTCATAATAGAGCTTGACTCCGCTTGCCAAATCTTTGAGCAGATAGCCATTTTCTTGCACCATCGGGCCTAATGGAGAACCCGGAGTTGCTTGAATGGTCAGGTGATCTAACGTGAATGTCTCACCGTGCTTAAGGGCAGTCACTTGAGAAAACCCCAACTGTTGCGCGACCTTTGCGGCACTTGGCGAACCCACGATCGGAATCGCTTTACCCAATCGCTTCAACGTCTCTGGGTGAGCGTGGTCTTCTAACCCTTGGGATAGCAAAATCAAGTCTAGAGACTCAGGAAATGCCCGCTCTTGATGACGATAGCCTTTGAATAACCAAGTGAGATTTCCAAAGGTCAAATTTCCGACCAGCCAAGGGTCAAGCAAAATGCGCTTTCCAGCAAGTTCAATTAGCCAAGAATTGCTGTCTAACCAGGTTAAATACATTGTCAGAATCAAGAACGGCAATATCTTCTAATCTTAGGGGATTACTATAAGCTGTGCCTGATTGTGGTTTAGCGGTTCACACATCGACTTTGAGCATTTCGCCCATCGTGACGACGCGATCGCCTTTAATCAGTTTCCGTCCCCGTCTCGTCTCGATCTGCCCATTCACTTTGACTTCTCCTGCTTGAATGAGCATTTTTGCTTGCCCCCCGCTTTCCACAATTCCTTTCATTTTAAGGAATTGGTCAAGCTTAATCGGTTCGTCACTTGCCATGATCACTGCTCAATAATTAAAGATTTGGAGTTGGCCCAAATCTACTTTTACTCTAGTCTGATTCTCTTTCAACTGACAGAGTTTGTAGCCGCCCTCAACAATCTGCCATTTGCTTCGTTAGGATCAATAAAAAGGCCCTTTGACTGAATCCTCTAGCCAGAGATTGTGTCAAACTTTTTACTGACGGCACGTTCTACAGTCCTTAAGGTGATCTCCATGAGGTGCATCTGATGCTTAACGCTTTATCTGATGGCGGCAATGTGGCACCGATCGTCGAATTAGCGGATGGCTCCTCTAGGGTGGGTCAAACACAGGTTTTAGAAGATCATCAAACGATTTCTGCCTATCGGAGTCAGCTTCGGGTTGAAGAAGTGCTAATCAACCCTTGGCGACATGCTAAAACAGTGACTCGCGCTAGGACTACTCCTGCCTATAGTGATCACGCAGCTCCATTGTCTCCCTTGCGCGATCGCGATCTGGTTGCGCTTGATGAGTTCTTCGATCGAGACGATCTGCTGGACTTAGAGCAAGACGTGAATCGCCATTTATTACGTCTGTTTCCCGAACCCTGCTGGGAAGACGCGCTCAGTTTTCTAAAAGACTATCTTTGATAAGTTTTGAGTTTTGAGTTTTGAGTTTTAAGTTTTTGAGTGTGACTATTAGGGAAAGCTCTCGCGCTTCAGTGACCTTTCCCAAGTCAAAATTCTTATGTCTGCATTGCCCGAACTCATCGATGGCTTACCAAATATTTGCGGTCACGAGACAGAAGTAAAAGCTGCGCTCCAGCCCGATCGACCTGTGTTTTTGCCCAAAACCAACCTGCGATTAGAGTCCCTTTCGGCGACCTTCTCGATCGCGCTGCACATGCACCAGCCAACCATCCCGGCGGGGGCAGATGGGTCGCTGATTAGCAATTTGCAACAGATGTTTGAGCATCCCTACGACGGAGACAATCACAACGCGGCTCCGTTTGCCTGGTGTTACTCGCGCATGGGTGAGTTTATTCCTGAGTTGGTGTCTCAAGGCTGCAATCCACGCGTCATGCTCGACTATTCGGGCAATCTGCTTTGGGGACTGCGGCAAATGGGGCGCGGCGATGTCTTGGATAACTTGAAGCGCGTCACCTGCGATGACACCTACCAGCCTTACGTCGAGTGGCTAGGGACGATGTGGAGTCATGCTGTTGTGCCTTCGACCCCGATCGCTGATCTCAAACTGCACATTCAGGCGTGGCAGCACCATTTCGCCGCAATCTTTGGCTGGGAGGCCCTAGCACGAGTGAAAGGATTCTCACCGCCAGAGATGCATTTACCCAATCATCCCGATACGCTTTACACCTTCATTCATGCGCTTAAAGAGTGTGGCTATCGCTGGTTGCTCGTGCAAGAACACTCCGTTGAGGCCCTAACAGGACAGTCTTTAGAGTTTAAGCATTTACCTCATCGGTTAGTGTCTCACAACTCCCACGGTGAGACGGTGAGTATCACAGTTTTGATTAAAACTCAGGGTTCAGATACAAAACTGGTGGCTCAGATGCAGCCTTACTATGAAGCTAAAACGCTTTCAAAACAAACGATATCGGGGGTAAGCATTCCGGCGATCGTGACTCAAATCGGCGATGGCGAAAACGGCGGCGTAATGATGAATGAGTTTCCAGGCGCGTTTAAACGGGCTTGGCATGAAGTTGCAAACGATCCCACAGTAGCCGGGGTAAACGGCACAGAATACCTAGAACTGATCGCGGCTGCTGGGTGTCGAGAAGACGATTTTCCTACCTGTCAGGCGATCGGACAGCACTTAATTTGGCAAGAAGTCGATCCTCAGCAGGCAACGCCCGAAAAAGTGGCGGCGGCGATCGCCCATCTGACTCAAACGCAGCCCAACTTTCACATGGATGGCGCATCTTGGACGAATCATCTCAGTTGGGTGGCAGGCTATGAAGCGGTCTTAACGCCGATGAATGAACTCAGCGCCTTATTTCACAAAACGTTTGATCAGTCTGAAGTCACCCACTCTGATCATTATCGTCAGGCACTGCTCTATAACTTGCTGCTGCAAACGAGTTGTTTTCGCTATTGGGGGCAAGGCACCTGGACAGATTACGCCCAAGAAATTTATCGTCGCGGCAAAACGTTGCTAAAAGACTAGAGGCGACTCAGCATCCTGCCTGAGAGGTACGTTTTAACCATCCTTTTCAGGGTGGGATCAACCTTGCGGAGTTAAAGAATTTTTTATGACAGAACTGTTGTGGTTTGCTGTAATTTGGGAGGAGATTACTCAGTTTGGCGTAACCTACGCTTATACATTGTCGGTAATAATGTTGATATGTTCGATTTCACAACCCTGTTTGAATTCTCTCGGAATCACTGCATTGAAATTTGCGCCTTTTTGGTGCCTGCGAATCTGTTAGCAACGCTGCGAACCCTGATTTTGACTGGGCAACGCAAACCCACTGCTCGAATTTGGTTTGCCACCTCGATCGCCGCTTTTTTTGCAGGATTAATGGTGCTGCACGTGACTACCTGGTTCCTGGTTGGCGTGGTGATGGCTCCGACGTTTATTTTGCTGACGCTGGGTAGTGTCTGTCTGTCCATTAATCTATGGGCAATTTTTGGGCGTGAAAGCTTGGCGCGGCTGCTCGTCTCAGTCTATAAGTTTTGCACTAGAGTAGATTTGCCCGCTTTGCTAAATTTGCATGAGTGATCCTCAAAGTGACAAAGCCTCCAAATTAAATCCACCGCCTCAATCTGGCTCAGAAACTTCTCAGGCAGATGAAAATTGGACCGAAGATGTCGTACCCGACACTCAAAAATCTGATGATCGCCGCCCTTATGTCAGAAATGTTGACCCAGCCAGTCCGATCGTGCTCGTCGAAACCGCATTTCTGGCCAGCGCTGCGAGTTTAATCTGGCTCGTCAACTCCTACTTTCCGATGGGGCCGATTTTGCAGGTTTTCTTTCCGGTGCCGATCGCCCTCGTCTATCTGCGCTGGGGCAATCGAGCCGCTTGGATGGCAGCTTTAGTTTCGGGCTTACTGCTGTCGGTGCTGATTGGGCCAGTTCGCAGCATTCAGTTTGTGATGCCCTTTGGGGTGATGGGCGTGTTGTTAGGAACGCTGTGGTATCGTCGCGCAAATTGGGCCACCTCGATCGCGATCGCAACCCTCTTGGGCGTATTTGGCACTTTCTTTCGCATTGGGCTGCTGTCTGTTTTGTCAGGCGACGATCTCTGGCTCTATGGCACCAACCAGATCACAAACTTCTTAGAGTGGCTGTTTCTCAAGCTAGGACTGTTGATGCAGCCCTCATTGCCCCTGGTGCAAGCCGTTGTAATCGGAATGATTTTTGTTCAAAACGCTGTGTATTTATTTGTGGTACACATCGTCTCGTGGTTTTTGTGCGATCGCCTCAACACCCCAATCCCCCGTCCGCCTAATTGGGTACAGGTGTTACTAGACTCTGAATGATTTCTATTTATACGCAACACCGACAAGCCGAAGAATGGCTTCAGCGCTATCGGGGACGATCGCCGCTCTTTGCTTGCGTGTTGGGGTTCACCGAAACTGGACTGATTCCTGGAATTTCTGCGGCTGGGGCAACTCCTGCCGATCGGCAGTATACGGCGATCGCGGATGCTGAGTTTTTGATCAATGGCGTGCAAACTAGTCCTCGTTACCCACTGCCTTCCCTTCATGTGGGTGCCTCTCCAGTCTTAATTTCTCGCGCGATCGTCGAAGCGCAAGCCATCCCCGTTCAGCTATTTAATGCGGGATTGCCCCACACCCCGGCTGTTGCAGCAATTGACTTAGGAGGACACCCATCTCGCTGTTTGAGTACGGGGCAAGCCATGAATTGGACGATCGTTCACCATCTTTTTGAGCAAGGACTTCTTTGGGGAGACAAACTAGCCGATCGCGCTACTGATAGTTATTTGATTTTGGGTGAGTGTGTGGTTGGCGGAACCACCACTGCCTTAGCACTGCTCACAGGCTTAGGAATCAATGCAGCAGGCAAAGTTAACAGCAGTCATCCGGTCTGCAACCATACCCAAAAGTGGGATCTCGTCAAACAAGGACTCGCGACCCTTCCTTCCACTAGCGATCCCCTCGCGCTGGTTGCCGCTGTGGGCGACCCGATGCAAATCGTGGTTGCTGGAATGACGATCGCTGCGAGTCGCAAATGTGGCGTTCTGCTAGCAGGTGGAACACAAATGTTAGCCGTGTATGCACTAGCAAAGGCACTAGCTCAAAGTCATTCCCTTCTCTGGAATCTAGAACATGTCATCGTCGGCACGACTCGCTGGGTTGCCGAAGATCCGACGGGTGATACAGTTGGATTAGCGCAAGAACTTTCCTCAGTGCCCCTGATCGCCACTCAACTCAGTTTTGCCACCTCTCGCCATTCGCAGTTGCAGTCTTATGAGCAGGGATATGTGAAAGAAGGTGTGGGTGCAGGAGGCTGCGCGATCGCCGCCCATCTTTCCCAACACTGGACGCAGGCAGACCTGTTAGCCACGATCGAAGCATTAGTCGATCGCTATCAAACGGCAAATGACAACCTAAAAAAAGGGAGATAGGGACACGAATCTTTCGGTTTCACCCTTCACCCTTTTTTTAGTGAACTCGTTGTGCTAAAAGTTGTTCTTCCAGCGCCGCAATGCGATTGTAAGCAGCCGTTAGTTGCGCGGTCAGTCGCTGAATCTGAACCTCTGGAGAAAGCGCTTTTTCGCCGCCCTGCATAGAAGACTCAGAGGCGTGGCTATCGGCTAAAACATCTTTGTGTTCCATCAATGGGTCAGTGCTGCGAGGGCTTTGATAATAGCGCCCCGAACTGCCTCCAAACGATGAAAAGCTACTGCCATTGCCCGAAGATGACTTGATCTCGGTGACAACCTGGGAGAGATTGCCCGTTAACTGTTCAAGGACTTGGTGCAGCCCGTCAATCTTGCCATTCATTGAATTAATTTGCTTCTGTAGCGTGTCCATCTTTTGCCCCAATTACCCCTACTTTTAATACCGCTCATTTTAGGCGAACGAAATTCGTTTAGGCTAGATAGTCCTGAATCATTTAACTTTTGATGGGGAGACAAAATGTCACTAGAGAAACAATCAAGTCGTGGCTTTAAGGGAGAGGCTACAAACCAAGCTATAAAGACAAAAATTAAACTAAGTTTACCTTTAAATTCAAGAGAGATATTTTGATTACTGATGACGATTAAGGCTTAGTTTTATTCAAAGCTAAAAAATAAAAAAGTAGGCGATTTGAAATAGAAACTTCAGGGTTTTTATCAGTCTCAAAAAAAATGATTGAGTTTTGCGAAACTAGGCTTTCAGATCAGATGTTATGCTTCTAAGAGTGATTACCCTAAAACGCTCTCCAGGACAGCTATTTTTGCTAGATGTGGAGAACACTGACTGATCGATAAATTTGAATAAAGCGAATGCTAACCCTTCAAGAGTTTTTTTCAGTCTGCGCTGGGTTTTGGACTACAGAAAGAACCTATCATTTTGTTCAAACTGGCGAGATTGAGCGGTCTTACACCGAGTTTCAAGTGAATGCGCTGACTGAGGAAGAAAAACAGCGCATTCTAAATTCTGTGAGTCAATCTTCAGATTCTTTGCAGGTTGATTTTTCTCGATCAGCAGAAGCAGAGGAACCATTTTCTGGATTCGCGATCGCCTTCAACACAGTGTCTGACAAGGACGAACGGGTGGCGATGAATCTCAACGCTTTGTTTGTGCCTGATCGCTCTGTTGCTTCGATCAAGTCAACCCCAAACCTGCCCCTTCCTCTGGCGGCTGAGGTAACTGACGGTGAAGTGATTCAAGGCTTTTATTTGCGAGATGAAGGCTACTCAGAATCTGGGTCGATCGCAGGTCGCTTTACCTATCAACCCACGCGCCAGACGCTAGAAATGACGACTCACTACAAGCGATCGGTGGCGGTTGATCAGATGCGACTACTCTCTCCCAATTTGCGACTGCGGACGATCGTCACCTATCAACGAGACGAAGGCAAGGTTCCTTCGGTGATTACGCTGGTCGGGTTTGGGGTCGAGAAGAAAAAGTAGGGGAAATTGAAATTGATGGAGCGACGATCGTTTTTGACCGGGGCAGGAGCGCTGGCGCTAGGAACACTATTGACTGGGTGTAATCGTCAAGATCAGGCAGCGCTGACGATCAGACTGCTGAAAAACTCGGTGCCCGCGCAGCTAGTCGGTGCGTTTCGTAAAAGCTTGCCAGGACAGTCGGTCAACCTAGATTTCAAACCAGAATCTCAACTGCAAGCGCTGTTTACGCTCCTGCAAACTTGGAAGCAACCTAGAAATCAGCCACCGCCTCAGCGATCGCCGATCGAGATTCCTTTTTTGAGCCAACCCTCAGCAGAGAACCCCGCCGATCTGGTCACTTTAGGCGATTTTTGGTTGGCAACCGCAATTCAGCAAAAGCTAATTCAGCCCCTTGACCCAAGTTTGTGGCAGCAGTGGCAACAGATGCCCGCTAAGTGGCGAACGATCGTGACTCGCAATCAGCAAGGTTTGCCTGACCCTAAGGGTGCGGTTTGGGCGGCTCCCTACCGTTGGGGCAGCACCGTCATTCTCTATCGCACCGATCTCTTTCGCGAAAAAAATCTTCAGCCCCCGACTGATTGGAGTGATCTGTGGCGAGACGATCTGCGAGGACACATTTCTTTGCTCGACCAGCCACGAGAAGTCATCGGTCTGACCCTAAAGCGGTTAGGCAAGTCTTACAACACGATCGACCTTAAAACCGTTCCTTCGTTAGAAACTGAACTGCGATCGCTGCATCAGCAAGTCAAGTTCTACAGTTCTGATAATTATCTGCAACCGTTGCTGTTAGGAGATACCTGGGTGGCAGTGGGGTGGTCTACTGACGCATTGCCGTTAATGCAGCGAAATCAACCGATCGGAGCGGTCTTTCCCAAATCGGGGACGGCACTGTGGTCAGATTTATGGGTTCATCCAGTTGCCAGTCAGTCAGCACCAGCGACACAAACGCTGCTCTCACAGTGGATCAACTTCTGCTGGACTTCCGAAATTGCGCCTCAGCTTTCTTTACTGAGTGATGCGGCATCTCCGATGCTTAATGCTCTCGATGTAGCGACGTTTCCCGAAGAGTTACAAAAAAATTCTTTATTACTGCCGTCGCAGGTGTTGCTCGATCGCAGTGAGTTTCTACGACCCCTGCCTAGATCTACGGTTGAATCGTACCAGAACCTCTGGGAGAAAGTCCGTCAAGCGGGCTAGGGCGACCTCGAAGCCCCGCTCTGCCACCAGAGTCGAGAGCCAGATTGCAAACGATCGCAGAAGCCAAAGGTGAAGGATTGGATAAGTCGGCTGAAGCGACTTTCACCCCACGCTGTCTATCAGTGAGTTCCCTTGTCGCAACCCCGTTATTGGATGCAAAATTGCAGGTGTAGGCGGCTAACAGCCCTCCTTGGCGGTTAAAGATGCGCGTATTGTAGCTAAAGCCCCTAGCAACTTTGCCAAGCTGCTGAACAACCCCATAGCGGTCTAAATAATCTAATAGACTCCACACTTGTTGATTGACGATAAAATCAACTCTGCTGGCACCATCAGTTTGACCAGGGCAGGCGAGCCAGCTATCTAGCAATTTGCTGCCAAATTGAGGTTGAGCCGAGATTTGATCTCGCGTCCACCAAAAGCTAGGAACTGTGAGATTGTATTGAGAAATCGATTGATCTGTCACACCCAAAGTAGATGATGCGCCACACCTACCCTGCTGGGCTTGACTGAGATTAAGGGGTTCTAAAGAGGGCTGTAGGGCAGCTTGAGTAGATAAATGTGCGGTGACACTAGGAGGAACTTCTGCGGAAATTGCTTTCTCACTTGCCCCGATCGTGACCCAGAGCAAACTGACTCCGATCAGCGTTTGTGACCAGGCTATTGGTGTTTGGAACGGTTGTTGCATTGCCTCACCTTGATTCATGCGCTCAAAACTCGTGTAGAACTGTAGCGGACAAGGATCTCGCGATTGCCCTCCCCATCATAGTCAGGAGATCGATGGGTGCCTATCTTTAGTTTAAGACTGATTTTAGAATGTCACCCTATTTCTGTTCTAAATCGCTGGTATAAAAAGTGCATGAGCTAATCGTCAACTTCTTTAATCAATTGCCATGAATGACCCTCTCCGCCGCTTAAAATTTCTTCCGTGGATCTCCTTACTCCAGATTTCCTTAATTACGGTTTTGATTGCGATCGCCTTTGATGTTCTCCTTACGCAGACGGCTGCCTCAGTGCCTGTGATCTCGAATCTTTTGACTAAGATGCTGAGTTCCCCGATCGGGGTGCTGATCGAACTCGCCGTTCCCCTTGGGATTGGAGCACTCGCTGTCGCGGTTTTAGAACGCTGGTTTCGCCAGGTGATGATCACAAATTCGACGTTATGGGCCCTCATTCCCTGTGTGGCGTTATGGCTGCTTCTTAAATCGTTTGTGCCGTTTCCCACTGCAATGGTTCCTGAGGTCAATGTGGTCTCGCTAATCGGAGTTGTCGTCGGAGTCTTTTGGAAAGGACGACCCTATTGGCGGTAGGTCAGTCTTGCCACAACCGCCGTCCTGGTTTGCCATTTAATCGCTGATGAGCATCTCTTAAAAGCGTCGGAATATCCAAATTTTCTGGACAGCGCGGCAGACAGTCGCCACAGTCATTACACCGATTTGCTTTGTTACCCGGAAACCAGTGCCCTGCATTTTCAAACATCCGGTAGCGATATTCACCAAAGCGAGTCATGTCGTAGGCGATCGTCAAGTTTCGCAATCGCAAAACTTCTGGTATATGAATCCCTTCTGGGCAAGGCAAACAGGCATAACACTGGCTGCACAAATCAGTTTTGAGGGTCTGGGCTTGCTGGGTTTGCAGACGGGCTAGTGCGCTAGCTGCTTCAGCCTCTAGAAACTGAGTTGCCTTCATCAGTGGTAGATCGAGTTCTGTTGGGTTAGCGGCTCCGACGCTAAGAGTCGTGATCGCCGGATTGCTGAGAAGAAATCGATAGTTCAACTCCAACGGGGAAAAGGGCGCACAAAGGTCAATCAGCGTTTGCGGAGGAGTGTAAAGTAACCCGGCTTTATCGGCAGGAGAGATGATAAACACGCCCATGTCTTTCTGAGCGGCAAGCTCGATCGCTGCCTGATTACGTTGAAAAAACAACGAGTAGTGCAGGTTGACAAACTCGAAAAAATTGGTGGCGATCGCGGCCAAAATCACATCTAAAAATCCGTGAGTTGAAAACCCGACATGACGAACCCGTCCGTCTGCCATCGCTTGCCGCACTGCTTGCATACAGCCATTTTCAGCTTCTACCCAGGCCAGATGCTCCCAGGTGTTTAAGCCGTGAATGGCGAGGGTGTCTAGATAATCAACCTTTAATCGCTGTAACGACTCGTCGATCGCACGCTCCATCGTCTCTGCATCGGGAGTTGGAGCAATTTTTGTGGTGATGTAAAGCTGCGATCGAGTCAGCCCATTTTGCAATGCCGCCCCTAAAAACTGCTCACTTTTGCCATAGCCTCTAGCGGTTTCTAAGTGATTAATTCCTAGCGCGATCGCGCGTCTAACCGTTTGTTCGGCAACGTCTTCAGATGCCAAACAGCGCATCATTCCCAGTGAGAAGACCGACAGAGAAAGATTGGTTTGACCAAAGCGACGATAACTCACAGGACTTACGCAAACCTCGGAGGTTTTAACCAAGAATCAAGCATCGTGACCGACAGAGTGGCTTAAACCTCGGAGGTTTTGGTCTACTGCGCCTCGCCACTGCTAAATCGTCCCCGTTGGCTAAAGTCTTCGGGGCTAAGTTGGTCGAGAAACTCGCGGAAAGCTCTGCGCTCGGCTTCATCGGCATCGCGATCGACTGGAATTGAAGCGTCAGCAATGACTTCTTCCATGACCCAAATGGGGCTATTGGTGCGAATGGCGATCGCGATCGCATCGCTAGGACGAGCATCAATTTCTCGCTTCGCTTCCCCTTGGTTCACAATCAGCACCGCATAAAACGTATTATCTTGTAAAGAGTGAATAACGATTCGCTCTAGGGTCATCTCCCACGACTCCATCAAGTTGACAAATAGATCATGGGTGAGAGGACGCGGCGGTGTCTGGTTTTCTAGAGCGCTGATGATGGCTTTTGCCTGGTCTTGCCCGATATAGATCGGCAGCGCTCGGCGGTCAGTCCCATCTTTGAGGAGTACGATCGGGCTGCGGGTTGCCGCGTCTAATGCGATTCCAGCGACCTTCATTTCAATCATCGGTATAGCCTCTAGAACACTTGAAGCGAGAGAAACGTTAGATTCGTGAATAATACAAAGTCAGCCAACTATCTAGCACACCCGCTTTGGGAACACTCAAACAGGGATGCAATACTAAGTATGCCCTGATCTCTGCCCTGATCCTAAATGATCCGCCTCAGAATTTGACAAAATAAAGCAGACTTCTTCATTTCATCAAGTTTCTAAAAAAGATTAATTCTAATCTAAATTCTGAATCCTTGACTCTAGCCTTTCGCCGCTAAAGCTCCATCGTAGATTATTGCTAAAATCCTGATCCTTTACACCCCTTTAAGAATCGTGTTTACAGGACTAATTCAAACCGTTGGCACCCTTCAAACTTTAGGATCTGAACATCTTCAGATTGCTTGCTCAAACTCCACGGCCCCCCTAGTTTTGAAAGACTTAGCGATCGGCGATAGTGTTGCCGTTGACGGGGTTTGCCTCACCGTGACTGCGATTTTGGGATCGGGGTTTGTGGCAGTTGTCTCTCCTGAAACGACGGAGCGCACCACGTTGTCTCAGAACACTGGCAATAAGCGTGTCAACCTCGAAACCTCTTTGCGTGTTGGCAGCAAGTTGGGCGGTCACTTTGTCACAGGGCACATTGACGGTACAGGAATGCTCAAATCGGCAGTGCAGACCGCAAGCTCTTGGGAAATGACGTTTACGACCGCGAGTCAGCGAGTTGCCCGCTACATTCTCCCCAAAGGAAGTGTGGCGATTAACGGCATTAGTTTGACCGTTGCTAACTGTGATCCGGCTGGATCTTGGTTCACGGTCGCAGTGATCCCGCACACCTATGAGGAAACCAACCTTTGTCACCTCAGCCCAGGCAGTTGGGTGAATTTAGAGGGCGATATTTTGGGTAAGTATGTTGAGAAGTTTCTACGATCGGGTTCTGCCAGTCATGGGGAAATCGCGATCGGTTCTCCTGCTGTCCTCAGTCCCGATTTTTTAGCGGAACATGGCTATCTGTAAATTCATTAAAAATGCTGCATTGAAGGTTCTTGAGAGTTGCGCCTGGGTATGCCATAGAGATAATGATCATGCTCGATCGCCCAATCTTCCGGCAGATCCTTCACGGTTCCTGCATATTTCTTGAGAACATTCCAAGCATTACTCCTTTCTTTTGAGGATTCAGTTTGAGACATCGGCACTTCGTCAATCACAAGGACAATTTTGTGATCGCCTGGGGGAATGTCAGCAGGTAGCTGGAGCGTCAGCTTTCCATCTGGAGCAACATGCGCGATCGTTTCGATAGTTTTCATTTCAGGATAGAAAGTTGTTTGGTGAATGCGCGATCGCCAAGTCTGCTCTAAGATTTGCCGTTGCTTGGTTGAACGGGTGCCTTTTGAGCCGTTTGGAGCGACTTCACCAACTGAGCCAGCGCAGACTCTAGCTGCACCCCTGGATCTTGAGCGACCCAGCCTTCGGTCGTCAGTTGTCTAAACTCAAAGTGCAGGTGAGGCCCCGTAGAGTTGCCAGTGCTGCCGCTCCGTGCGATCACGGTGCCTTGTTTGACGGCTTCGCCCGGTTTGACAAAGATCTCTGAGAGGTGCCCATAAAGCGTTTGCTGCTTGCCGTTGTCGTGTTCGAGGGCGATCGCTAACCCATAGCCGCCAAAAAAGTCTGCTAAAACCACTCGACCTGCCAGCGCTGCTAAAACGGGAGTCCCCATCGGCGCGCCCAAATCTGTGCCAGCGTGAAAGCGAGCATCGCCACTGATTGGGTGAATTCGCCAGCCAAAAATTGACGTGATCTCAACCGGGATCGAGAGCGGGAACATCAGCCGTAGATTTCCATTCCCTGGGCGACCTAAGGGGCGAATTGTGCGGTTATAGTAGTCTTTCACAAAGCTGTAGGCAGGTGCGGCGGCAGTCGTTACACTCGCCTCTGGGCTGCTAGAGAAACTTCTAATAGTTGGAGTCGCGCTCACTTGCACAGACTCGACCTCGCCCCCGATCGCTCCGATGTTCCTCCGAACCGATGCGCTTGCAACTGGGCGTTGACTGCCACATGATCCATCTGCGATCGCCTGTCCTTGATTGAGCGTGATCTCACAGCCCGACGAGCGATTTGTAATCACGATCGTGCTAGGTGCCTCATACGATTCTGAAGGCGGGGTCACAGCAGGAGAAGTTTGGGTAGGCTGCACGTCGATTTGCACTTGATCGGCAGGGGCTGAACGTTCGGGCAGGGCTAGGGCAGCAGCACCGAGGGTCGTAGATGACAATCTCTCGTTTGATAGGGCACTTGCTGGCGACGCAGACTGAGAGCTTGACGGAGCCGAAATGATCACCGGGGGCACATTAGACGGAGCTTGAGCGATCGCTGCCCCACTGCCCAAAATGCCAACTCCGCTCAAGTAACTCAACCGCCTGATTAAAAAACGTTGCCCCCAAAAAGTTTTCTGGCGGGTCACGTTGGGTTGCTGAGTCATGATCAATCTCCTCACGAATTGCTTGCTGCGCTGGTGTAATGTGACACTTGTCGAGAATGCTCGTTGCCAGGTTCCAGTTTACCTGCCCTGCGAGAACGATCGCTTAGATCATAATATTTCAACCATTACCTTTGTCGAAACTTAACACGCAGTCTACTCCAGAGATATTCTTCAAGGTTCTTCTGAGCGCACCCGGACTTTCTCGCAAAGCGGCAAATACTACGTGGAGCGAAGCTAACGCGCTTCTAGAAGGCTAAAAACAACGATCGATTGCTAAAGTGAACGTGACCCTATCACCCCGCAGTCTCGATTAGTCATGCACACTTGGCACTGGCAAACTTGGAATCATCTACCCTATTTAACGTCTAGTCTGCTAGCGCCCTGGAAACACGGCTTTTTTACGCAACAGTTTGCACCGCGATCGCCCTTTGAGATCACGGAGGCGTTGTATCCATTTGCTCAGGCATATCGCGCTAAACAAGTGCATGGCAACGTCGTGTTGGCACCGTCAGAAATGCCAACTCCGTTAACGAATGAGAATCTACCCGATGCCGATGGAGTAATTTCGGAGCAAGCCAGTCAAGCGATGTGGGTTTGCAGCGCTGACTGTACCCCAGTGCTGATTGCGGATGTCAAGACAGGTCAAGTGGCTGCTGTCCATGCGGGATGGCGGGGAACGGCTCAAAAGATTGTGCCCGGCACGATCGCGCGTCTCTGCCAGCAAGGGAGCCAAATTCAAGATTTGCGGGTAGCGATGGGCCCAGCGATCGCAGGGGAAGTCTATCAGGTTTCTACTCATGTGGCAGTCGAGGTCGGAGCGACTGTCATCAACCTCGATTTAGAAAGTTCTTTAGACGCGAACGTAGAACGATTACTAGAAATGCCCAATTCTCCAGTGCTGTCTGACTCGACATCGGGGCGAGTGCGATTAGATGTGCGACGAGTTAATGCTCTGCAACTAGAGCGATTGGGACTTGGCGAAGAACAGATCGCGATCGCGCCTCACTGCACCTATCAAGACTCTCTGAATTTCTTTTCATACCGACGTGAAAAATTAAAGAAAGCTCAGTGGTCAGGCATCGTCAGCACCTAATCACCGCCTTCTAGTTTTTGCCATAATATTTTTCTAGCAGCGATCGCAGCATATCAACCATCGGAATGCCTTCTTCGACCGCTTTAGCTTTGATAGCTTTGTGCAACGGCTTAGAGATATCTAAAGTCAGCCGTTTCATTTTCACTGATTTCTCAGAAGACTGATCTTTAGTATCTTTAGCGGACTTTTTGGAGGTGATTTCGACTGCTTTTTCGTCAGGCACCCCTTCGATCGGTGCGACAGCTTTTGTTTTTGTGATCTTTTTAGCAACGTGAGCTGCTTTTTCGGCAACAGGTTTTACTGCTGCTGCAACAGTTTCTGCGACAGACACCGAGGCCTCAGGAGCAGGGCTTTCTTCAGCACTTTTTCCACCAGCCCACTCATTCAGATTGGTGGGTGCTGACGTTCCATTAGATTTTGAGACAGTTTTAGTTTTCTTATTAACCATGTTCTGTATTTACGATTTAGTGCTTTTACAGAATATCGTATTTACAGAAACAAGGATCAATTAGTTACAGGAATTACCTGATCACTAAGTGAACTGCTGACTCAAGGTGACTGGGTTATGCACCGTGATTTTTTTCTTGTGAATTGAGATCATTTTGTCTTGACGTAAATCGCCTAACAGCCGAGTCACTGTGACGCGAGTTGAGCCGATCGCTTCAGCAATGGCCTGGTGTGAGAGCTTCAGATCGATCGTGATCCCATCTTGACCAGGAACCCCAAAATCGCGGCAGAGAATCAGCAAGAAGCTAACTAGGCGAGAACCCATATCTCGATGGGCCAGAGTTTCGATCATCATCTCAGTTTGCAGAATTCGAGACGACAAACCCCGCAGCATCAGCATTGACAATTCGGGGTTGTCTTTGAGCGCTTTTTCGACTTGCTCGATCGGCACCGACAACAACTCAGCCGGGGTAAACGCAACCGCGTGATAGAAGCGATCGGAACGCTGCCCCGTAATCAGCGATAACACGCCAAAGACACTATTCTCGCGCAGTAGGGCAACGGTGATTTCTTCACCTGCTTCATAAACTCTAGAGAGCTTCACTGCCCCTTTTAATAAGAAATAAACCCGCTCTGCCGGGTCGCCTGGAAAGAAAATCGTCTTGCCGCGCTCAAACGTCTCTACGACTGGCGGGAAGGCTCCTCCACCAATCTGACGAAACATCGTTGCTAAGGGTCGCTCTTTGGTCACTACCATTTCCTTTGTCGTAACTCCTACTCCAATTTTCTCCCTGTCATCGACGGAGCCTTAATCTAAGACTTTTCTGTGAGAGATTGATGACTTTAGAACACTTAAACTCACTCTCGCGGTACTTTTTGTGCCTAATACTACCTTATTTCTTCTAGCAGCCGGAAGTTTTCTGAAAACCGGGTAGGGACTCTGTTATTACTTCAAGTTTTTCAATAACTCAATTAAGATTTGCCCACATCCTAGCGCTAAGTAAAGCGATTTGCACTTCAACCGTTACCCGTCGCACTGTAGTCTTGTAGATGCTATTGAAATGAATGTCTATGTTGAACCTGACTGGAAAAAACGCTCTGGTGACTGGAATTGCCAATAACAAGTCGATCGCGTGGGGCATTGCTCAACAACTCCACAAAGCGGGCGCAAATCTTGGCATCACCTACCTGCCCGATGAACGGGGAAGGATGGAGAAAAAGGTTGCCGAACTCGTAGAGCCATTGCAGCCCAGCTTATTTTTGCCGTTAAATGTTCAGGACGATGACCAGATTCAGGCGACGTTTGACACGGTGCGCGACCAATGGAATCAGCTAGATATTCTCATTCACTGTCTAGCCTTTGCCAGTAAAGACGATCTGTCTGGCGACTTTAGCAAAACGAGTCGCGCTGGGTTCACCACGGCTCTTGACATCAGTGCTTATTCGTTAATCAAGCTGGCTGGCGTTGCAAAACCTTTGATGACCAACGGCGGCAGCATTGTCACGATGACCTATTTTGGCGGTGTGAAAGTGATCCCCAATTACAATGTCATGGGGATTGCAAAAGCGGCATTAGAAATGAATGTGCGATATCTCGCCTCTGAGATGGGGGCACAAAATATTCGAGTTAACGCGATCTCAGCCGGCCCGATTCGGACGTTGGCTTCGTCGGCGGTGGGCGGAATTTTAGATATGATTCACCACGTTGAAGCGGTGGCTCCTCTGGGTCGGACGGTGACTCAAACAGAAGTCGGCAATACGGCAGCGTTTTTGTGTAGTGATTTGTCTAGCGGCATTACGGGACAAACGATCTACGTTGATGCTGGATACGAAATCATGGGGATGACGGGATCAAAAAGCGCGGCAGAGTAGGGACGCGATCGCCCCACCAGCAAATCCAGCAGTGTTGACTAAAATAAAATGCTGCTGGATTTTTTGGATTGCAGAGATAATGGAAAATAATCTTCAAAATGACTCCTATGCAGACCAGCGATCGTCTTCAAGTTGCGCCTTCCTACATTCCTGAAGGGAATCGGACTGCCTCGGTCAGCCGCAAAACAGGTGAAACCGATGTGCATATCAGCCTCAACTTAGATGGCACAGGTCAGTGCGTTGCCAAAACGGGAATTCCTTTTCTCGATCATATGCTGCACCAGATTTCATCACACGGGCTGATTGATTTAGAGGTGCAAGCAATAGGCGATATCGAGATTGATGATCACCACACCAACGAAGATGTCGGAATTACGCTGGGAATGGCGTTTGCCAAAGCACTGGGCGATCGCAAAGGCATCGTGCGGTTTGGTCATTTTGTTGCGCCGCTCGATGAAGCCCTCGTTCAAATTGCGCTTGATTTTTCGGGTCGCCCCCACTTGAGTTATGGGTTAGAGATTCCGACTCAGCGAGTGGGAACGTATGATACGCAACTGGTGCGAGAATTTTTTGTGGCGATCGTCAATCACTCTCAGATGACGCTGCACATTCGTCAGCTAGACGGCATTAACTCCCATCACATTATCGAGGCGACGTTTAAAGCGTTTGCGCGATCGCTCCGCATGGCAGCCGAGATCGATCCGCGTCGTGCCCATACGATTCCTAGCTCTAAAGGCGTACTATAAGCTTGACAATCTATCTCAAAGGTGATGAAAAAGACTAGTCACTCTGTAAACCTCTCAGAAAAGGGTTTAGTGGCTATACTCTGCTTTAAGCCTGACCCTCAGCAGGTGACTTTTTTTACTAGTTTTCCAAGCTCATGACTAGCGAACCTGAAAAACCTGTTGGCGATATCCTACTCGTAGATGACATAGACAATTTGCGATCGCTGTCAGGGTTGTTGACGCAACAGGGGCACAAAGTTCGCAAAGTGACTGATGGAATGTTGGCACTGCAAGCGGCAATTTTGAATCCTCCCGATCTGATTTTGCTTGACATTGTGATGCCATCGTTGAGTGGCTATCAGGCGTGCAGCTTTCTTAAATCTAGCGATCGCACTCGCGATATCCCGATTATTTTTCTCAGCGCCAATGATGAAGCGCTCGATAAAGTGATGGCGTTTCGCTTTGGGGGATCTGACTACATCACCAAGCCTTTTGAACCTGCCGAAGTGTTAGTACGAATCGAGACTCAGTTGAAACTCAGTCAGTTGCAACAGCAGCTTCAAGCGCAAAACGTGCAGCTTCAGCAAGAACTCACCGATCGTCGCGCTGCCGAAACGGTTCTAAAAAGGTTGAACCGAGAGCTAGAAATCAAAGTGCAGACACGCACATCAGAACTCATCGATCGCAACGAACAACTTCTCAATCTGCAAACTCACCTACAAACTGCTCTGGCTCAAGCGCAACACCCAAATGATCTCCAATCAGAGCTAATGAGTCGGATTTCTCGTGAATTCTACGCGCCTTTGTCTGTGATTACCCTCTCAGCAGAATTGTTGGCACGATCGCCCCATAAAGAAGGTGGCTCTCCAGAAAATTTGCTGAACAATCGTCACTTTCAGCGCATTACTGAGAGTGTCAGCCGCCTTCAGCAAATGCTAGAGAATACGCTTTTCTTGGCGCAAGCAGAAGCTCGCTCTTTGCCATTTAATCCTCAACCTCTGAAGCTGACCGAGTTTTGTCAAACACTAGTAGCGGAATGGCATCTTTCGCCCGATAGCCTTCATCGTCTGGTGTTTACAAAGCACAAGGAGCAATCGATCGTCATTTATGCCGATACGGCGTTGCTCAAACAGATGGTGACGCAACTGATCGCCAATGCCTTGCGATATTCGCCCGATGGGGGAACGGTGCAGATAGAGTTGTGCGATCAGCAAAATGGAATTGTGTTTTGCGTTCAAGATCAAGGAATTGGCATTCCTGTGGCGGATCGTGAGAGAGTGTTTGAGCGATTTTATCGTGCCAGCAATGCGAGTTCGATTCCGGGTAACCCTGGTGCGGGGTTGGGGTTAGCGGTTGTGAAATGGATTGCAGAATTACACGGCGGAGCGGTAAAAATTGCCAACGCGGCAGGTCAGGGCACCCTGATCACGGTTTCTTTGCCGATCGCTAACAAAACGACTGCCTTGGCGATCGATGAGTAGACGGGCATCTCACCACAAAACCTCTTTTTTTCAGTCATTTAGCTGACTTAAGTCTGACAGCACCTCACACTACATCCTATTAACTCTATTTTTTCAGCAATTTGGCTCAGGGCAAATCTAGACTCAGGGGCGTAAGCCTTGCCTAAGCTCAGGATGATGGCTGATGTAGAATTAACTTCCTCTACTTAAAATCTAGTACGTAATCACGACACTATCCCTTTTTACATCCAACCGTAGGAAAACTCTAATTTTCTTCTGTTGGCCTGAATTAAAAGAGGGTATCTAGATTCCTGTTCTGCATATAGAAACATCCGCCTAGTTTAAAGACATTTGCTTCTGCAATTTTTGCCCGTTGGCAGATTTTGACGATCGCTTCAAACAATTTATAACGCGATTTATAAAGCGATCGTTTGATGTTTCTTTTAACAAGGCAAATCGCACACTTGAAATCACGGAGTGGATAAAAAAATGTCACTGATGACACGCTGCATTGCAGAGTTTTTCGGCACATTCTGGCTCGTTTTTGGCGGATGTGGTAGCGCTGTTTTAGCGGCTGCTTACACTGCTGATGCCGCAAAGATTGGTGAAACAACACTCTTTCCGCTAGGAATTGGGCTTGGGCACATTTCTGGCGCTCACCTTAACCCTGCTGTCTCATTTGGTCTGTTTGTCGCCAAGCGATTTCGAGGTGGCGCAGACTTGCTGGGCTATATCGTGGCGCAAGTGCTAGGAGGAATTGCTGCCGCGGGTCTGCTTTATCTGATCGCCAGCGGTAAACCAGGCTTCACGCTATCTGGCTCAAACCCACTAGCGACCAACGGGTTTGGGGCGCACTCTCCCGGTGGTTACTCCTTACTGGCTTGTCTGGTGATTGAAGTCGTGCTGACGTTCTTCTTCTTGATGATTATTTTGGGTGCGACTGATGTTCGTGCCCCTCAAGGCATTGCTCCGATCGGCATTGGTTTCGCTTTAACGCTGATTCACCTGATCAGCATTCCGGTCACCAACACCTCAGTCAACCCGGCTCGGAGTCTCGGCCCTGCGCTGATTGTGGGCGGCGAACTGCTCGGACAGGTTTGGCTATTCTGGGTTGCACCGATTTTGGGTGCTGTGATTGCAGGAGTTGTTTATTCTGCTCTGTTTAGCGAAACAACGGTGGCAGAAGAGCGGGCGAGAGAAATTATTTAGATTTTCTACGATCGTGCCCCCTTCTCACGGGGGCAAATTCCCAAATTCTAAAGAGATTCCCTAAGATCACGGAAATGTGATGTAATTTTTGTGAGTGTTTTGCAGCGATCAAGCTCCTGTCCTGTGGAATCTCGATAAATTTACTAACTTAACTAAAGAAAAATCTATGATACGGAACATTTGCAGCAACGCGCTGTTGACGATCGGACTATTGGTCAGCGCGAGTGTTGCGGCTCCAGTCTGGACGACAGCCCAAACCGCTAGCCCGTTTCGCGCCGATTGGCAGCCTCTGGGTCATGTAAATCCTAAAAAGCCAGTGCGGGTGCAGTTTGTTAATGAATCGAGCCAAGTCGTTGAATATACGCTAGTCGGACACACAAAGGGCAGAAAAATTGCGGCTGGCAAGACCGATGAAGTCAGCAATGTGCCGCTTCCCGTCTATCTAGCAATCAATCCGGTGCGCGATCGCGTCTATGTGCGATATGACATTGCGGTTGACGCAAAAGAAAACCGGGTGAAAATTCGGATTCAACCAGCAACCACTCAGGGCGATCGGGCTTTTGAAATTGATAAGAAAGGCGCAATCTTCGCTTACTGACACTCAAAGTTACACCCACAATAGATCATGCGTACCTTGCATCTCTCTGGCGCTATCTTTTTGACAACCCTGGCGCTGCAAGCCTGTAGTGGACGCTATCAAACCCCGATCGCATTTCCCGGTTCGTCTAGTCGACCTGCTCCAACGGTGCAGAAATCGCCGATCGTCACGCCTCAAAAACCTGTTCGCCCTGCGGTTACAACTTCACCCACTGCAACCGAAGCAGATTTAAGAGTCTGCACTACGCTGAGTCCAGAAAACCGCCGCCTGGTCGCCTTCGAGACCGCAAACTACTTAGTCAACGTCTGTCAAAAGGGCACTCAGGGACGAATCTTCTATCTAGGGCGGCAAAAAGGCAAGCCAAATAGCAGGGTGCAGGTAACGGCTACTTCGACCCAGCGGGGCTATCGTGCGATCGACGGCAACACTACTTATGTGGTAGAAACTCAGTCAGGCGGAAAACTGATCGTGCTGCAAAACGGGCAGAAATTATTTCAAGAACCCGCGATCGGAACCGTGATCACTGCCAGCAAACCTGAACCGTCTAAAGAAAACCGTCCAGGAGCTGGCTTTCGGCTAACCTGTAGGGGCGACATCAACGATCGCAATCTGTATTTCACCGTCATTTACACCCAAGAGAGCGGCTTCACAACTTTTGAGCTGCGGCAAAAGGGCAGCGATCGTTTAATCTCTCAAGGCAGGGTTGCGTTTAGTGGCAGGAACAACCAGGGACAAACGATTTATCGAGGGGCAGCAAAAAATGCCGATGTGGTCGTTGTCGGATTTGCGCCTCACTATCAAAAGCCTTTCAGTGAAATGTCGTTCAGCATTGATGGACAATGGGGTCGGGGCACCTGTCGGCAATTGGGTTAGCGATGCGATCGAGTTCAACATCGGTTGTAGTTTATCGAGCGTCTGAACTATGAGACACTCGTCTCTACTATTTATTGAAATGTTATGGCAATTCAAGTGTATGGAATCCCGACCTGTGGCACCTGCAAAAAAGCGTTTCAATGGCTTAAAGCTAACGGCATTGACTACGAATTCATCAACACCAAAGACCATCCACCGACTCAATCAATGATTGATGCCTGGGTAAGCACACTCGGAAGTAAGCCGATGCGAAACACCTCTGGGCACTCTTACCGCTCTTTGGGAGATGAGAAGAAAACCTGGACAGATGCTCAGTGGGTTGAGGCGTTTACTCAGGATGCCATGCTGCTTAAGCGCCCTCTTTTTGTCTGCGATGATGTGGCGATCGCGGTCGGGTTCACTCCATCAGAAGACCTGCTCACAGCTTTAGCCTAAGCTAAATGGCGGATATAACAGGCTCACTCACTGAGTCCTTTCTCTGACTGCGTGAAATTGCTGATTTTACTTTACTGTCAGAAGGAAAAGCGCGAATATACTAAGTGTAAGCATATGAGAAATTACTGAAACCCTCAGTGCGTCCCTCTCTCACTGCTGGCTCACCTTGATTTACATCAAGAGTTTTACAGTTCAAAATTCTTATCGATACTCCGCACTCCTTAGCAAATCTACACTACTTACAGGGAGAACCTAATGGAAAATTTAGCTTATCTTCATTTAGCGGTTGACTTTGAAAACCCTAATCCAGAACTAAAACTTCGATCGCTCAAAGAACTCGGCTTGAGCATTCCTAATTCTGCTTGGATCGGCGTTGCTAGTCTGGCGATCGCGGTTTCAATCTTGGCAGGTGCTCACAATGCGATGGCAGCAGTCGGAACTGGCAGCACAGGTTCGGCGGTGACTGCCGTTCAGAGCGCCCTTCGCAATCGTGGTTATGACATCGCAGTCGATGGAGTTTATGGGCAAAGAACCGCCTATATTGTCTCTCTGCTCCAAGGCTATGAAAAAATTTCTGTAGACGGCGTGGTTGGGCCGCAGACCGCTTCTGTGTTAGGGCTATCGGGTTCTGCTTATAGCGGCGGTGGTGGCGGCGGCAACAATGGTGGCGGTTCCTCTACTGGAGCTGTGACGATTACGGCTGCAAGTGGAGTCAATATCCGCAGTGGTCCGAGCACGGGCTATAGCATTGTTGGGGGTTTAGGCTATGGCACACGCGTCAACACCTATGGCTCTTCGGGTGGCTGGTATCGCGTCAACGGCGGTTGGATCGCGTCGTCTCTCACGAGCGCGGGTGGTAGTGGCGGCAGTGGTGGCAGTAATCCTGGTGGCGGTTCCTCTACTGGAGCTGTGACGATTACGGCTTCAAGTGGAGTCAATATCCGCAGTGGTCCGAGCACGGGCTATGGCATTGTTGGGGGTTTAGGCTATGGCACACGCGTCAACACCTATGGCTCTTCGGGGGGCTGGTATCGCGTCAACGGCGGTTGGATCGCGTCATCCTTCACGAGCGCAGGTGGCAGTGGTGGCAGTGGTGGCGGCAACAGTGGAAGTGGTTATGGCACAGTCACTGCGGGTAGTGGCTTGTTTATTCGCAGTGGCCCGGGCACTGGCTATGGCGTTGTGGGCAGCGTTGGCTATGGCGCAAGCGTTCCTATCTATAGCTCCTCAAACGGCTGGTATCGAACAAACGGTGGTTGGGTTTCGTCTAGTTTTATTCGTTAAATCGCCGATCGCTTAGACTGACAAAACCAAAAAAGGGACGTACTTCAAATACGTCCCTTTTTGCATAAAATCTACAAATCCACGTACGGGCATGGCACTGCCGTGCCCATTAGCTCTATAAGTAACAGACACGATTCAATTCACGATCCTAAGTGACTGACGATCGAAGTGCAGCGCTCACAGAGTAGCGGATGCTCCTTAAATTCGCCAACGTGAATTGAGTAATTCCAACAGCGATCGCACTTCTTGCCGTCAGCATGGGTGACTCCGACACTCAGCATTTCTGATGAACTGGTGTAGTTGAGTCCTGATAGGCGATCGAGTGAGTCTAACAACTCAACTTGCGACGTTAAAAATAGATAGCGCAACTCATCCACCCCATCGCCACTCAAACCGTCAGCAGGATTGAGAGCCATCAGAGTTTGTCGCAATTGAGCATCCGGCACATACAGCAAAACTTTGGCTTCTAGCGAAGAGCCGATTTCCTTTTCGGCACGGGCTTTTTCTAGAACTTTATTCACCTCTGCTCTCACCTGGCGCAAAATCTCCCATTTCTCTGCCAGTTCGGGTGCGTTCCACTCAGGTTCTAGCTTCACCCAACCCGCTTGAAACACTGATTTATAAGGCGTTGGGTAAGGGATGGCTTGCCAGATGTCTTCTGCCATGTGACATAAAACAGGTGCGATCGCCCGTGCCAAATTTTCAACGGCGATCGCCAACACGGTTTGACAACTCCGACGACGCAGATCATCGGTGCCACTGATATACAGCCGATCTTTCGCAACATCCAGATAGAAGTTAGACAAATCAACCGCACAGAAGTTTTGCACGGTTTGGAAGAAGCGGAAAAACTGAAAACTCTCAAACGCATCTTGAACGTCGTTGAAGACTTCAGTCATTCGATGCAGCATATAGCGATCGAGTTCTGGCAATTGCTCATAAGCAACCGCATTTTTAGCCGGATCAAAGTCGTGCAGGTTACCTAACAAAAACCGGGCGGTGTTGCGAATCTTGCGATACACATCGGACATTTGCTTGAGGATGGTTTTTCCGATCGGCACATCGTTTGTGTAATCCACCGACGAAACCCACAGCCGCAGAATATCGGCTCCGTAAGGCGGCTCTTCTTTCTGGTTTTTGCCACCTTCGATCACGACCATCGGATCGACGACATTTCCAAGCGATTTACTTTGCTTACGTCCCTGCTCATCCAGCGTAAAACCATGCGTCAAAACAGTTTTGTAAGGCGCATGACCATTCACCGCCACACTCGTCAACAAACTGGACTGGAACCAGCCACGATGTTGATCCGATCCTTCTAGATACAGATCGGCAGGATATCGGAGATCCTCTCGCTGCTTGAGAACGGCTGCCCACGAAGAACCAGAGTCAAACCAAACATCCATCGTGTCGGTGCCCTTGCGATAGGTGCGCCCATGATAGTGTTCTGGCAGAAGTTCTTCTACAGACATTTCCCACCAGGCATCAGAGCCTTTTTCTGCCACGATCGCTTGCACATAAGCGATCGTCTCTTCATTTAGCAACGGTTCGCCCGTTTCTTCGTCATAAAACACCGGGATCGGTACGCCCCAACTGCGCTGACGAGAAATGCACCAGTCCGATCGCTCTGTTACCATCGACGTGATCCGGTTTTCGCCCTGTGCAGGAATCCAGGTGACTTGGGCGATCGCCGCTAGTGCCTCGTCTCGAAACCCTTCAACCGACGCAAACCACTGCTCAGTCGCTCTAAAGATCGTCGGCTTTTTGGTTCGCCAATCGTAAGGATATTTGTGAACATAAGGTTCTTCTTTGAGCAATGATCCAGCGTCGGCTAATGCTTGAATTACAGCACCGTTGCCATCTCCTAACACGTTTAGCCCCGCAAACTGTCCGGCTTCTTCGGTAAAGTTGCCGTTATCATCCACGGGTGAAAGCAGCGGTAGCCCATAGCGCAGTCCGACCTGATAGTCTTCTTGACCGTGACCCGGAGCCGTGTGGACTAACCCCGTACCTGAATCAGTAGTGACGTAATCACCGCCGATCACAATTTCGCTTTGACGATCGCACAACGGATGCCGATAAGTGCAGTGTTCCAGCAACCGACCCATCATCGTGGCTTTCTCGGTCAGAGTTGTTCCCAAAGTCTCGGAGAGGCGATCGATCAAGTCTTTCGCGACAATCAGATACTTAAACTTAGAAGGAAAATCTGCCCCGACTTCTACCACAGAGTAAACCAAGTCTGGATTGACGCTCACCGCCAAATTTGCCGGGATCGTCCAAGGAGTTGTTGTCCAGATGGCAACGCCCAACTCGCCTAAAAATGGGTCGAGGGGCATCTGCAACTCTTTTGACAAATTCCTGACTTCAAAAGCAGCATAAACACTCCGCGAGGTGTGACCTTCGGGATATTCCAACTCGGCTTCTGCGAGTGCCGTTTTAGAACTCGGACTCCAGTGAACAGGCTTTAAACCCCGATAGATATAGCCTTTTAACACCATTTGCCCAAACACACCGATTTGAGCCGCTTCATAGTCTGGCGTTAACGTCAGATAAGGATGCTTCCAATCGCCCCAAACCCCGTAGCGCTTAAAGCTTTGAAGTTGCTCTTCTACGGCTTTGAGAGCATAGTCTTTGGCTTTGTGCCGCAGCGATAAGGGTGTCAACTGCCTGCGTTCTTCGGGTTTGAGGGTTTGCAAGACTTTAAGCTCGATCGGCAACCCATGACAATCCCAACCTGCCACAAAGCGCACCTTTCGCCCTTGCAACAGTTGATATTTATTGATCGTGTCTTTGAGAATTTTGTTGAGCGCATGACCAATGTGCAATGCGCCGTTTGCATAAGGAGGCCCGTCATGCAAAATGAACAGATCACCAGGGTTGTTCTGTGACAGTTGCTCGTAAATTTGCTGTTCTGCCCAAAATTTCTGCAATTCGGGTTCCCGCTTGACTGCGTTTGCCCGCATATCAAAATCGGTTTTAGGCAAATGAACGGTGTCTTTATAAGCTCCGGGATCTGTTAGCGCCATGATACACAAGTGTCAGAATATAGAAAATTAGCAAAGAGGCAACATCGCCCACTCTGCATTGAGTCATTATCAGTGAGAACTTCACTAGCTTCAAGTCTAGCGTGGAGAATAAATTGCTGACCGATCGCTCGATCACCCCTTTTCAAAATCCCAGGTCTTTCTCAAGCTAGTTCAAAAAGCGCTGCAATTTTATGACTATACGGATGGGTATGCCTTGAATGAGTCAGCGCTTTTACACAAGGGGATTATTTTTGAGCACTGTTCCAGAACGATTGCCCAGTACCTTCATCAATAGGCAGCCAATTTTGGAACATTTTCCAGCGATGAGGTCAGTGATTAAGTCGTGTATATACTTGACCTGCCCTGATGAAAAGACTCTTTTAGAGTTTTTTATACGCAGGTCTTTTCGCCAAGTTTAGCCAGAGGTCGATCGCATGAGGTTACGGGTAAATTCTTGGTAAGAATTTATACAGCTTGCTCTCTCAATGGCAACATGGCAGTGAAACACAAGCTTAGAGAAGCTAGTCTATGTTGACCTCAATGAAATGTTTACTTGCCGGAGCCATCGCGTCAGTCGGCATCGCCACTCTTTCGGTTAGTCAAGCCTCTGCGGCTGCCCTTTCGTCTGCTGCTGATCTTTCGGTCAAAGCCACCCTCACTGCCGATAATCACTACGGTTTGTTTCACGGAGACAAAAATGGTAGCGTTTTGAACTTTGTGGGTAGAAACGAAAAAGGCCCAAACGGTAGCACAGGTGGATACAACTGGTCTCATGCAGAATCTTGGGACTTTAAGATGAGCAAGCAAGAGTATCTCTATGTGGTCGTATGGGACGATCAGAGTGTAGATGAATCTTGGGTTGGTCAATTCAATCTTGGGGGTGGAGACAAAGGCTATGAGCTGCTGTCAAAACCTGACGCTTGGGAGTATGTGATCACTCAAAAAGCAGCCAATCCAGGGGACTTTGGAAATACTCCCTCCAACTCTGAACTGAACTGGGAAATTCAAAACGCAAATTGGCTATCTTCTAAGAGCCGAGGTCTCAATGACGGCACCACAGCGCCGTGGGGACAAATTTCAGAAGTGACAAAGACTGCTGAGTTTCTAAACACTACGACCAATGGCACTGGCAGAAAGGCAGATAACAGTTTGTATACCATTTTCCGAACCAAAGGGTCAGTTGCAGACACCATTGGCATCAAGTCTGTACCAGAGCCTGCATCAATGTTGGGTCTGCTGGCAGTCGGCACGCTAGGAGCAGCGTCGCTTCGCAAGCGCAAAAGTCGGCTCAATAAGGTCAGTTAAACTCGCTTAACAATCAATGAGAGAGGATGAGGCTTGGAATTTTCCAAGCCTTTTTTATTGCCTTCTTTTTAAGTCTACTCGTCAGATTGAGCGGTTTCAGGCGGGTCGGCAGGGAGGTGCTTTTCTTCGGCATCGGCGATCGCCGCTTCGACTAAATCAGGCGTGGGCGGTTTAGGAGGAATCGGCTGAAGCCCTTCTGCTTCTGACTGCGCGGTTTCTGCTGCTCGCTTCGCTTCAAACTCCATCTCTTCTAACATGATCTCATCAGAAGGAATGGTCGAATCAGAAGTGGCATTTTCATCACTCAAAACAGGAGGCTGGGGAGGCGCTTCAGATGTAGCGGTCTGGTCGTCTTCCTCAAAATCATCGGCATCTTCTTGCACAGAAGGCGTTGCGTCACGAAAATCCTTTCTCACGTAGGTCGCCGTATTTTTCTTGGGCTTGTTAAAGCTGGCAAGCACCGATTTAGCAGCCTCAGTGAGAGCAGCTAATGGGTTTTGTTGGGGCGAGGATGCAGGTTGAGGTGCCACAGGTGTGGAAGACGGAACCTGTGGAGCGGGTGTTGCAGAGGATGTCGTCGCGTCTACGGTTGTCGGGGGAGTGCCAAAATCTTCTGGCTTCAGAGGCTCATAGACTTGAGGGGTTTGAGTCTCGGCAGAATTCTGCGGTTGAGGGGTTTTGTTGATCAGCGACTGTGCCCGATCGCGCAAATTTGTAAATTGCTGCTTAACCTTAGCGGTGTTTTCAGGCGAAAGCACTCGGTTTAGCCCGGCTTGCAGATCGGTGGATAGATCTCCAGTCGTCGATCGCTGCTCTGCGGGAGTTTGCGCCGATCGAGCCACCAGAGTTTGCCAACCGAGCCAGCCAATCAGCGAGACACTCGCCATTTGCCCCAGCAAAACGCCACCCGTAATTCGTTCTGCACAAACCCACAGCACAAGGGCGTAAAATAAGCCCACTCCACTCCACACCAGATCTCCTTTACGATGAAGTTCTGGATAAAAGAACGCAGCTAGGTAAAGGGCAAAACTGCCTAAGCCGACCCCTAAAGCAAGAATAAATGTCAGCATATTTGCTGCTCCCAAACTATCAGCGATTTATATTAACTTTACCGCTCATGGGGAGCGATCAAAGATAGGAAATTACACAGGGTTAACCCGCATTAGAGGTTGCCCATATTCTACAGGCTGCAAGTTTTGCACCAGAATCTCAACGATTTCTCCAGAGACTTCAGCATCTATCTCATTCAACAGCTTCATTGCTTCGATAATGCACACCGTTTGCCCAGAGCGAATGCGATCGCCGACATTGACGAACGGTGCCTCGTCGGGTGCTGGAGAGCGGTAGAATGTGCCCACCATCGGGGAAAGAATTTCGACTAAGCGATCGTTACTAGGGGGTGGAGCCGATTGGCTAGAAGGAGCGCCATTGGGAGTGTCAGCCGTGCCTCTCGACAGATCTGGTGTGGGGAGAGGCGTGACGATCGGGGTGACGGTCAGCGTCTCTCTCGACCCGATCAGATCGGCTTGTCCTGAACCCGATCGCGACCCTCGACGAACGGTCAACTCAAAATCTTCACTTTTTAAGATCAACTCCGCAATATCAGTTTGATTGAGAGCCGTGAGCAGTTCGCGAAGTTCGCTTAAGTCCAGTGGCACAGTGTGATTGCTCCATTTATGTAGGCATGGGTGATGAGTGAGTAGTCGGCAGTTAGTAGTCTTCAGTCTCCGCGACTAACCAAGCGCCACAAGCCACCTGTTAATTTTCTCGACCCAGGTAAGAATCATCGCGGGTATCGACTTTAATCTTTTCTCCGACCGTGATGAAGAGAGGCACCATGACTTGAGCGCCCGTTTCGACGATCGCGGGTTTAGTGCTGCCTGTTGCCGTATCGCCTTTAACGCCCGGATCGGCTTGCGTAACTTCGAGCACGACCGTGTTAGGCAGTTCAACCTCTAAGACTTGTTCGCCCCATTTGATCACGTTGACTTCCATGCCTTCTTTGAGATATTTGACGCGCTCACCGATTTGAGACACGCTGAGTTGCCCTTCTTCAAAGGTTTCCATATCCATAAAGACATATTGATCGCCGTCTTTATAGGTATGCTGCATCGTGCTTTTTTCAAGATTGGCTTGCGGCACCGACTCCCCTGCACGAAAGGTTCGTTCTAATGTTTTCCCGGTGCGGACATTCTTTAGCTCAGTTCTGACGAATGCCGATCCTTTGCCTGGCTTTACGTGCAAAAAGCTGATCACTCGCCAGACGGCTCCGTCTAACTCAATACTTACGCCAGGTCGAAAATCATTACTAGAAATCATGAGTGATGACAGTGGGGGAGAATGTTCGGCACTTTATTTTACCGCCCAGCGATCGTTTTTAATCGCTTTTGATTGGGGTTGTTCGTCACGATTCACCACAAAGCACCGACCCCTAACATGGCACAATCGAAAAGGGGTTTTAAAGCACGCGGGGAAAGAGATTATGTCTTTTTGGAATCGTTTGACACTCACTCAAGGTCTGGGTTGGCTGAAAGGTGGCTTGCTCAAAGGGATGGCGATCGCGATGGTTTGTCTAAGCCTGTGGGGATGGAGTCTCCCGGCTCAGGCATTGCCGCCTGGAAATCCGATCGTCAACCCAGAAGCGCTGCTTCGCTACTCATTGCCGATCGATAATTCTGAGGTTCGCAAGCTGCAATCTAGCCTAGAAGATATCACCACCCAACTGCGGGCCAATCGTCGTTGGGGATCTGTGGTTAGCGATATCAAACAGGCGTATAGCATTTTGAACGATCGTCCCGCTCAACTATTGGCATCCATTCCTGATGACAAAAAACCTCAAGCAGAGGCAATTATTGAAAAATTAAAGACGGGCGTTGAGCAACTTCAAACCAGTGCAGAAGCGAAAGATAAAGAGCAGACACGATCGCAGCGTTCGGATTTGCTAACTCTAGTTTCACGTCTCGAAGAATTGATGGTGCAAAAGTTTCCTTATGAGGTGCCCGAAGCATATAGCAATCTGCCTCAACTTAAGGGACGTGCTACCGTTGTCGCCAAAACAGATCACGGTGATTTGACGATCGTTCTCGATGGCTATAGCGCCCCAGTCACGGCTGGAAATTTTGTGGATCTCGTGCAGCGTGGCTTTTACGATGGCTTGAAATTTACGAGAGCCGAAGATTCTTATGTGCTGCAAATCGGCGACCCGCCAGGATCTGAGGTTGGCTTTATCGATCCCGCAACTAAAAAATATCGTTCTGTTCCCCTAGAGATTTTGGTGAAAGGCGACAAGGAGCCACTTTATGGCATCACCTTAGAAGATGCAGGACGCTATTTAGATCAGCCTGTTCTACCCTTCTCAGCGTATGGCGCTTTGGCGATGGCTCGTCCGGGTGAAGACCCCAACGGCGGTTCTTCTCAGTTTTTCTTCTTCTTATTTGAGCCAGAACTTACCCCCGCAGGCTTAAACTTACTCGACGGTCGCTATGCGATCTTTGGATTTGTGACAGAAGGGCGAGAAGTGCTGGAAAAATTGAAAGCCGGAGACACGATCGAGTCCATGAAAGTTGTAGATGGCTTAGACAACCTAGTTGAACCCAAAGCCGCTTAGATGAGCGATTCTCTGACGGTTCAAAACCTTGGAGAACAGGGACTGCTAAAGCGAGTGCAGTCCTTTTGTCCGTCAACTGTAGTAGGTGACGATGCGGCTGTGTTGCCTACCGAATCCGGAATGCTGCTCGTTGTCACCTCCGATGTGTTGGTCGATCGCGTTCACTTCAGCAATCAGACTACCCCACCTGAATCAGTTGGGTGGCGATCGGCGGCGGCAAATCTCTCCGATCTCGCCGCAATGGGGGCTTCACCGTTAGGAATCACTGTTGGGTTGGGACTGCCAGGTGAAGTTTTAGTGAGTTGGGTGGAAGATTTGTATCGCGGCATTACGGGCTGTTTGCAGAAGTATGGAACCGTAATTGTGGGAGGTGATCTTTGTCGATCGCCCGTAATCACCGTTGCCATCACCGCCTTTGGACAAGTCGATCCTACGAGAGTGATTCGCCGTGCCACCGCCCAACCCGGAGACGCAATCTTAGTCACGGGTTTTCACGGTTCTTCCCGCGCAGGATTAGAACTCTTGCTGCATCCTGAATTGGGTCAGGAATTGAGTCAGGACGATCGCATCTCATTAATCCAGGCGCATCAATATCCTAACCCTCGATTAGATATCCTTCCGAGTCTTCCTGAAACACGGATTTCTGGAATGGATAGCAGCGATGGACTGGCAGACGCGATCGTGCAAATTTGTCGAGCGAGTGGAGTTGGGGCGCGGCTCGATCGTCAAAAAATCCCGATTCATCCCGCTTTGAAACGATGGGCTTCTTCAGAAAAGGCGATGAAGTGGGCGCTTTACGGTGGAGAAGATTTTGAGTTAGTTCTGTGTTTGCAGAGGTCAGCGGCTCAAAAGTTAGTGGAGCGATTGGGAGGAGCAGCGGCGATCGTCGGCACCATTACGTCTGATTCCGATATTCGCGTCATCGATTTCACTCAAGAAACACCCGATGAGATTTTGACCCTAGAGCAAGGCTTCCAGCACTTTAGTAGCGACTAGCTCATCTTCGTTTGTTCTACTTTTTGTTCAACTAGCTTTGCGATCGCCTCAACATCTGCCTGAGATGCGATCGGGGTGGACATTGCCGGAGATGCATCGGATGTGAAGCGATCAACAAACGCATAAAAGGCTGCCTGATCATTAGGATGTGCAACAACGTAAGCCCGTAGCTCAACTTTCGTCATCTTGGTGAAGTCAAATTTCATCTTTAAAGAAGCTTTTAAGCTGGATTGTTTCGTCTTTCAGAACTCTTACGAATATGCTCTGTGAACTCAGGATAATTCTCTAGATCTTGCTCTGACTGAAGGGCAGGCATCTCAACCCAATTACCCTCAGCATGAAGCCTGTCTACATAAGCGTAGAATGCATCTTGATCGTCTCGATGAGCGAGAACATAATCACGTAAATCTTTCTGACTCATCGCTTGAAAGTTTGGCTGGCTCATCTGATGTACCTCCATTTGCCGTTGGGGTAGATTTCGATATCGTTCTCTTCACCGGCTAGAAAGAATATGTTCCCTGTACGTTCATCAAATCGGACTATATTCACAGGCAGGTAGAATTTGGTGAATCGGCAGCACAACAAGTAGCACTGCGTTTTCTGCTCTGATGTAGGAATACTAATCAACCCCTCAACCTTGCTTCTCGAAGCTAACATAATTCAACCTACAAAAAAGCCCTCAACTCCGATCGAGTTAGGCACTTTTAAGATTTTTGAAATACCAGTAGAGATTAGCAACGGTTAAATCTGAAGCCTCTTGCCAGTTCGACGGCACAAGTGCCGGGTAACCCGCTTTAGGAGCTAGATGACCGATCTCCACCTCATATTCTTGCCGTGACTCAGGCTTGATCATGAAGCGTAATTGATCCCGCAATCCCCGAAAATCAGTTTGAGATCGCAGCGTTTCATACAGTGCCACTTCTGGAGGGATTTGTAAAATCTCAGGCTCGATCGCGTCAAACTCTTCAAGGCTCAGATCAGGAAGCTGCTGTAATTCGCTAGGTGAAAGGGCTTGGATTACATCAATTTGAGTTTGCCACACTTCTAAAACCTGCAAATCTTGGTGATGAATGCGAGTGATTTCGGGAAAGATGAAGTCCAATTCGGCTTGAGATTGGCAAGTAGCGACAACCGAGAGAGTATTCTGTTTAATTTTGGTTTGCAAATCAGAGATACACTTGCTGGCAGCGATCGGCTCATTGTGTAATTGAAAGACTAGCGCGATCGTTTGCTCTTCTACCGCAGCGAAGCTTGAGTGCAATTTCTAACGCATTTAGATTCTATGGAACGATCTCTTTCAAATCGATACGGCAGTAGTTCGTTTGATCGGCTTAGAAACAGATAATTTATTGATTCAACTTCATTGGCTTTGGGAATCCTGGTGTCATACCCTGTTGACAGTATATTTGAGTGGTAACAGGCTTTGAAATAGGCAGTGTCTCATGGTTTCTAAAAAACGGGCGATTGATTTTGCGGTGAAGCTTGGCTGGACACGGGAAGATGCTAAACGAGCTTATGAATCGATTGGAGTCAACCTCGATTTAGTCGCGGATGACGACGAATTTACCCTAGCTTTGACTTTAGCTGACTATGCAGGTGAAGTACTATCTGAGCGACAACGTAAGCAAGCTGCTCAGAAAGCTCAAGTTACTAAAAAGACGAATGAAATCGAAAAAATAAAAATTACCCACGCTAAAAAAGTTGAACAATATGAGGAAGATCTGAATCTCCAACGTAGTCAGTTTGTTGGAATTATCAGTCGTGTTTACAAAATCGCTCAAAAAATTGGATTGAGAGATGCTTGGATTGAGGCTTTGTTAACTTCATACAACGAATATTTGCAAGACGAAGACGATTCATCAAAAACCATGTAAATCTATTTGCCTGTTAAACTCACGATGCCAAAACCTTCTTCAGAACTCAAGACCGTAACGCGAAAACAGCTTCGCGGACTTGGGTTATCGCTCTACCATGCAGCTGCCATCACGAAGGTATTGAAACCTTCTACGCAGCAAGGCTCTACCTACTTATATTCTGCTGCTGAAGTTATAGGTTCGCTGCGGCAGTATATGCAGCGATCGAGAATCAAGGCTACAACTCGCGAGACTCTCAAGACAGCTTTAGATATCTTGCTAGATTTGATCGGAAATGTTGTTCCTGTTGCTTTTGGTACTTCGACTGATCCCGAACTCAGTCGAATGACGCGAGAACTGATGACCACAATTTCAAAAACGAATTCCTCGTTAGCTGCTCTGAAGATAGATGCCGAAATCAAAGTAAAATCTCATACCAAACCTGAGACAACATGAGTACACCTCCTCATTCATTCCCCGACTTCTCAGACTTAGCACGTAGCTTAATATTGCTCAAAAATAAGCTAGATCAACGAACCAAAGATTTTGAGAAAGATGTACAAGAAATCAGGCAGTACTATTCACCTCGCGCAAAGTTTGAGCGTTGGAAAGCAACAGAAGACGGAAAAATGTGGAAAGAGAAGCAACACAAGCGTCAACGCGGCTGCTGTGCTAGTTGTAGCTTTGTGATTCAAGTTAAAGGCTCTCACATTGATCACGTTCAGCCCCTCTCTAAGTTTCCAGAATTAGCGACCTGTGTGAAGAATCTGCGCTTACTCTGCCCCGATTGCAATACCAGGAAGGGTTCCAATGATTGCAAAAGAACCGCCTGAGGCAATTTCTCGTCTGCTAACTCAACGATATAGAAAACCCCCAACTCCAACGGAAATTGAGGGCGTTCAAGCTAATGTCTAACCGATCTTAAGCAACCCATTTTTGAGCCACAATTTCAGCCAAGTCAACTACCCGTTGGCTATAGCCCCACTCGTTGTCATACCAGGCGATCACCTTCACCATGTCACCGCCCATCACCATCGTGAGCGCTGCGTCAATGATCGAAGACTCATCTGTCCCGGCATGGTCACTCGACACTAACGGCAGATCGCAATACTTGAGAATTCCTTTCATTGGGCCTTCTGCGGCGGCTCTCAGCACTTCATTGACCTGCTCGGCGATCGTCGCTTTCTCAACCTGAACGACCAAATCAACCACCGACACATTCGGAGTTGGAACCCGCATTGCAATGCCGTTCAGCTTGCCTGCCAATTCAGGTAGCACCAGAGCCACAGCTTTTGCCGCGCCCGTAGACGTGGGAACAATGTTCATTGCGGCAGCCCGTGCCCGACGCGGATCGCGGTGACTCGCATCTAGCAAGCGTTGGTCGCCTGTGTAGCTGTGAGTCGTGGTCATTGTGCCTTTGATGATGCCAAAATTTTCGTGAATGACTTTGGCAACGGGGGCAAGACAGTTAGTGGTGCAGCTTGCATTACTAATAATGTTGTGCTTGTGATGGTCATAATCTTGATGGTTTACGCCGACCACAAAAGTGCCATCGTCGCCTTTACCAGGAGCGGTGATCAAAACTTTTTTCGCGCCAGCATTGATGTGCTTAGATGCACCTTCTTTGCTGATGAACACGCCAGTAGATTCGATGATTAAATCGATTCCCCAATCTTTCCAAGGCAAGTTTTCTGGGTTGCGATCGCTCGTACACTTAATCACATGACCGTTGACGGTGATGGTGTTTTCATCGGCGCTGACATCGGCATTGAACTTGCCCAACATCGTGTCATAAGTCAGCAAATGAGCGTTTGTTTTGGGGTCAGAGGTATCGTTAATGGCGACTACTTCTATCTGACTGTTCTCCCTGCCCGCCCAGCAACGCATGAAGTTTCGCCCGATGCGTCCAAAGCCGTTAATCGCTACTCTCATGACTGCGGTTGCCCTCTGTAGATAAATACCTATTGATGAGACACATCATATCGTAAAAGGTAAAGAAATTATTAGAGGAAAACAAGGGCTGGAAAAGAGGGATCAGGAGTCGGGGATCATAGGGTCAGAAATTGAGAAAATGCTTGACTATTCGTAGAAACGGTGAGACGAGATGTATGCTCTCACCCCTTTGGAAACCAGATTAGGAGTATCCTGAGCGGCTCGATTCAATATCTGTGACAGAAAAAGCGAGATGACCAACGATCGCCAGCCAGGTCATCTGCGATCGCTTCTGACCAGATCACTCGATCAAGCGTCGGTTGGCTTAGGGTGTCCTCCGCAATCAGCAAGACTACAGCATTATTTTTTTTATAAGTGTGCTGATTTGAATAATTTAGGCTATTTTGAATGACGACTCATTTCAACTCTAAAAACCTCTTAGAACCTGATGAATTTTTATCAGGAATTCACTGACTTCGGGGTGTAGTTATCGGGTCAATGTCGCTGCTGATGTTTATCAGCTAAAGGAGTTGGGAAAATTGAATTTCTGGTTCAGTTAATCAAAAAGGCAATTTCGCGGTTTTGAATTCAAAGAGAAAGAAATTCTCATTTAGCTATACCGTGAAAAAGCAATCCTTGATATGATAGCGCGTGTTATTGGTGTGGTGTGTAAGGAGCTAAGATGCTGAATTCCGTTGATTTCAGCGGCAGACCATTTCATTTTATTGGAATTGGTGGGATTGGAATGTCAGCCCTCGCTTATGTTTTAACCAAGCGTAAGCTGCCTGTTTCCGGTTCTGATGTTCGCTTAAGCCATATTACGGAGCGCCTCGAAGAATTAGGTGCCCATATTTTTGATCGTCAAGATGCGTCTAATCTTGAGTTCTTTAAGTCTCAAGTTGATTTGACTCCTGCGGGTGCCATCAGTTTTGCTTCTGTGAAGGGTGCGACTCCTGCGCCATCTGTAAAAAGTCGATTATCAGACTGCAAATCGACTCTGGTTTTGCCGCAGGTTGTCTGCTCTACCGCAATTAACGCCGCCAACCCTGAATATCGAGCGGCGATCGAGCTAGGGTGTCCAATCTTTCACCGCTCAGATATTTTGGCAGCCCTGATTGCCGATTATCAGAGCATCGCCGTTGCCGGAACTCATGGCAAAACTACGACGAGCAGCTTAATCAGCTATATGCTGTTGATGGCAGGGCTTGACCCCACCATTATTGTCGGTGGTGAAGTTCACGCCTGGAAAGGCAACGCCCGGCAAGGGCAAGGTCGCTATCTCGTTGCAGAAGCCGATGAGTCAGACGGCTCGCTGGTTAAGTTTTCTCCCCACATTGGCATCATCACCAATATTGAACTCGATCACACCGACCACTACAGCAGCTTAGAGCAAGTGGTCGAGACGTTTCAAACGTTTTCGAGTCATTGTCACACGGTGATCGGCAGCATTGACTGCGAGACGGTGCGCGATCGCCTCAAGCCCAGCATTAGCTATAGCCTTCGCGCTGAATCTGAAGCTGACTATACTGCCGTTCAGATTCTCTATCATGCAGAGGGCACGACTGCCCAAATCTACGAGCGCGGGCAGCCGTTAGGACAGTTAAAGATTAAACTTCTGGGTGAGCATAATCTCAGTAACGCTTTGGCAGCCGTCGCGGTCGGTCGGCTCTTGGGGTTAGAGTTTTCGGTGATTGCCGCCGCGATCGTCAATTTTGAAGGTGCTCGTCGGCGGTTTGAGCATCGGGGTGCTGTCAACGACATTCTGTTTGTGGATGACTATGCCCACCATCCCAGTGAGATTCGAGCCACCCTTTCATCTGCCCAAATTCACGCCAGGTTAACTGCGTCTAAACGTCGAGTTGTGGCGGTTTTCCAGCCGCATCGCTACAGTCGTGTCCTCACGTTTTTGACAGAGTTTGCCGGATCGTTTGCCGAAGCAGATGTCGTCATTGTCAGCGATATCTATAGTGCTGGAGAACCCGATTTAGGGCAGATTAATGGTCAGCAGATGGCAGATCTGATTGCCAAGCATCACCCCAACGTTCACTATCAGCCTTCGCTGCGATCGATCAGCCATTTTTTAGGGGAAACGCTGGCTCCTGGAGACTTGACTCTTTTCTTGGGTGCAGGAAATTTGAATCAAATCATCCCAGAAGTGATGTCATATCAGCAGGGTGTCGAACAAGACTCGTCTTTGGAACGGTGCCACCGCTCTTAAGGTTATGGCACAACCTTCTTATCTTTAGATCCTAGGCACGAGATCCATCGGGGTCTCCAGTTGGAGCATTCACACACCTAAAATTACTATGACTCTTTCAAGCGATCCCCGAACTTCTCGCGCTGCTCACCAATCAGACTTCTCAACTCGCAGCACCCTCTCTAGAGCACTCGCGAAAACCAGCGACATTCAGACCATTCCCCTTCCTGGCACTGACAGCTTGCTAAAAGCAAATGTTCCTTTAGCGACGCTTACGTCCTTCCGGGTCGGTGGCCCGGCAGAGTGGTACATTGCGCCGCGTCATCTTGAAGAACTGCAAGCCAGCCTTGAGTGGGCAGAGCTTCAGGGGTTGGCAACCACGATGCTGGGCGCAGGGTCAAACTTGTTGATTAGCGATCGTGGGCTTCCCGGTCTCGTGATCTCAACTCGTCATCTACGCCACAGCCACTTTGATCAAGCTACCGGACAGGTAACAGTCGGAGCGGGTAAGCCATTGCCTCGTCTGGCATGGCAGCTAGCTGATCTCGGCTGGCAAGGCTTTGAGTGGGCGGTGGGCATTCCGGGCACGGTCGGCGGAGCTGTCGTCATGAACGCAGGTGCTCATGGAGACTCGATCGCAGATATTTTGGTCGAAGCGCAGATCTTGCTTCCCAATGGACAGTTTGAGATTCTCACCCCTCAAGCGCTAAATTATCGCTATCGCACGTCTGCCTTGCAAGGCGGATACTCTGAAGAGAAAACTGCTTTGCGACGGCTCGTGACTCAGGCAACGTTTCAACTCAGACCTGGTGCTAACCCTGCTGAGGTTTTAGGCGTGACGAGTCACCACAAGCACCAAAGACTAACAACTCAGCCTTATAACATGCCCAGTTGTGGCAGCGTGTTTCGCAACCCTGGCGCTTATAAAGCGGGTTGGCTAATTGAGCAGACAGGGTTAAAGGGGCATCAAATTGGGGGCGCTCAGGTCGCACAGCGTCATGCAAATTTTATTCTCAACTGCGGGGGTGCGACGGCGAGTGACATTTTTCAACTGATTCGGTTTGTGCAGCAGCAGGTGCATCAGCGCTGGTCGCTTTTGCTAGAGACAGAAGTGAAAATGATGGGCGAGTTTCAGTCTGCCTGACTATATTTAAGATCGTAATTTAAGATCGTAAATTAAGTAATGTCGGTTATTTTCAATGTCGAATGGGCGCTGCCGTGCCATGCCCGTATGTAAATCTGCGTCCTAATTTAATTCACAGCTTTTAAGTATAAAGGTGGGAACTTTACAGCAACTCTATGAGTCAAAATAGCTTAACGAACTTGACGTAAAGCTAGGGCAGATGTTCTCAGTAGTACTGACTAGAGCGATCGTCCGTCTACAACGTGAGCAAAATCACTTCAACTATTCTCTGATAGAGGCTATGTTGATGTCACTACAAGCAAGATTTCTCTTTGGGTAAAGATGAGAGATAGAAACGAACCAGTGAAGCGTCTTGGCTGCTATCTGATTGAGGCAGGGCTAATCACTCAGGCCCAGATCGATGTCGCGCTGAATGATCAAAAGATCATGGATGATATGCGCTTTGGTGAAGTGCTTGTGGCACGAGGCTGGATTAAGCAACAGACTTTAGATTATTTAATCAAAAAAATTGTTGACCCCGAACAGCGCGCTGCAAGAGCATCTCAGCAAAAGTCTCTCAGCCCTGATCTGGTGAGCGCCGCGATCGTCAAGCCGACTCCTCCCAGCATCGCCGCAAAATCGTCTTCTGTGCTTCCAAACGAGCGCAAGCCTCTGCCGTCATTGCCTGCGGATGATGGGGTGAGCTGGGCAGGTTAAAGGCTAAACAGCCAGAGCCAAACCGGGAGTATGAGGAGTAGTCCGATCGAGCCAACCGCGAGAGACGTGACCGCGAGATTTTTGTCTAACCCATAGGTTTCTGCTAGAACCAATGTTGCAAAGGCGGGAGGCATGGCCATTTGCAGCACGATCGTGTGCTTTTCTGCTTCGCTAATCGGCAAAAAAGGTAAGCTCAAACTCACGGTCAGAGGCACCACGATCATTTTGATCCCTAAACTGACACTGGCAGAATTGAGCCGAGATAGCGACGGCAACTGACTGAGGCGCATACCAATTAAAATCAGGGCAAGCACGATCGCGCTCCAGCCAGCCTGATGCAAACCAGTTTCTAGAACGCTAGGGAGGGGAACGTCTCGTGCGGCAAGCCCCAGTGCAAAGCCCCAAAGGGCTGGATTTTTGAGAAGTGCGAGGGTCAACTGCGATCGGCTCTGGGTGCCCAGTCCTAATCGACTGGCTAAAACGACTCCTAAGCCATAAGCGCCCCAAGTGGTGCCCAGCATGTCATAAAAAAGTGCCCAGGCAAAAAGCTGTTGTCCGCCCAACGCCAATGCGACCGGGAAGCCCAAATAGCCTGTGTTGCCCACCATTGAAGCCAGTAAAAAGCTTCCTTGAGTAGGTCTGTCCCAAGTGGGTTGATAGAGGCTCCACAGCCAAGCCAATCCTGCGCCTAATAAAATTGCTACCCAAGCGACGATCGGAGCGATCCAAACCTGTCCTGATAGGTCAGCCCCCCGCAAAAACGCCAAAATGCTAACCGGGACTCCGACCCAAAATAAGAAATGACCTAAATAAGTGGGGGCAGTTTTGGGTAAATAGTGCCCAAACAGCCAACCCAAAAGCGTCCACCACACCAGTGGCAAGTAGAGATTAAACAGTTGAGTAACAAGATTGGGCATAAATTTGGAATGAATTTGCATTCCTGGACAGAGAATCGGTATCTTTAGGGGTAGCCTAGATAAAGCTTTGACTTCAGATGACCGTTGAGCTTTAACGATCGGCGTTGTCTAGCCGCCACTCCTCTGCCAGGGTAGCGTTTCTCGACGCTCTAAGCTGGTTGCAACCTAAAACGTGCAGGAAGAAACATCCCCTTGAATAATGGTCTACCTGGGAAACCTCCAAATCATCAGGCTGCCTCTACAGACGACATCCCCGAAGCTTTGCGGGAGACAGTAGAACCCAAGCCGCAGCCCCGTTTTAATCAAGTTGGGCTAATGGTGGGTTTGGCAGCGATCGTCGCGCTCGGTGCGGGCGGTTGGTTTGCCTACAACGCTCGGCAGTCGAGTGTAATCACGGCTGCGAGTCCTTCTCTGCCGACTGGCTCGATCGCGGCATCTCCAAGTGCAAGTCCTTCTCCTGACACGTTACTAAGACATTTTGCCTACGCAGAAGCGCCACAAGCCGAACTGCAACCGATCAATGGGGATGGGGGCATCAAACTTCGCAAATCTGCCGCAGAAGCTTTTAGACAAATGTCAGGCGCGGCACAAGCTGAAGGAATTATTCTGGCTCCACTTTCGGCGTTTCGATCGCTCAGTGATCAGCAGCATGTGTTTTTTGAAGTCAAAGCCGAGCGATCGCAAACGCCTAATCAGCGGGCTGAGGTCAGCGCTCCTCCCGGCTATAGTGAGCATCACACGGGCTACGCGATCGATGTTGGAGATGGCAACGTGCCTGCAACCAATCTCAGCCCTTCCTTTGATCAAACGGCTGCGTTTAAATGGCTTAAACAAAATGCGGTGCGCTTTAATTTTGAACTGTCGTTTCCCAAAAATAATCCCCAAGGCGTGACCTATGAGCCGTGGCACTGGCGATTTGTGGGCGATCGCCAAAGTTTAGAGACGTTTTATAAGGCGAGAAAGCCATGAACCCGAGCGCGCTCAATCTCATCGCCCTCTCGATCTTTGCGATGACGGTGACGACCATTCTGGGCCCCTTAATTCATCTGTCCCCGGCAGTTCCGGCGATCGCGACCTTCACGATTTTGGGCATCGTGACGCTAGATTCGTTTACCTGGCAGGGAAGAGGCGGCACGATCGCGCTCGATTGGTTGGCGAGCTTTTCTCCGGCTCACCGGGCGCGGGTGGCAAGACACGAGGCGGGTCACTTTCTCGTCGCGCAGCAGTTAGGCATTCCGGTGACTGGCTACACCCTCAGCGCTTGGGAAGCGTTTCGACAAGGGCAGCCAGGGCTAGGAGGGGTACAGTTTGACACCCAGGAATTAGACACTCAGTTGCAGGCAGGCAAACTCTCGGTGCAGTTGGTCGATCGCTACTGCACAGTTTGGATGGCGGGCGGCGTTGCTGAAACGCTGGCATACGATTCGGTCGAAGGGGGCGGAGATGATTTGCAAAAACTTCGCATGACTTTAGCACAACTGCGTTTACCCAATTCTGAGATTCAGCAAAAAGAGCGGTGGGCATCGCTTCAGGCAAAGAATTTGCTGCAACAAAATCAGGATGCCTATGATGCGCTCGTTACGGCAATGGAGGCGCGTAAACCGATCGCAGAATGTCGTCAACTCCTTCAAGAACACCTG
This sequence comes from Phormidesmis priestleyi ULC007, assembly GCF_003003695.1. Classification (NCBI taxonomy): domain Bacteria; kingdom Bacillati; phylum Cyanobacteriota; class Cyanophyceae; order Leptolyngbyales; family Leptolyngbyaceae; genus Phormidesmis; species Phormidesmis priestleyi. The sequence continues at coordinate 121,980 of NZ_PVWG01000009.1, forward strand.
ACTGTGAACTGACTTCTCAAGGTTCTCTTACTTATGGGCAGTTCGCTTCCGCCTCAGCCGCTAACGGCCCATGCAGTTCTCAACGATGGCTTATTGGATGTGTGCGTGATCAAGGGCGACAATATGTTGATGGCACCGCTGCGGCTGTTGTCGATTTTTTTGCGGCACTACGATCGCGATCCCGAAGTGAACTATTATCGGGCGCGACAGGTGCAAATTTTGGGACGAAAGGTTTTGCCTGTGCAGGTCGATGGCGATTATCTGGGCGTGAGTCCCATGAATTTTCAGGTAGTGCCGAAAAGCTTATGGGTGTTAGTGCCGCCAAACGCCGATCGTTCTCTTTGGCAGCCTGATAATAAAGATAGGCATTAGGAGACAGACACATGGTACAAACTCCTCAAAAAACCATCACGCTGGAAGAATTTCTGAAACTGCCAGAAACCAAACCTGCTGGCGAATACATTGACGGTCAAATCATCCAAAAACCTATGCCCCAAGGAAAACACAGCAAACTTCAAGGGAAATTCGTCACTAAAATCAACGACTTAGTTGAAGAACGGCGAATTGCACTGGCTTTTCCAGAATTGCGTTGCACCTTTGGAGGACGATCGATTGTTCCCGACATCACAGTTTTTGCCTGGGATCGGATTCCAGTCGATGCAAATGGAGAAATTGCCAACGTTTTTAATGCTGCACCTGATTGGACGATCGAGATTCTTTCACCCGATCAGAATCAAACCAAAGTGACGAAGAACATTTTGCACTGTCTTGATCACGGCTGTTTAATGGGTTGGCTGCTCGATCCTGATGAGAAAGTGGTGATTGTATATCCTTCTGATGGGCGATCGCAGGCTTTTGACGAACCTGAACAAGTGCTTTCGGTTCCAGAGATCGCGAGTGGACTGAAGCTTACAGTAGAAAATTTATTCAGTTGGCTACAGTTAGAGAACCGTTAATTAATACTACGGAACCTACGAGGTGAATCATGGTACAAGCTCCTCAAAAAACCATCACGCTAGAAGAATTTTTAAACCTACCAGAAACTAAGCCAGCCAGCGAATACATTGACGGTCAAATCATCCAAAAACCCATGCCAAAAGGAGAACACAGCACCCTTCAGAGAGACCTGACCAACGCAATTGATGGAGTTGTCAAGCTTCAAAAAGTTGCTCGTGCTTTTCCTGAACTCAGATGCAGTTTCGGTGGAAGAGCGATCGTTCCTGATATTGCTGTGTTTACTTATGACAGAATTCCGCGTAAGGAAAATGGAGGCGTTGCCAACGCTTTTAATGCTGCACCTGATTGGACAATCGAGATTCTTTCACCCGATCAACGGCAAACTAAGGTGACTAACAACATTCTGCATTGCCTCGATCACGGCTGTCAGATGGGTTGGTTGGTTGATCCAGATGAGCAGTCGGTGATTGGGTATCCCTTTAATCAGCGATCGCAAATTTTCAATCAATTCGAGCAAGTGCTGCCTGTGCCAGAATTTGCCAAAGATTTTCGGTTAACTGTAGGCGAACTGTTCGGCTGGTTGCTGGAATAGAATAGACCTACAGGTTCGTTAACACTACAGATTCCCATGTCTACTCCCCCTAACGGCGCTCAGATTCGGCAACAGTTTCTCGATTTTTATGCAGAAAGAGGGCACAAAATTTTGCCCAGTGCCTCTTTGGTGCCCGAAGATCCGACCGTTTTGCTGACGATCGCCGGAATGCTGCCATTTAAGCCGATCTTTTTGGGGCAGCGTCAGGCGGAGTTTGCGCGTGCCACCACCTCTCAGAAGTGCATTCGCACCAACGATATCGAGAATGTGGGACGCACGGCACGACATCACACATTTTTTGAGATGCTGGGCAACTTCAGCTTTGGCGATTATTTCAAATCTCAAGCGATCGCGTGGGCATGGGAACTTTCGACCAAAATCTATAATTTGCCGCCAGAACGGTTAGTCGTCAGCGTCTTTGAGGAAGACGACGAAGCGTTTGCGATGTGGCGCGACGAAATCGGCATTCCTGCTCATCGAATTCAGCGTATGGGTGAGAAAGATAACTTTTGGGTTTCGGGACCGACGGGGCCGTGTGGGCCGTGTTCTGAGATCTATTACGACTTCCATCCTGAAAAAGGCGACGACATCGATTTAGAAGATGACACCCGGTTTATCGAGTTTTATAACCTGGTGTTCATGCAATATAACCGCGATGTTGATGGCAATCTCACCCCATTGCAAAACCAGAATATCGACACGGGCTTAGGCTTAGAGCGGATGGCACAAATTCTGCAAAAAGTGCCCAATAACTACGAGACAGATTTGATTTTCCCGATCGTCCAAACGGCTGCCGCGATCGCCAGGATTGATTACGCCATACAGGACGATGCGACCAAAACTTCGCTTAAAGTCATTGGCGATCACGTTCGGGCAGTCGTGCATATGATTGCAGACGGCATTACTGCCAATAACGAAGGTCGAGGCTATGTGCTGCGTCGTCTAATTCGTCGTGTTGTGCGTCATGGTCGATTGATGGGCATTAACCAAGACTTTACGACTCAGGTTGCGGAAACGGCGATCGGGCTGTCTGAATCGGCTTATCCTAAAGTGCGGCAAAAAGCAGACACGATCAAAAACGAACTGCAAAAAGAAGAATCTCGATTCCGTGAGACGTTGGAGCGAGGCGAAAAACTGCTGAATGAAGTTTTGCAAAATAAAGAACGTCAGGTTACGAAAGTTGTAAGAGCAATGGAGCGCTGGGAAAAAGCTTCAGAAGAACCTCAACGTGAGTTAGTACTTCGTGAGCTAGAGGGCTTAGTAGAAATACCTCAACAAATCCTGAAGGAATCGCTTGCCGATCTAAAGCAGAAACAGCAACTGTTCCTTCAGCAATCTGGGCACAATCAAAATCTTTCTGAACAAGCAACTTCATTAGAGAAAAAAGTATGGGCTAAGCGGGAAGTACTTCTGGATAAAAACCGTTATGGGGTAGCACGAGCTTTATTACCACTCTCTGGTCGAGATGCTTTTGTTCTGTACGACACATATGGTTTTCCATTGGAACTCACGCAAGAGATTGCTGACGACTACGTGTACTTTGACAGCAGTATTTTTTCGCCAGATCAGATGAAAAAGCTCGTCGGGTGCTATGAGTCTTTTGACACTCATGGCTTTCCGATGGAACTCAGACAAGAGTTGGCAGAGAAAGGGTTTAACGTGGATACAGAAGGCTTTGAAACCGAGATGAAAGCCCAGCGCGATCGCGCAAAAGCGGCTCACAAAACGATCGATCTCACCGTTCAAGGCACGTTGGATGAGTTAGCAGAACGCATTCACGCAACCGAATTTTTGGGCTACACGCAGCCATCGAGTCAGGCAACCGTTGAAGTCTTGCTCGTCGAGGGTGAATCTGTCGAATCGGCAGACGCTGGAACTCAAGTTCAAGTCATTCTCAATCAGACTCCTTTTTATGCAGAGTCGGGCGGACAGGTGGGCGATCGGGGCTATCTCTCCGGTGATTCCATCCTGGTGCGAATTGAAGACGTGAAAAAAGAATCTGCGTTCTCGGTGCATTTTGGGCGCATTGAGCGGGGCACTCTGCACGTCGGAGACACGGTAACGGCTCAGATCGATCTGGCGTATCGTCGTCGAGTTCAGGCACATCACACCGCGACTCATTTACTGCAAGCGGCTCTAAAGAAGATTGTCGATGACAGCATTTCTCAAGCCGGATCGCTCGTGGCATTCGATCGGCTCCGCTTCGATTTCAACTGTCCTCGCACCATCACGGCTGCCGAAGTTCAACAAATCGAGGAACAGGTCAACACCTGGATTGCAGAAGCTCATATCGCTAATACTCACGTCATGGGTCTGACCGAAGCAAAGGAAAGAGGCGCGATCGCGATGTTTGGCGAAAAATACTCTGAGACTGTGAGAGTTTTGGATGTTCCCGGTGTCTCAATGGAGCTTTGTGGCGGAACTCACGTCAGCAACACCACAGAAATCGGTATCTTCAAAATCGTCTCCGAGTCAGGTGTTGCAGCAGGCATTCGTCGCATTGAAGCGATCGCCGGAACTGCTGTTCTAGAGTACCTGAATGTTCGAGATACTGTTGTGCGCGAGTTGAGCGATCGCTTCAAAGTCAAGCCTGAAGAGATTCCCGATCGCATCGCCTCATTGCAAGCCGAACTCAAAACAACTCAAAAGCAACTCGACGCGCTCAAAGGGCAACTCGCCTTTGCAAAAGCCGATCAACTGCTGACCCAAGCCGAATCGATCGGCAACTTCAAAATCTTGGTCGCCTCACTCGCATCCGTCGATCCCGAATCGCTCAAAACAGTGACAGAACAACTGCTGCAAAAGCTGGGTGAAGGAGCGGTGGTGTTAGGCTCTGTGCCTGAAGAAGGCAAAGTTAGTTTGGCGGCGGCGTTTAGCCCTGCGGTTGTGAAAAGAGGATTGCAGGCTGGGAAAGTTGTGGGGGCGATCGCTAAACTCTGTGGTGGTGGCGGTGGTGGTCGTCCCAACCTCGCTCAAGCAGGCGGACGCGATGCGAGTAAGCTACCCGATGCCCTAGCAGAAGCTCGTAATCAGCTACTAACTGGTTTGAGCTAAGAGACTTGTGGCGTTCATCATTTCCCCTTCTCGTTCTTATTGACCTGACGATGCAGTTGAGCAGTGGCACGAAGGTTTAGACGATAGACGAAAAGACTTCCGACCGTCCGCTCCAATGACATTAGATGGTGACTACTACATTGCTAATATCAGACAAGGCACTCTGCTAATTGCTCAGGGGAAGGAATATCGATAGGTAAAAATGTCTTCAGATCTTCCTTAGAGGGCTTGGCTGTTGTTGCTAGGCGATTGCATTGGTTGGCAATACAACGATCAAAAATATTCCTAACAAATCTACCATTTCCCAGTTCTCCGATTCGATCCTCAAATTTGTTGACCAGTTGACGTACTGCTTTCAGCGTCTTGTCTGAGAATAAATAACCGTGCCTTTCACACGTAACCTTAAAGATTTCAGCTAACTCAGCAGAAGAATAATCTTCAAAATGAATTGACCTTGCAAATCTAGATTTTAGACCAGGATTAGAGTTAATGAACCGCACCATCTCTTCTTTGTACCCGGCGGCAATAACCACTAAATCCTCTCGGTGGTCTTCCATCATTTTCAAGAGCGTATTGATTGCTTCTTGCCCAAATATATCACCGCGTCCCTCTGGAACCAGGGAGTAAGCTTCATCAATGAAAAGCACCCCCCCTAGAGCAGATTCAACGACTTGTGCTGTTTTGGGTGCTGTTTGACCCAAATATTCTGCAACGAGATCCGTTCGATCAACCTCAATGAAATGTCCTTTCGACAGAACACCGAGGTTATTGTAGATCTCACCCACAATCCGAGCTACTGTGGTTTTGCCTGTGCCAGGATTGCCCGTAAATACCACATGCCTTGTGATCGAGGGAGCCTTTAACCCTGCCTGAGCTTGCATCTGCGCTACTTTTGCCATGTTCACTAACTCCTGAACAGTTGACTTTACTGTGCTTAAGCCAATTAGTGATTGAAGTAGGTCAGAAGGATCGAGTTGCTCTGAGTGTGCAGAAGAGTTGCCGCTACTCGTATTATTTTTAACGATGTCGTTGTATAGCTTGCCATATAACGCCTTAGCGACTTCTTCTGCCAACTCATTACTGACCTGTTTTGCAAAAGAACCTAAAATTTTATGAGCATTCTGAATTGCAACATCCCTTGATGGAGCTTCAGCATAAAAGAAACAATCCAATACAGCTATCTTTTCAGATTTCTCAAGGAAAGCATTAGCGTCTTGAGGAGTGTTCCATGCAGCCCACAGATAGGAATTACCTAATTCACAAACACTAAACACGGGAGTAATCAATGACATGGTTACACAGTAATCCGTAGAAATGAGGTGCTATTCAGTCCAATATAACTCGCATAAGTTATTCAGGACACGCATCTCATTGTTCCCTTTAGGCGTAACGCGATCACCTTCTCTGATCGATGTTGACCATTTTACAGGTAGGCATCAAACAATGCTCTAACAGGTAGCCTAAGCCACCTGACAATCTAATTAAACCGAGTTTATCCTGTGACCTATTGCACGATCCCAGAAAACTAAGCTGACACACTCACACTCTAAAACCCCGTTTGGAGGATTAAGCTGACAGATTTGCACTACAACGGCGCAAAACTGCCATTTGATCGCACCCCCTCAAAAATTCAGCATTCCAAAAACCAAAAAACTCTTGTAGAATACATCGCAGTGATGGAGTCGTGCCCCGAAGTCTGATCTCGCAAATCAGACTCCGAGGACTTCCATCCCTAGTTAGCGTAATTAACTCAGGAGGCGTTCATGATTGTACACCGTCAGCTTTGCTATGGGATCTTGAAAGGATGGAATCAAGATCCAGCAGGTGTTTTATATCCATGCAGAATGCTTGAGACATCAGCATTCTCATCCTCTTTGACTTAACAGAGAGGATATAACAACATGGGAGTCAGGAATATCTTTCCTGGCTCGATTTCGTTCACCGTTGAGTTAGATCTCTCGACGATGAAACGTTATCGAGTCACAGTTACTTTAGATTTGCAAGAGCGTTTAATCTTTCTGTCGTCTGGCATTCTTCCTGATGTGAGCGATTCTATTGAGGACTTCGTTTCACAACTGAGTGCGATCGCATCCAATCAACTAGCATCGTTCAAGTGGGATGGCACCAGTGACTTGACGACAGAATATCAAATCGCGCGAGTGTTGCCGGGATATCAAGTGGAACGTTCCCTCGTGAAATTCAACATTGTTCTAGGCAACAGTTCACTGATCTACCTGGAGGAATTGCACAACAAAGTCACGATTCAACTGTAGGGAGTTGGGAGTCGTCAATTGTGTGATCAAAGTTCTTGGCTGCACCTTTAGGCGGCTCTCTAATTTCCTCGGTTTACTTAAACGAGAAGAGGAACGGAAAAGCAAATAGCACGATCGCGGCCCAAATTCCGTAGAAAGGCAAATAGCCTGTAACCCAGTTTTTGATGAGAGCGATCGCTTACAACTACAACAAGGATCAAGGTGACTTTTCAATCTTGATTCATCCTGCTTTTCTACCTGCATGGCTTTAAGCTTTTATTTAGAATGCGCTCTAAGCGTTTCATTTCATCAAAGTCGGGGCGATCGACAAACGAGCCAACAACTTTTTCCCACCAAGGCGATTCAGTCTGCTTTTCATGCGAAAGAAGTTGCTTGATCTGCACGATCTCTGCTTCTAGGGCAATAACTCTCGCTTCGAGTTGTTGAGAACGTTCTTCTAGTTGCTGGGAAGTCATAGAAGCCTCCGGCATGGTGAGAATGCTAGGAAATACTATAGCGCGATCGCCAAGATTACGCTTCTGTCTGGGCTTCGCAGGTTTCGACCCATTGCATAAAGCATCAATGTCATTTGGGCGAAATGTTCGTGGCTCATGCGGTAGATGAAGATGTACCTGTGTTATCTAACTCAAATGAAGAAATTTATTCTACTCGGTTTAGCAATCCTGTTTTTGAGCGGTCTTTTTCCCACTCCTGCCCTTGCGGGACGTTACGTTCTTAACCAAACTCCAGCCACGATCCAACGACACTTTGGTCGTCCATGGACGATCGAAACTCTGAAAGACAAACCCAACACTAAACTCTATACCTACTCCCCATCTGGGGTGCGACGGGTGTTTCCGACTTTTCCTAAGCAAGGCAAGTTTGGTATGACCTTTGTTGACAACCGAGTGCAAACTATTTGGTTAATCCCAAATACGGCGAACAATGGCTACTTTAACTACAACACCAAGCAATTCTTCAACTATATTTTTGGTTATGAACCTCCGATTTGGAAAGATCTCCAATATCCTGGCGGGCACGAAGGATTTGCAGATTATCGCGGCTGCCTCGGTGATGGTGTTGTTGCCACCTACATAGATTATCTGTTGGGTTCAGACAACATCACCCTGGCTTACAACTCGATCTGTGAACCCCCTTACGATCGCATTCCAAAACCCTCCGTTTAGATAGATTGTAAGCGGAGTGTTTCTAACCTATGTTCTAATTCGTAGGGATGAAATCGTCTTGCAATCATTCGCCAAACCAGGAAAAACCAATGAAACAGCGCAAACTAGGTAATCAAGGATTAGTCGTCTCAGAGCTAGGATTAGGCTGTATGGGCATGTCTGAGTTCTATGGCACTGCTGATGAATCAGAAGCGATCGCCACCATTCATCGAGCCTTAGAGCTAGGAGTCACTTTGCTAGATACTGCCGATATGTATGGCGTGGGTCACAACGAAGAGTTAGTGGGTAAAGCCATCAAAGACCATCGCGATCGGGTGGTGATCGCGACTAAATTTGGCAATGTGCGCGGCAGCGACGGCAGCTTTTTGGGGATAAGTGGCAAGCCCGATTATGTCCGCTCTGCCTGTGATGCCAGCCTCAAGCGCTTGGGCGTGGACGTGATTGATTTGTATTATCAGCATCGAGTTGATCCCAACACTCCGATCGAGGAAACTGTCGGCGCGATGGCGGAGTTGGTGCAAGCCGGAAAGGTGCGCTATCTGGGTCTTTCAGAAGCCGCGATCGCCACGATTCGTCGTGCTCAAGCCGTGCATCCTATTTCTGCACTTCAGACAGAATATTCACTCTGGAGTCGAGAGCCAGAAGCCGAGATTTTGCCTACCTGCCGCGAGTTAGGCATTGGTTTTGTCCCCTACAGCCCTCTGGGTCGGGGGTTTCTCACGGGCAAGATCAAGAGCCTAGATGATTTATCTGAGGGCGATTTTCGGGCTGAACGCTATCCCCGCTTTCAAGCTGAGAATATGCAGCACAATCTAGAGTTGGTGCAGCAAGTTGAACAAATGGCAGCCGATAAAGGTGTCAAAGCTGGACAGTTGGCTCTGGCGTGGGTTTTGGCGCAGGGAGAAGACATTGTGCCCATTCCTGGCACTAAACGCCGCACTTATTTAGAGGAGAATATTGCAGCCACCACAGTGACTTTAACTCAAGCCGAGCTAGACCAAATTGGAAAAGCGCTACCGCTAGGAATTGCGGTGGGCGATCGCTACACAGACATGAGCAGCGTCAATCGTTAGGATCGAAGAAGCTTTTGTAAGCTAAACATTACTGTGACTTGGGAGCGTGACCCTTTTTAAAATTGCCCGATCGTTCGCGATCGGATTAGTTGGAAACAAGTCTGTGCCGATCCTTCACGATCGGATTAGTTGGAAACTTGAAGTTGGCAGTCCGAGCTTCTTCAAGCACTCCAGTTGTACTGATTCTTCACGGTCGAATTAGTTAGAAACGTAAGCCGCTCCTCATCAGAGCGGCTTTTTTATACGTTGAGCCGATTGTTCGCGATCGATACAATAGCCAAAAAGCTATAATCCCATCAAGCTGCAATCAGGCAATTACAGGTTTTACTTGGCCGAACTAAAATGACTACAACGCTTGGCAAGCCATCGTCGCTGCTGCATGAAATTCGCATTGAGAAAGTCGATCGCTGGAATTTGTTCAAGTTCAGCGAATTTCTACAACTTCGCATGGAAAACCTTCTCGACAAAAAGAAAGCCGACCAACTCACCCCCGAAGAAATTGCAGAACTCGACGCGATTGCAGAACTCGATCGTATCTTCACCCATGTCAACGCAATAATCGCTGCTCACTAGATTTGATAAAGCGCCAGCTTTCAACCGTCTGATCGCCCATTCTCCCAGCACTTCCTTTATCCTAAAAGATGCGATTTAACGACTGAGGACTTTGAATTCATGGCACGTCTAGCACTGCTGAGTGTATCTGACAAAACAGGACTGATTGATTTAGCGCGAAGCCTGGTCGAAGAATTCGGGTTCGACATCATCAGTAGTGGTGGCACTGCAAACGCATTAAAACAAGCTGGATTGCCTGTCACAAAAGTTTCTGATTACACCGGAGCGCCCGAAATCTTAGGCGGACGAGTGAAAACACTGCACCCACGCATTCACGGCGGAATCTTGGCGCGGCGCGATCTGCCCGAACATTTGGCAGACTTAGAGGCGCAGCAAATTCGCCCGATCGACCTCGTTGTCGTCAATCTCTACCCCTTTGAGCAAACGATCGCTAAATCCGATGTGACTTTAGCAGACGCGATCGAGAACATCGATATCGGCGGCCCCGCAATGCTCAGGGCATCGGCTAAGAATTTTGCCCATCTAACGGTGCTGTGCAATCCGACTCAATATGACGCTTATCTTCAAGAATTGAGACACAACGGAGACGCTTCGCTCTCGTTTCGTCAGAGTTGCGCGTTGCAGGCGTTTCAGCACACTGCTAGTTACGATCGTGCCATTTCAACCTATTTAGAGGCACAGCAACCTTCAGAAAGTGCTGGACTTCCCACTAACTTGACTTTAACAGGGCACCAAATTCAAGCCTTGCGCTATGGAGAAAATCCGCATCAACCTGCTGCCTGGTATCAAACCGGAGCCACTCCCACAGGTTGGGCATCTGCACCCAAACTTCAGGGCAAAGAACTGAGCTACAACAACTTAGTTGACCTAGAAGCCGCCCGACAGATCATCGCTGAATTCGCTACTTTAGACAATGATCCAGCCGCAACGATCGTTAAACATACAAACCCATGTGGATCGGCGATGGGATCATCGTTGTCAGAAGCATATGAGAAAGCGTTTAACGCAGACTCTACTTCAGCATTTGGGGGAATTGTGGCACTCAATCGGGCGATCGATGTCCCAACCGCCACCGCAATGACCAAGACCTTTCTAGAGTGCGTTGTCGCTCCAGGATGTGACGCTGAAGCCCAACAAATTCTGCAAGCTAAATCTAAACTGCGGGTGTTGTTGCTGCCGGATTTGCAAAGTGGAGCCAAAGGAACCGTGAAACCGATCGCCGGAGGATTTCTAGCTCAAGCCTCTGACGATATTATGGCTGACCCGACTCAGTGGCAGATGCCAACCGAGAAAAAACCGACTCCAGCCCAGCTTGCCGAGTTGTTGTTTGCCTGGAAGATCTGTAAGCACGTCAAATCCAACGCGATCGTCATCACCCAAAATCGCACCACGATCGGAGTCGGCGCAGGTCAGATGAATCGAGTCGGATCGGTCAAAATCGCCTTAGAGCAAGCAGGTGAAAAATCAACCGGAGCCGTTCTTGCCAGCGATGGATTTTTCCCGTTTGATGACTCAGTGCGAACGGCGGCAGCAGCCGGAATTGCGGCGATCGTGCAGCCCGGAGGAAGTCTGCGAGATCAAGACTCGATCGACGCAGCCAATGAGCTAGGCATCGTCATGGTGTTCACCGGAATTCGGCACTTTTTGCATTAAACCAATTATGCTAAGTTTTACAACATTCCTCGCACACGGAGAACTCTCGATGCCCTTGGACAAGATTCCAGAGTCGGTTAAAGTCTACAGTCAGTTTTTGCACCCTGTTTTGATGTGGGTGCTGTTTGCGTTGACCCTTTACGCCTTATATCTAGGCGTTCAAATTCGTCGGACTCGCGCCGCAGAAGGCGATCTCAAAAAAGAGCTGATCAAAGGAAAGTTCAATGTAAAGCACTATCAGATCGGGTCGGTAGTGTTGGCGCTGATGGTGGTAGGTTCGATCGCTGGAATGGTCATCACTTACATCAACAATGGCAAGCTGTTTGTTGGGTCGCACTTGTTGGCAGGGTTGAGTATGACGGCGTTGATCGCGGTGTCGGCTTCTCTATCGCCGTTTATGCAAAAAGGGCAAGACTGGGCACGCTATACGCACATTACTTTGAATGTGGTGATTGTGGGTCTGTTTAGCTGGCAAGCGCTGACGGGTGTACAAATCGTGCAGCGAATTATTAGCAAACTGTAGGACGCGATCGGAGTTCTAATTCCGCAATGTTCAACCCCTGAGCTATTGATCATTCAGGGGTTCTTTTGATCAGTATCGATGAGAGCAGGATTCCAAGACTCAGAGTAAAGTTTGTGCAGATTATTCCAGACGATGCGATCGTGGTTCGAGGCGGGCGCAATCGTCCAGAAGATATTCAACGGGCAACTGGAACTCATCCCAGTGGTGTGACTGGGATTTCAGTCGAATGTGAAGTTAGGATCGTCACTAGCAGAATTAGCAGCGACCATTCCACACGGGCAGGTAGGTGTTAAAAGGGTTAGTGAAGTTCGCAAACTAGGTGGAGATGTCATCCGAACCTCTGGAAGAAGCCCAAATCATGCCACTTTGACAGGCTTAACTCCAAAGGAAATTAGCAACCTCTTAATCCCAACAGTTCCGAGTCCATCACAGCAGGTTTAATTTGGAGCAGCTTTATGAACCGTCCCAGAATTTTTGCAGACTTCCATAATGCGGATGCCCAAGGGCGATTACGTCTAAATTGTATTGGCACGATCGAAGATCTATCCCGTCATCGAATCGAGTTACAGAATGGTCGGTTATTGACGCTTTATAGTGAAGAGTTAGAAGTTGACGGAGCAGTGCAGTACTCTGAAGTAGAAAAAATATGGGTTGCGACCATTGATTGGCATCAAATCAGACCCGTCGAAGAGTGCGTCGCCCAAGCGAAATTGTAAGGGTTACTTTGTCTTCCGGTCAGGACTGTACTTGAAGTGGGTTTGTTAAAATTGCCAAGTTCGTATCATTAAGCTTTTTCATGAAACCCAGTCTACGCAGTGGAAAACTTACGCAATGGAAAGACGATCGTGGATTTGGTTTCATCCAGCCCGCTGATGGAAGCAAGGACGTTTTTCTACATATGTCTGAGCTTCAAGATGCGACCCGTCGCCCGCAGGAAAACGACACGATTTACTACTACCCCATAGTTGACTCAGATGGCAAAATTCGGGCTTGCAACGCTTTTATTCTGGGAGCGAGAAACAAATCAACTTCTCCCTGGGGGTTTTTGATTGGCAACGCTAAACTCAGTGCTGTACCCAGATCGAACTTTCCCATATATGAGGTATTGTTGCTGTCGATTTTGCCTTTGTCTGGAGCTACTCATTTTACTCTAACAACGCGCAATCCCCTTCCGCTGATTCTCTATTCTGTCATGAGTTTAGTGACTTATGCTCTATACGCTAAAGATAAATCTCGTGCCCAACGAAGGCAGTGGCGAACTCCTGAACAAACGCTGCATCTGTGTGAACTGGCAGGCGGATGGTTAGGCGGGTTTATAGCCCAGCGAATGTTGCGCCACAAAAGTCAGAAAGCGTCTTATCAAACTAAGTTTTGGACGATCGTCGCAGTTCATCACATCGCTTGGCTGGTTTGGCTGGTTTGGGGCAAAACGAGATGGGTCTAGTAATCCATCCCAAACTAAACAGTGAGAACGAGCGATCGTGAAGACGAAAGACAGTGACTTGAAATTGGCTGGTTAAAACTGCACAGTGTGTAGCAGTAAAACCCGGTCTATGCAGTGGAAAACCTTATTTCACGATGCAAAATGACTTTTTAACAGATTCAGCCGAGGTGTGAACCTTATAATTCCAAGTGACTTTATACGAATTGCTGAACTGAATGCTTAATATGCTGACTTACCTGGTGATTTTGCAGATTTGTTTTTAATTGTGATTTCTGAACGTTTGAATGTTGCTGCTATTGCAACGCTAGACAAAGATTTTGATATTTATCGTCGCGATCGCAGCCAGCCTGTCGATCGTATCTTTCGCCCCTAATTCACTGTGAGGAAGACTGCATGAGTTACCGCATGAATCGCCGCGCCTACGCTGAAACATTTGGCCCAACAGTGGGAGATCGGGTGCGTCTCGCTGACACCGAACTGATCATCGAAGTCGAACAAGACTACACTACCTACGGCGAAGAAGTTAAGTTTGGTGGCGGTAAGGTGATTCGGGATGGCATGGGACAATCACCGATTACGAATGAAGATGGCGCAGTTGATGCGGTGATTACGAATGCGTTAATTCTAGACTGGTGGGGCATTGTCAAAGCCGATGTTGGCATTAAAGACGGTAAGATTGCAGCGATCGGAAAAGCCGGAAATCCCTACATTCAAGACAACGTAACGATCATTATTGGCCCCGGCACCGAAGCGATCGCGGGAGAGGGCATGATCCTCACGGCTGGCGGCATTGATACACACATTCACTTTATTTGTCCGCAACAAATCGAGGTCGCGATCGCTTCTGGCATCACCACAATGATCGGTGGAGGCACCGGGCCTGCCGCCGGAACCAATGCCACCACTTGCACACCCGGGCCCTGGAATATCTATCGAATGCTGCAAGCCGCCGACGCGTTCCCGATGAATATTGGATTCCTCGGCAAAGGCAACAGTTCGCAGCCTGCCGCCCTCGAAGAACAGGTGAAAGCGGGTGTGATCGGGCTAAAACTGCACGAAGATTGGGGAACAACTCCCGCCGCGATCAATAACTGTCTCAACGTGGCTGACGAATACGACGTGCAGGTTGCCATTCACAGCGACACCTTGAATGAAGCCGGGTTTGTTGAAGATACGATCGCGGCCTTTAAAAATCGCGTCATTCACACCTATCACACTGAAGGTGCAGGCGGCGGACATGCCCCTGACATCATCAAAGTTTGCGGCGAAGCGAACGTGTTGCCGTCCTCCACCAATCCGACTCGCCCCTACACGCTAAATACGCTAGACGAGCATTTGGATATGCTGATGGTCTGTCATCACCTCGATCCCAGCATTCCTGAAGATGTGGCGTTTGCCGAATCGCGAATTCGCCGAGAAACGATCGCCGCCGAAGATATTCTGCATGATCTGGGTGCGTTTAGTATGTTGTCATCTGACTCGCAAGCCATGGGTCGGATTGGTGAAGTGATCATTCGCACTTGGCAAACCGGACACAAAATGAAAGTTCAGCGCGGTGCATTAGCAGAAGATTCGTCACGCAATGACAATCACAGAGCCAAACGCTACATCGCAAAATATACGATCAATCCTGCGATCACTCACGGCATCGCTAACCACGTCGGATCGATCGAAGTCGGTAAACTGGCAGACTTATGTCTATGGCGACCTGCGATGTTTGGCGTTAAGCCTGAAATGGTGATCAAAGGCGGCATGATTGCCTGGTCACAAATGGGCGATGCTAACGCCAGCATTCCCACGCCGCAGCCTGTGCATATGCGGCCGATGTTTGGCAGTTTTGGAGGTGCGATCGCGGCGACTTCGCTCACCTTTCTCTCTCACACGGCCCTCAAAAAGGGCATTCCCGACCAGCTAAATTTACAAAAAACCGCTGTTGCTGTCTCAGGCATTCGCAATCTCACCAAACGCGATATGAAGCTCAATGATGCGTTACCACATATCGAGGTAGACTCCGAGACCTATGAAGTTCGTGCTGATGGACAGTTGTTGACCTGTGAACCTGCAACGGTCTTGCCAATGGCGCAACGCTATTTCTTGTTCTAATCTGGCGATTACTTCCTATCTGCTTCACGTTTCTTAAATGTTCTCCTCCGAAATTTTCGAGCGCACGGATGAAGCCTTGAGAAATGAATCAAAGCATTCAGCCTTCTTAATCGTCACCTATGTACGAGCAGCTAAAAAACTCTCAACTCGCCCGTCTTTTTTTAATCACGTTTCTGATTCTCGTTCTGCAAATTCCGACTGCGATGCTGCAAGGGTTGGTGAGCGATCGCCAAAACTTGCGTCAAGAAGCAATCAGCAGCATTACCTCTAATTGGGGACGTGAGCAGACTATCCTTGGGCCGCGGCTTTATGTGCCTTATATTCGGCGATCGCAGGTCGGCAAAGATGAAAAATCTGAAGTCAAATACGGCACCTTTTTGCCCGATGATTTGCAGGTGAGCGGCAAGCTCAAAACAGAAGTGCGCTATCGAGGCATTTTTGAAGTGCCAATCTATCAAACAAAACTAGATATTCGCGGTCGGTTTGTCCGTCCCGATGTCGTAAGTTGGGGAGTGCGTCCCGAAGATGTTTTGTGGGATCGCGCTGAACTGAGTTTGCAAATCTCGGATGCTCACGCCATTCAAACCCAAGCGACCCTGGACTGGAATCAAAAATCAATTCCGTTTACAGCCGGACAAGGCAAATATGGCGGCCCCGAACAAGGCATTCACGCCAATCTAAAAGACCAGATCAAGGGCGAAAGCTTTGATTTTGCAATTCCTCTCACGGTTAACGGCAGCGAGAAAATCGCCTTTGCGCCCTTTGGCAAAGTTACCAAAGTCAGCCTCAACTCTGACTGGACAAATCCCAGCTTTCAGGGCGTATGGTTACCCGACCAGCGATCGGTGACTTCCAAAGGCTTTGATGCCACATGGGATATTCCATCTCTCGGTCGCAACTATCCTCAACAGTGGAACAATGAATCACCCGTTAACCCCGAACTGATTCAAGCATCTCTGTTTGGAGTCGATCTGATTTCGCCCGTCGATAACTATCGCATGAGCGATCGCAGCATCAAATACAATTATTTGTTCTTGATTTTGACGTTTGCGGTGTTTTGGCTGTTTGAAACCGCAACTCGTCTGCGCGTTCATCCCTTGCAATATCTGCTGGTTGGGGTGGCGATGTCGATGTTTTATCTCTTACAACTGGCAATTTCTGAACACCTGGGGTTCAAAATCGGCTATCTAACCGCTACGGGTGCAGTAGTTATCTTGCTTACCGCCTATTCGACATCAGTGCTGCGAGCTAAAAAACGGGGCGCGATCGTCGGAGTCATGCAGGCAGCACTCTACAGCTATCTCTATGTGGTGCTGGCAAACCAAGACTATTCGCTATTAATGGGTTCGATCGGACTATTTGTCTTCCTGGCGATCATCATGTATTTCACCCGCCGCATGGAGTCGCTAGAGCCGCCTCTCAGCCCCAAGCGTGTAGAACCGCAACCTGAGCCACCTTCTCCAGAAACACTTTGATTGAGAACTCAGTTCAGTCAAGTTAAGCTCAAGGGTAGGGAAAGATTTCCCTACCTTTTTTGATCAGTCAATCTATAAAATCTTCTAATCAATGACCTCGCAAACCGATTTAACGAAATGTGTTGAATCTTTAGGACTCGCTCAAATCCAACGTCACGTCTTGATCTGTGCCGACCAAACAAAACCCTTATGCTGTTCTAAAGAAGCAGGGTTGGTTGCTTGGAACCATCTAAAAAACCGTTTAAAGGAACTCAAACTCGACACCCCGACGATCGAGCGTCCTGACTGCATCTTTCGCACTAAAGCTAACTGTTTGCGCGTTTGCGATCAGGGCCCGATTATGGTGGTCTACCCTGACGGAGTTTGGTATCGAGCCGCTAGCCCAGAAATTATCGATCGCATCATCCAAGAACACTTAATTGAGAACAAAATTGTGCAGGAATACGCATTCCTAACCCATCCGCTGCCAACTCCCGTCAAGTCTGATGCAACTTAAGACCCACGCAAACCTCGGAGGTTTAACCAAGAATCAAGCATCGTGACCGACAGTGGCTTAAACCTCCGAGGTTTTGGTAAAGTCAAATCTGCTGTGTTTAGTCGCGTAGCGACGAGTTCTCTAAACCCCTTTCGGTTTATTAGACCTCCTGCATGAATAAAATTCTCGACGTAAATCACCCTGCGATCTCGCCCCCTAACCCCCAATTCGGGAGGAACTGGAGTTCAAAGTCTCCCAGAATTGGAGGATTTAGGGGGCGTTTCCAGATTTGTGCAGGTTTATTGCTGCACCGATCTTAAGGCGGCAAAAAAACATCTGTCTCCTAAATTGCGATCGGCTCATTAGCCAGAGAGTGTTAAATTTTCCGAGCAGTCGTATATAATGACACGAGAAACAAAGGGTAATTAATTTACGCTTTAGTCAACGACCAGAAATAAACAACTTTTCGCTGGCTGCTTCAAAGCTTCTCACAAGAAAAACAGGGCTTAACAAAGTTTCCGTTAACTTAGACGGCTAGTTTTGTAAAATATGTCAGTTAATAGAACTCAGTTTCTAACCGTTAATCCCGATTCAGGCAGAGCGAGTGTCACAGCATGAAGGAAACCAGCGCCGGAAATCACAAACGATTGCTGTTGATTGATGATGACCCTAACTTGATTTTGCTAGTCAAAGATTACCTTGAGTTTCGCGGCTATAAAGTCATCACTGCCGAAAACGGTCGTGAGGCTCTAGAAGTTTTAGAGCAAGAAACGCCAGATTATGATTATCTGCGATGTCATGATGCCAGAGATGGACGGCTACTCGCTGGTGAGCGCCATCCGCCAAGACCCCAAAACCAGTTGGATTCCGGTGCTATTTCTCTCGGCAAAAGGGCAGAGTCAAGACCGCGTGAAAGGACTCAACATTGGCGCAGACGTGTATATGGTTAAGCCGTTTGAGCCAGAAGAATTAGTCGCTCAAGTTGAGTCTTCTCTCAAGCAAGCTTCGCGACTGATTCAGCACAAAGACTCTAGAGGGGGAGACAACACGCCCAAGATTCAGGTGCCGTTTGACGTTGAGTTAACGCCGACTGAGCTGCGGGTAGTGCAATTTGTGGCGCGGGGCATGGCAAACCGAGAGATTGCTGAAGAGTTAAATGTCAGTCAACGCACGATCGAGAGTCACGTCAGCAACATGCTGGGCAAAACTGGGCTACACAATCGCACTGAGTTGGCACGGTGGGCGATCGAAAACAGCATGGCGTAGGTCACTCTTTTCATTTTTAAATAGTCACCCATGGATAAGCCCATCGGTGACTATTTGTTTGTCCAGACTAGAACGTGAACGTTGCACGAACGGTGCCAATCACCACATCATTATTGCGGTTGTCATGATTGGGAGCCGTCAGCCAAACAATGCCAGGAGTGAGGGCAATGTTGTCAGTCAACTGATATTGATAGAAGCCTTCGACGTGCAGAGAAGTGTCACGATCGCGCCCAAAAGCTTGCCCTAACGCACCACGACTGCCTGTGACTTTAGGTTCTTGACCGACGATAATGCCTGCCAGGTTGCCTTTTTTGCCCAGGTCGGGAAACGCCAAACCGACTTGCCAGTTCCAGATATCAAAACTGCCTCTGCCACCTGTTACAGCCTGAGCGTTGGTATAGCCAACAGAGCCGTTGATATTAATCTTAGGACTTAGCTGAAAGGACGCTTCAATGCCGTAGGCATCGGTAGAGAAGGCTTCCCCTGTGCTTTCGCGAAAGTTGGCAAGGTCACTGCCGACGCTGCCGTTTGCAGTAAAGTCGTTGTTGTAGGCATGAATGTAGGTTAACCCTAATGCTAGGGCTTCGCTGGGCTTAAAGGTCAACTGGGCGATCGCGCCATACGACCCGTTAAACAACCCCGCTCCATTAGCTGGGTTAGCCGGATCGTTGGCCAGATAGCCTAAGCTGAGTTCCAAAGCATCGCTAAACGAGTGTCTGAGACCCAAACCTGCCCCATTCACCAGATAGTAGATCGAGTTGCGAGTGCCAAAGTGGGTCAAGGCACCTGTTGCGCCGTCCCCATCTAAATAGGGATTGAGCGTGTCGGTGAAATCGTCGATCGCTCCGGCATTTGCTTCGATCGTGACCGTCGTCTTGCTACCTAAAGGAAACTGATAGAGCAGGGCATCAATTGCGACTGAGTTATCACCATCGGCTGCAAACCGGAAGTTTCCTTCCCGTGTCAGTAAGTCGCCATTTACTCTATCCGTAGGCAGCGCTGCTAGGTTGAAAGCCTGTAGACGGGTTCTCAGCAAGTCATTGCCCGTGAAGCTGGTGTCAAAGTTGAGACGAACGCGATCGCCGATGATCGTATTCTTCGAGACTTCTCGACCACTGATCGTTCTGCCTGCTGCAACCCCTGCAATGCCGATCACCACTTCTCCACTGAGCTTGGTGGTCGTCGAAAATTGCTGCTTTTCTAACGCTCCCGTGCGCGCTTCTAGCGCATCAACTCGACCGCGCAAAGTTGCCAGTTCTACAGCAAATTCTTCCTGGAGTCTTTGCAGAATTGCAAGGTCTTCTTTCTTGACTAAATCAGCCGTGGCGGCAGCAATCAGTTCATTGATGCGATCGAGACACGCATTTAAGCCTGCCGCAAACTCAAAGCGAGTCGTAGCGCGATTGCCGCGAAAGGTTTTGTCGGGATATCCCACAATGCAGCCATAGCGCTCAACTAAAGATTGCAGCGCCTGAAATGCCCAGTCAGTCGGGCGCACATCTGACAGTTGAGAAACTGAGGTGACTTGAGATAAGGCAGTCTCGCTCGAATCACTGACCTCAGACTCTAAGGTTGTCTCGGCGGCTTGAGCAAGCTGCATCGGCTCAGTCTTAGCAGACACCACTGCTGGAACGTCAGCCGCAGTTGCCACCGATGAAACGGTTAGACTGGCTGCCACGATCGCTGGGTTTAGCCAGAAAGTCTTGAAAAGAAGGTTCGTCATAGGGGTCGTGGCCTCACATCAGGTGAATGAATGGGTTGCGTTAGTGGATTTGCTCAACTCAATGAAAGCCAATCAAATCTACAAAATGATAATAATTATCGTTCTTATTCGCTTGCTTGGACGATAACTCTTAACCGTCTTATTATGTTTTGATGAACCTTGTCAAGCTTTTTTGCCATTAATTCTCAATAAGCTTAGAGCCACTGGCTCACCAAGACCCTCTGATATCCCCCCCTAGGGGATCAAGAACGAGTATAGATCTTGCTTTATTACTGCTGATCAGTACGCCTTATTGAGAGGCTTTTCACAGAATTGCTTCTTCTCTTTTAAGGGTGTTGAGGCGCTTGTAGCTAAGAATTGTGTCTAAAGTGCGTCTATTTGGTTTAATAACTTGGTGATTTGAGCGCGGCTTGCTGGAGACTCTTGGGGTTGTTTCTTTAACCACGCGATCGCCCTCGGTTTATCTTGCTGCGCCATCAGAATCAGCGCTCCCCAAGTTTGCACATCCTGCCGAGTTGGATTCACCCGCAGCAGGGCGCTGATTCGCTTCCACAACCGCCCTGAGTCACTCTTTAAAAGACTAGTGATCTCGTCTCGATCGTTCGGGGACGCTTGCAGCACTTGCGTTGCTTTTGCCCATCGTCCATCCACGAGATTGACTAAAACCTGTTGACTCACATTTGCCCAAGGTTTTTCGGCTTGCGATTTTGTGACTTGAGCGTGGCGCTCTACCAAATCCATTTGCGCTTGGGCATTGGCTGACCACCCTACTCGGCGATTTTTAACCGATCGCAAAAACTCCAAAGCGGTTGACCACAAGCCGTTTCGCGCTAAAAAAAGAGCATCGACAAACGCACCATTGTCTAACGCGGGTTCGGTGAGCGAAACCGGGAGAAGCTGTAGCGGATCGGGGACAAACTTGCGCGCTCTTACCTGATAAGCTTCAAAACGGGGTTCTAGCCCGATCGATTGATTGACGACCAGCGTAGACAGCATGCCCTTCGCTCGTTTTTGCCAGACTGGAGCTTCTCCGATCGGGCTTGTCCAGCGCAGCAAAATGCTCAAGTGAGTCTGACCGGGGTTGTAGTGAACAATTTCTCCATAGGCAACTGAGTGGTCTCCTTGCGATCGCTGCCCGCTCAGGTTGAGCCAAACGCCCTGGGATGGCGCTTTATCTTCAAAGCGTTGCAGTGTGGTCAGGGGCAGGGCACGGGTTGAGCCTTGATCGTCGCCGCCCGCCTCTGCAAACGGTGCCAGCACAAATGACTCGTCTACCCCAGTGATCGGAAGCTGACTGATTAGCTGAAGATAGTCTTGTTTGCCCCGACGATGACTCTCAAGAATCGGACGATAAACTCTTAGCTCTGTAACGCGATCGCAATCAAGGTCACAGGATTCTCTGCGAGTCAACACGGGCAACAGCAGATCTGAAGATTTTTTAGCCGCTTTTAGATTGGTTTCTAATAAAAGCGGGTCGCCAGTCGTGCGTCCGGTTTTCTTCAGGGCTGCCTGCAATTCTGTTAGGGTTCTCAGGTCATCCGACCCTACGACTAAAATTTTTGACCCTTCTGGCAGATATTGATTGAGCCAAATCACCGATCGCGGATCGAGAATAAATTCTACACTCAGCCATGCCCCGCAGATCAGCAGCGCTACCGCTCCTGACAGCAGCCCGATCGCGCCCACCGTTCCCCATTTGATTTGAAAAAACGCCCTAGAAATTGAAAAGGGTTTCATGATTTCAGAGAAACGAAAATTGCCGTGATAGAGATGACAGACGACCCCTAAAAAGAATGTTATACGCGGTATGGAGGATTAGAGACTAACCCTTTATAAAAATAAGTTGGACGATCGGACGGTTCCCAACACTTGAGCCTGCAAAGAGATACGTTAATATAAGGACGTGTAAAGATTCATCTCGAAAATAGAGTTAAAACGCATGGTGTTATTCGGATTTGGCAAAAAGCAGAGCTTGCCCACCCCTGAAGAAGCCTTACCAGGGCGGGCAGAAAAGATGCCAGTGCCTTCAAGCCACTATGTCAACGGCAACCCACTCCAGCCGCCATTCCCAGCCGGAATGCAGACGGCTCTATTTGGCTTTGGCTGTTTTTGGGGCGCAGAGCGTAAGTTTTGGCAGCAAAACGGGGTCTTCACGACCGCAGTCGGATACGCAGCCGGAGCTACCCCAAACCCTACTTATCAAGAAGTCTGCTCAGGGAGAACTGGACATAACGAAGTCGTTCTAGTCGTCTTCGACCCCAGCGTGGTCAGCTATGAAGACCTGCTGAAAGTCTTTTGGGAGAGCCACAACCCAACGCAAGGGATGCGCCAAGGTAACGATGTTGGAACGCAGTATCGATCGGGCATCTACGTCTATTCTGACGAGCAGCGCCGACTCGCAGAAGCGTCTCGCGATGTCTATCAGCAAGCGCTAAAGCAAGAAGGGCACGGAGAGATTTCGACTGAGATTATAGATGCGCCTGAGTTTTACTACGCAGAAGCCTATCACCAGCAGTATCTTGCTAAAAATCTCGGTGGATATTGTGGGCTAGGTGGCACGAAGGTTTGCTTTCCTAGTGTCGAAGTCAGTTAATTCACATTACTGGCTTTCGAGATGATCTCTTCTAAAAAGCGGCTCACAGCTTCGTAGAGTGGCGCAGGCAGATTCTTCTCGAACCATTGCCGCACATAAGCCATCGTCGTCAGATTTAGCTCTTGAGTCGTGAAGATTTCTTTGAGTTCTTCTAATCGCTCTAGCGCTCGGTCTTTCACCTCAGAAGGCGCGTTATCTTCGACGAGTTTCCACACGTCGCTAAACTTGTTTTGCAAGTTTGTCAAATCGCTCTCTAAGACAATCTCTGACACGGCTTCTGAAGGGAAATCGCGATCGCTCACAGGGTTCAAACTCGGTGGAAAGACTGTCTTGAAGTAGCCACTATATTTCTCTTCTTTATAGATCTTCTCCAGCAGCTCATAGATCTCTGGGTTATCTGGAGCAATTTCCAAGGCTTGCTTTAATGCTGCTTTTGCTTCTTCTAAATGTCCTTCATCTCCAAGTTCTTCGCCATATTCCCATAAGGCTTGGAGAAACCCATCTTTTGCCCGCACGGGATCAACGCGGTAGGCACGATCGTAATATTTCACCGCTTGACTAAAGTTGCGAATCTCCATCACGCACTCTGCGAGATCAAACAGGGCCCCAAAGTGGTTGGGGTTTGCCGCCAAAATGGGACTGAGCCGACTGATAATGCTCAGGGTGACTCCAAACGGACGCGCTTTTTTGATTTCTTGATAGAGATGGTCAATTTCGGGGTCAAGCCGCTCTAGTTCCCAAATTTCGTGCTGGAGGGCGTGTCGTCTGACCAACCATCGCCTGACTAACTCGATCGTCACTCGAAACGTGGCAATTCTGGGCGGAATGCTGGTTCCGGTGGGTCGATTTGACCCCACAGGTTGCAGAAACTTCCAGTCAGAGAGATGAAACACAGCATCGTGTAGAGGCGGCGTGAGACTGACTCCGAGATCGCGCAGCAGCGCTAGTGGCTCTTCTTGGGTGAAACTTAAAATTGAGGCATCGTCAGCCTGATCAGCGATCAGTTTCGTCTCAGGCACTTCGGCGGCGGCTGCGAAAACGACTCGTTCTGGAATCGGCAATCCATCCCAAAACCAAGCTAACCCGCCTTCACCGAGTTCGAGGGCTTTTTCGACAATGCTGTCAACATCGGCGCGAGTCACCTGCCAGCGATTTTCTTCTCTGGCGTGAGAAAACACGGCAAAACAAACCACTTGCGTAAAGTAAGGATGACCTGCTGAAAGTTCTAAAATTGCGTCGATCGCGTCTTGGCTATAGTCCAGCAAACCCTCGGCAGGTTTGGTGATCAGCCGTTCTGCACTGCGGCGATCGAGTAGCCCAACTTCTTGATTGGGTGCCTCACGAAATAGGCTCACTAGTTCGGGCAAGTCGTTGAGTTGCCGCCCCACCACTGGAATGATGTAGAGATCAGGATGGTGATAAACCTCCGATTGGAGATATTGAAACAGATGTCCTGCTGCTACTTTAAGGCTGTAGAACGCGTCAAATTCGTCGAGCAACAGCACTAGATTTTGAACGTTGAGGGCTTGGCGCAGTTGTAGAAGGAAACGATCGACAAAAGTCCTGGGATCAGCTTCTAGTTCTGCGATCGAGGGCAGTGCGATCGCGTCCATCAAACTAAAGTGCTCTAGCGAATCTCTCGCGAGTTCGTGCAAAACTTCACCGAGGGGTTTTTGGCTGTCGCCCTCTAGTGAAAGCGGAACAAAGGCAAACTGTTCCAAGTCAACGAAATTAGGAATCTGCGCCAGCACCGATGACTTCCCAATGCGGCGCTGACCGTGCAGCAAAATCACTTGAGAACCCTTGTAGAGGCTGTCTTCCACGAACCGAAACAGACTCTCGCGTCCAAAAAATAAGTTCGGCTCCGTAATCGGGCGACCGATAATGTAAGGATTTCTCCGAGCGATCGGAAAACGCATAGATAAGTTTTAGCTATTTGGCTAGATTAACCCTGGATCAATCCCTTCGGCAATGCTGCCGACACTTTTCCCAACCATTCCAGGATAGATGGCACCTCTTCTCTATGCTGCCACAACCAGCGAATTGCTTTTGTAACGTTCTCTGCCTGTTTGTGACTCATGAGATTGAGGAAGCCTTTTTGGCGATCGTGAAGGGTCTCTTCGGTGCTGTTTTCAATTTCCTTGACCACCCACCATTCCATCATTGAAGAGGCAAACTCATAGGACTTTTGGCTGTCCTGCATTTGCGATATCACCACGCCTCGCTCTTCTAAATCGGTCAATTCTCGTTCTTTTTGGCTAAAGACAAGATTGGTGTCACCTAGATCATAGTGTTTTTTATGCAGGCGACCTTTTAACCCACAGAGGGCAATCAGCATCATCAGCGTTTGCTCGATCTCACTAGCCAGATTCCACATGTCTTCAAAATAGTGAACGGTGGTGCGCTGAAAATCTTTTGCAAATGCCTCCGCGTTGGGAATGTGACCCGTCCGCAGTTCACGATAGAGCAGATGTCCGGCGTTTTGCAGCAAAGCCGGGTTGCCGTCAGCAATCTCTCGAATGCCGTCTCTGAGCGCTGGGGTCATCGGCATACAGCCTAGCAGCGCCGCCACTTCTGTCTCGTCAAAAGGCTTGAGAGGCTGAAATAAATAGTGGTTATACCACGGAGAGCCATCGGGTTTTAATTTAGGCCCAAGTTCATTAAGCCGTCGCAGTGAAGTGACGACCATCGAGAGAAACTGCCGCTCTCTGGAGTGAGAAGCAATGTTTCGGCAATCGCTCAAGAAAACAGCAATGTCACTATCGCTATAGCCTGCTTGCGATCGCAGCGCCGCATCATAATCATCGACCAGCAGCACGAGAAATTTGTTTTGCTTGCCTAGATATCGCAGCATCGATCGTAGCCCGTCCTTCGTCGTGTTGCCCTGCTCCAAGAACTTACCAACTTCTGTCTGCAATACTGGCTCTTTTTCTAAAGCCTCTTGGGTAAGCAGCATGATCTCGCGCCAGAAGTTGACAGCACTAAATGGAGTAATGCTCAAACAACTCAGCAAAACGATAACTGCGCTAGAGGGATCATGTCCTCTCAGTTGCCACGCTTTGGGGGAAGCTAGAAGTTCTAAAAACGACGATTTGCCAATGCCAGGCCCGCCCCAGATGGCGAGATTGCTGCGACTGAGAATCTGATCAAACGCGGTCTCGATCGCAGAGGTGCGCCCCGCAAAACAATCTGGCGGAACGGGTCTACCGACAATAAAGGGATTTTGAGTGATCGGGCTTTCAGTCATCGGCAGTTCTCCTGGATCGGAGTAGGGCAGTGCTTTATACCTTCGATCGTAGCCCGAACCCCTTTAGATTAGCTACTCACGCCGTAACAGGAGTTGCTTTACTCAACGGTGCGACTCCTGCCAGGTCAAGAATTTGCGGAATCAGATCTTCTCGCTTCACCGCCATCATGTGTACGCCTTGACAGAGTTGGCGAGCGGTTTGCACCTGTTCTGCGGCAATCATCACGCCTTCTTGCAGAGGATCAGAGGCGCGTTCTAAGCGATCGATAATGTGTTCTGGAATTTGAACTCCTGGCACACAGCGATTAATAAATCGAGCATTTTTTGCAGACTTGAGCAGAAAGATTCCCGCTAAGATGGGCTTTCCGGCAGGTGAACCGAGGTGATCCATAAATTTTTCTAAGCGATCGAAGTCCGAAATTAGCTGACTCTGAAAAAATTGCGCCCCCGCCTCTACCTTGCGCTCAAACCGACGCTGTAAACCTGACCAACTCCCACACTGCGGGTCAACTGCCGCGCCGACAAATAGACTGGTTTCTCCATCAGTTAGAGGCTGATCCTTCCAATCAGCGCCTAAATTGAGCTTGGCGATCAGTTGCAGCAAGCGCACTGACTCTAGCTCAAACACGGCTTTTGCATCCACATGATCGCCTGCCTTCACGGGGTCGCCCGTCAACGCCAAAATGTTGTAGATCCCTAGTGCGTGGGCACCGAGCAGATCGGCTTGTAAGCTGATGCTGTTGCGATCGCGGCACGCCACTTGGCAAATCGGCTCGATGCCCTGTTGCAGCAGCAGCGCTGACGACACGAGCGAACACATCCGCATCACGGCTCGACTGCCGTCTGTGATATTCACCGCATGGACTCGCCCTTTGAGCAGTTGCGCCATCTCCAGCATATGAGCAGGGTTGCCGCCTTTAGGAGGAGCCACTTCAGCCGTGATCAAAAATTCGCCAGACTGAGCAGCAGAGCGGAACGATGGGAGCGGGTGTGAAGGGTGAGACATGGGCGATCGGGGTTAGAGCTTTAGCTATAGGGTATCGGTGATTGGTTCAAAATCTGAAGCTGATCCCAGCAATTTACAGGAACTTAAAGTTCAGCACCGCATACCCTCATAGATCCTGAGTAATCCAGGATTCTTCATCGGTAAATGGTCTGAATTTTGGCATTCCTGAACGTAGGGATGATCTGAGTAGGGGCAATCTCTACGTGGTTGCCCTCCGTCAGGGGTAGGCACGGGGGCGCTACCCCTACAGCCATTCGACCCCTCTGATTTTGCAACGCCGGAGTTTCTACCGTTCTCTTTTTTAAAGAGGCAAGGTATATCCCATTGCTTTCTTCGCTTTGGTTAGGGTTTCGTTGGCGATCGCAGATGCTTTTTCGCGTCCGCTTCGCAGCACCGATTCTAGATATCCCTGGTCATCCATGATGGCTTTATATTTTTCTTGGATTGGCTGCAAGGCACTAATCATCGTTTCTGTCAGCAATGGTTTGAACTGCCCCCAGCCCATCTCTCGACATTCTGCGGCAACGGCTTCTTTGGTCTGGTTAGACAAAATCATATACAGCGTCAGCAGGTTGTTGCACTCAGGACGCTCAGGATCACCAAACACTAGCCCTCGAATCGGGTCAGTTTTGCAGCGCTTAATCTTGTTTTGAATCACCTCTGGCGGGTCTAGCAAATTGATCCGGCTCAACTCAGACGGGTCAGACTTTGACATTTTGCGAGTGCCGTCGGTGAGGCTCATCACTCGTGCGCCTTCCGATCGGATCAGCGGAGCGGGACGTTTGAGAACTGGCTGTTCAGGAGTGGCAAACTTGTGATTAAACCGATCGACTAAATCGCGAGTCAGTTCTAAATGCTGTTTTTGATCTTCGCCGACGGGCACTTTATCTGGCTCATAGAGCAAAATATCAGAAGCCATCAGCACCGGGTAAGTCAGTAAGCCCGTTCCCACGTCTTGCCCCTGTTTCACCGCTTTCTCTTTAAACTGGATCATGTCTTCTAGCCAGTTGAGCGGCGTAATGCAGCTTAACAACCAGGCAAACTCGGTGTGCGCCGGGACGTGTGACTGCACAAAAATCGTAGTGTATTGTAAATCTAAGCCACAAGCGAGATAGAGCGCTGCGATCGTGTAGGTATCTGCCGCCAGCGTTTCTGGGTTGTGGGGCACCGTAATGGCATGGAGGTCTGCTAAGAAGAAGTAGTTATCATATTGACTTTGCCCTTCGACCCAGTTGCGAATGGCTCCTAGATAATTACCGAGGTGAAGATAGCCCGTGGTTTGAATGCCAGAAAGAACTCGCTGCCTTGTCATAAGTTTGAAGAGTGAAACAGGTTAAAGCGCCTGTCGATATCATTAAGAGAGGTAACAACTGAGTCGTGCTGCTGAAGAAACAGTCTTCAGTTCACCTATTATCACCTGCAACCTAACCCAGTTTTCAAAGCTTCAGTCTGTATTTGTGACTAAGGGTCTTACTTTTAATGTTTCTCTTATGAATTCTCAACTAGATTCTGGTTTAAAGCCGCTGGTGGTCGGCTGCTGGCAGATCGACGATCGGAGTTGGAAAGCTATCCCAGAAGCCAAGCTAGAACGGGCGATCGATACCTATCTAACGTTGGGGAGCAAAGGTTTTGACACCGCAGACATCTACGGGCGCAGTGAACAAGTTTTAGGACGGTTGCTCAAAGGACGCGACACGATCGTGCTGACGAAAGCGGTCTTTTTTAGTGGAATTCCGACTCCTAACCAGATTCGCAGCAAAATTGAAAACTCGTTACGGACTTTGCAGCGCGATCGCCTCGATTACGTTCAAGTTCACTGGCATAATCCTCAGCTTGATTTTTCTTCGACCTTTGCACTGCTCAATGAATGGGTCGAGCAAGGTAAAATCGTCAAACTGGGCGTGACAAACTTTGATACTCCGATGCTAGAAAAAGCTTTGCAAATGGCTCCGATCGCGACTCATCAGGTGCAATACAGCTTGATCGATCGTCGGGTCGAAGCGTCAATGCAAGCGCTCTGCCTCAAACACAACATCAGACTTCTCGCCTATGGCCCTCTAGCAGGGGGATTTCTATCTGACAAGTTTCGCGGGGTGAAAGCGCCCCAAAATGCTGCTGACCACGCTCGATCGTTTTATTACAGCAATATGATTCGGACTCACGGCGGCTGGTCGGCTGTGTTGGATCTGTTAGAAACGCTGGCGCAAATTGCCCAAAAATATGAAAAGACGATCGCTCAGGTTGCCTTAAACTGGGTCAGCCAACAGCAGGGCGTAGAAGCCGTGATTTCTGGGTTGACCCTCGAT
Organism: Phormidesmis priestleyi ULC007; assembly: GCF_003003695.1. Classification (NCBI taxonomy): domain Bacteria; kingdom Bacillati; phylum Cyanobacteriota; class Cyanophyceae; order Leptolyngbyales; family Leptolyngbyaceae; genus Phormidesmis; species Phormidesmis priestleyi. The sequence continues at coordinate 151,482 of NZ_PVWG01000009.1, forward strand.
CGTCAGCAGATTCAGCACAATGTTGAAGCATTTACCTGGAGTCTGGAATCGAGCGATGTGCAACAGTTATCAGAGCGATCGTCAACGTTGTTTCAGCAAACGGGCGATGTTTACTCCTATGAGCGTTAGTCACGTCGCCCTTTCGATTCGATACTTTTTTCGAGACATCGTTCTAGAAGCTCTACTCGATGAATACACCGAAAGCGACGAGGGTTGAGAACTACTGGGTAAGTCCGCTCTCCTAAAGGTTGGTTGAGATATTGCCAGAGCGGGAAATCGAATTTGAGAAGATTTGAAAGCATGAGGGAGGTATCCAGGTAGCAGGGATGAGCAGACACCCACTCGAAAAAAATCACCTGTCGGGAGTCTGCCAACTTTAAGATGCCCAACTCTGGCAACATTCTTTTGATAGAGATCGTGGAATCTTTCATCGCATCTTCGATCGCGAGAGGGCATGTGTGCTAACGATCGCGAGAGGGCATTCGATAGAAGTGGTTCACTCCGATGATGAATTCGGGAAGCCCCCTAAATCCCCCAAAATTGGGGGACTTTGAACCGGAAGTTTTGGCTTGAAGTCCCCCAAATTGGGGGATTTAGAGGGCAGAAGCCGCTGAGAACGAAGCGAAAAACCTCGTCGAACTCACGTTAAATCAAATTGGGATGACTCAAGTCTAGTGATGGGCCGATAGTTCTACGATCGCTTGCCCTAACTTGTCGTACTGATCCAATGTGTTGTAAATCTGGGCAGAAATGCGAACTAATCGGTTAGGCGCAGATGGGTAGGGCACGATCGGAACTTCAATCCCAAACTTTTCTAACAGCGCATCCTGCAACTCAATATACGACCCATCGGATAGCGGCACCGTTGCTAAAGAGCCAATCATCTGATCGGGGCAAGGCGGCGCAACCTCCAAGATTTCGCAAAGAATTTTTCTGGCAGCGATCGCCTTAGCTCGATTCTGAGCCATCAACTCAGACCAGCCACCCGGCAACAGTGACCCCATAAATCGGATCGCTTCTGGGACACATAGATAAGCGGTGGGATCATCGGTTCCTGTCCAGTCAAACTCTAAACGAAATTGAGACCGATCGCAGCGTGGCGAATTGGCTCCGTGACTGATGGTTAAAGGACGAATCTCAGCTTGTTTGTCGCGTTGCACATATAAAAAAGCGGCTCCTTTAGGGGCGCAGAGCCATTTATGACAGTTGCCTGTGTAGTAAGTGGGGGCGATCGCCGTCAAATCCAGAGCGACCATTCCAGGTGCGTGGGCACCATCAATCAGCGTATCGACTCCTTGAGCGGTCAATGCGTGAATGATCTCCGCGATCGGAAACACCAATCCCGTTTGACTGGTAATGTGATCCAGCAATGCCAGACGAGTTTTTGAAGAAACGGCTTGCAGAATTAGCTCGATCGCTTGTTGAGCAGACTCGATCGGGTAAGGGACTTCTGCCACCACAATTTTTGCGCCCGATCGCGCTGCCACAAACTCCAACGCATTTCGACAGGCGTTATACTCCTGATTGGTGGTCAGCAGTTCGTCTCCAGGCTCAAACGTGAGAGAACGCAGAATCGTGTTGATTCCAGTCGTAGCATTGGGCACAAAGGCCAGATCGTCGGCATCTGCACCCACAAACGCGGCGAGATCAATTCGTGCCTGGTCAAGCAACTGTTCTAAATCTCGCCCAAAAAATTGCAGCGGCTGTCGCTCAATGCGCTGGCGTAGGTGTTGTTGTAGTGCCAACACTGGCAATGGACACGCGCCAAACGAGCCGTGATTGAGAAACACGATCGCAGGGTCAAGCGACCAATATTGCGCCCAATTTGGTTGTGATGGTTTGATCATAAGTTATGCCAATTTGATTGATGCAACAGTAGGGACATGGCACTGCCGTGTCCTTTTACAGACGATCGCAATTGTTTTTGAAATTGGTATTAATTAGTTGACCACAATGGGATGGGGATCGCAAAATTATAAATCAATCGAATTTCGATCAACAATAGAGGAAATGGCATTGAGGTCAAACGATGGGACAGTGTGAACGGCTAGTTTTGATGGCAGAAGATGAGTTAACGCAATACAGCACTGATGCCCGCAAGATTGAAAAACTGAGACAGAAGATCGGTTTATCAGTCAACGCCAAAGACCAGCAGGAAGTTAAAGAAACGCTGTTAGCAGAGATGCCCACCGACCCGATTCGCAAGTTAGTCGAAACCCAGCGTCAGACCGCGGCTTTGCCGTTTTGGGGAATCGCTGGTTTAGGTTTGCTGTTTGGAATTTCATCATTTCAGCCTTTAGATTTTATTGCCACGATCGTCGGGGGTGCGATCGCGTTCAACATCCAAAAACTGGGCTGGCAGCTTCAGGCAAAGCGGCTGATTATCCGCACGTTAGAAGACATTGAAGAACGCCGGAAAACTCCGATCGCGTGAGTGAGTGTAAGCAAATCACGAAACAATTTTGCAAAATATAGCAAGATTGTATTGGCGATCGCAAGATAATATTCAACTTCAATTGGCAAGGGTGCTAGAGTTGCCACATTCTTTAATTGCACCGATTGCAAACACTATAGTTTTTTGAACAGAGACGAGCAAGTGAACTTCTTAGAGTTTCAGTTGTGGATGAACGATCGCTTCCATAACACACTCAACTGATATTACTGCAAGTAAATAATTGTGGTTAAGGTAACTTCATCAGTGGATGCAGATCATGACAATTAAAGTTTTGAGGACTTTATGGTTAGCTACTCTGGGGATATTGAGCATCGTTTTAGGAGGCTCTGATGCTCGGTCTGCCAGTTTGCCCCAGGCGGATGAAGGTTTCCAACTCCGATCGCGCAGTCAACCAGATTCTAATGATGTTGAAGAAGCTGACGAAATCGAACAAGTAACCTCAGTTTCTCAACTCACAGATGTTCAGCCAACCGATTGGGCATTTCAAGCGTTGCAATCTTTGGTAGAGCGCTATGGCTGCATTGTGGGTTATCCCGATCGTACTTACAAAGGCAACCAAGCGTTAAATCGATATGAGTTTGCGGCTGGCTTAAATGCTTGCTTGAACAAAATCAATGAACTGATTGCGGCTTCTACGGCTGATCTGGTCAAGAAAGAAGACTTGGTTGAAGTGGACCCCCAAGACCAGACGGTTTTCAGGGGGTGAATAAGCTAGGGATTGAGACTCTCAGATCCGTTCGCCTTCGTGTTTAAGGTCTCGATTGCTTTGTCATTCCATTTGTTTCTTTAGATTATCACAATATACTTGATTTGAGTAGGTAGGCGTAGAAAAGTTGAGTTGGATGAAGTTGTATTAAGTGTCTTCTGCCCTGAACCGAAAGCGTTCAACCGTATGTCCATGGGCTTTAGCT